>DBLB01000131.1 GCA_002298695.1 Clostridiales bacterium UBA735 | reverse complement strand
TTGACGCAGCGGGCGCATTTGACGTTTTTCAGCATAATATGTGCTCCTTATTCCGCAGAATAGTATTCATCTTCCGCCCACTTGGCGGGATTGTCGTCGATGTATTGCCAGATTCGGTGATATTCTTCCTCACAGCGGATCACATGATCAAAAAAGGAACGCTGCCAGAGTTTTTTTACGCCATGCTTCCAGCCTTGGCGTGTTGAAATAGACTTGAATCTTTGTATGACTCCTTGTAGGGGCGGACGACTCTGTCCGCCCGTTCCGGCACTTAAACAAATAATTGCATGCACATGATTTGGCATAATGATATACTTATCTACCACGACACCATGCACGGCATCTGTCAGACGTTCCAGACATTCTCTGACCGCAAGTCCAATCGGAGTTAATCGGGATGTATATCCCTCTAATGCTACGCAAGGGCGGACAGAGTCGTCCGCCCCTACAATAGGTGTTACGTTTGCAAGAAAGTTCATACGATGATCGGTACAGATGGTCACGAAGTACCATCCTGCCTCATAATTCGAGGCGGGCAGGCGAATCCTTTTCCGTCGTACCTGGTCCATCCGGCTTACAGGCTCTTGAGCAGGCCGGTCTCCTCGTTGAACTCGTTGATGAGGGCATCGAGATCCTTCGCCTGGGCATGGACGGCATCCCATGTGCCTTCCACGTCGTACCAGAGGGCGTTGAGCTCTTCACTGGTCTTGCCCTGCTGCTCGACCCAGGTGTAGTACTTCAGGTTGTGGACGCGCTTGCGCTGCACATAGTTCAGCTCCATCATGTTGTCGGTCTTGAGGCCGAGCATGTGGATGTTGTGATCGAGGACGGCCTCATTGCGGCTGTACGCGCCGTGCATCTGGTTCAGCTCCTCGATGCGGCTGCCGTACATGACGGCGGAGTCGGTCAGGACGGTGCCGACGACGTCGTGCTCGGTCAGCTCGTAGTACTTCGCCATCTTGATGCAGCAGAGGACGTTCGCAATGCCGGAGATGCCGAGCCAGGTCAGCTTCTCGATCAGCTCGTCGTCGAGGCCGAGCTCTTCCTTCAGGTAGGCCTGGCCGTCCTTCGTGTTGAACAGGCGGAGCAGACGCTGGGAGTCTTCGTCGTCGATGTCGATGACCATGTCGGTGTTCTTGACGTTGTGGATCCAGGGGATGTGCTTGTCGCCGATGCCTTCGATGCGGTGGCCGCCGAAGCCGTTCTCGAGGATGGTCGGGCACTGCAGGGCTTCGCCCACGCCGAGCTTCAGGCTCGGATAGAGCTCCTTCAGACGGTCGCCGGAGGACATGGTGCCCGCGGAACCGGAGGTGAAGCAGGCGCCTGCAAAGCGGTCGCCCGGACGCTTGACAGCCTCATAGAGGTCGGCCAGCGCGTTGCCGGTGACGTTGTAGTGCCACAGCGGGTTGCCCATCTCTTCGAACTGGTTGAAGATCATGTACTGCGGATCCTGCTTGAGCTCGTTGGTCTTGTCGAAGATCTCCTTGACGTTGGACTCGCAGCCCGGCGTGGCGATGACTTCTGCGCCGATGGAGTGCAGCCACTCAAAGCGCTCCTGGCTCATCTCGGCCGGGAGAATGGCGACGCCCTGCGCGCCGAGCAGGCGGGAGTTGAACGCGCCGCCGCGGCAGTAGTTGCCGGTGGAGGGCCAGACGGCCTTGTGCTTGTCGACGTCGAACTGGCCGGTGACAAGGCGCGGGGCGAGGCAGCCGAACGAAGCGCCGACCTTATGGCAGCCGGTGGGGAACCACTTGCCGGCCATCGCGATGATACGGCAAGGCACGCCGGACAGGACGGAAGGGATCTCCACATAGTTCGGGACGGCCTGAAACAGCGCGCCCTCGACCTTGGGCTGGTTCTTCCACGTGATGCGGAACAGGTTCAGCGGGTTCACGTCCCACATGCCGACGGACTTCAGCTTTTCCTGGATCTTTTCCGGGATGGTCTCCGGATGCTGCATCTCCGCGATGGTCGGGATGATGATGCCGTTTTCCTTGGCCTTCTTGATGTTATGCGCAAGGCCCTCTTTGTTGATGGTCAGATCGATTTTACCCATTTGTCAAGCTCCTCCTGTTTTACTTGTGTCTAAATAAGAATACAGCGTGTACTTGGAAATACTGAAATGTTTGGCGATCTTATCACCGGATTTCGTGATGAGCAGCGCGCCGGTGCTGTTGAGGTACCGGATGGCCTTGACTTTGTCGTCCTTGGTCATCAGGGCCACGGGCTTGCCGACGAGCTCGTCGGCCTGCCGGATGAGATCGTCGAGCAGGTCGGCCACATTGAGCGTGATGCGCTCGGGCTCTTTCTGCTCGGGCTGATCCGGCGTGAGGAAGGCGTGCAGCGCGCTGTCCAGCATCTGCATCATGGAGATGTCATAGTTGATGCCGAGGATCGCGGCGACCTTTCCGGTCTCATCGCGGATATAGACGGACGTGGATTTGAGGATCTTTCCGTCCTTCGTGCGTGTCAGATAGCCGAACTGGTCGCAGACATTGTCGTCCTCGTGGCCCAGCTGCTCGAGCACCACGTGCGACGGCCCGTCGCCCACCTTGCGCCCGGTCACATGACCGTTTTCAATGGCGACGATGGAGGAATAGGCGCTCTTGTCCGAAATTTCATGGATGACCACCTCACAGTTCGGCCCGAACTGCAATGCAATGCCTCTGGCGATCTGCTTCAGCGCATCCATGCTCTGCTGGCTCAGCATATCACACCTCCGTTTCTTCCGTTTCGTGATTCCATCATATCACAGTTTTTGCAGAAATCAATGCCTTTTCTGAAAAAAATTCAGGTTATCAAAAATTTTGTTTGACAATGGTAGAAGTTGTGGTATGATGGAGTCAGAAACTGCGATTTGCAGTCAATATGAACATAATGAAAAACCAGGAGGGTGCAGGTTTATGAATTATGACCAGATTAAGAAGGCTGCCGAGGGCTACAAGGCCGACATGGCAAAGTTCCTGCGGGACATGATCCGGATCCCGTCGGAGTCCTGCGAGGAAGAGGGCGTCGTCCGCCGCATCGCCGAGGAAATGACCAAGCTCGGCTATGACAAGGTCGAATTCGACAAGCTCGGCAACGTCATCGGCTGGATGGGCGAGGGCGAGAAGATCATCGCCATCGACTCCCACATCGACACCGTCGGCATCGGCAACCGCGAAAACTGGACGAACGACCCCTACGAGGGCTATGAGACCGACGATATCATCTATGGCCGCGGCGCCTCCGACCAGGAGGGCGGCATGGCTGCTGCCACCTACGGCGTCAAGATCATGAAGGAACAGGGCCTCATCCCCGAGGGCTACAAGATCATGGTCGTCGGCTCCGTGCAGGAAGAGGACTGCGACGGCATGTGCTGGCAGTCCATCGTCAACGAATACTTCAACGGACCCGAAGACGCGCGCAGCAAGATCGAGTTCGTCATCTCCACCGAACCGACCGACGGCGGCATCTATCGCGGCCATCGCGGCCGGATGGAGATCCGCGTCGACATGCACGGTGTTTCCTGCCACGGCTCCGCGCCGGAGCGCGGCGACAACGCGATCCACAAGATGGCGGAAGTCATCCTGAACGTCCGCGACCTCAATGAGAACGACGCGGGCGACGACAAGGAGGTCAAGGGCCTCGTCAAGATGCTCGACCCGAAGTACAACCCCGAGCACTGGGAAGATGCACGCTTCCTCGGCCGCGGCACCTGCACCACCAGCCAGATCTTCTATACCAGCCCCAGCCGCTGCGCTGTCGCCGACTCCTGCTCCATCTCCATCGACCGCCGCATGACGGCCGGCGAGACCTACAAGTCCTGCCTGAAGGAGATCGAGG
This sequence comes from Clostridiales bacterium UBA735, assembly GCA_002298695.1. GTDB lineage: Bacteria > Bacillota > Clostridia > Oscillospirales > Oscillospiraceae > CAG-170. The sequence goes on along the minus strand of DBLB01000131.1, from coordinate 2,445 downwards.
ATCTGCCCGCCTGCAAGAAGTACGCGAAGGACGTCAAGGTCTCCATGTACATGTACGACCGTCCCTCGTGGACCGGCCACGTCTATGAGACCGAGTGCTTCTTCCCGACCTGGATCAACAAGGAGACCGCGCCGCACGTGCAGGCTCTGGTCGACGCGCATCATGCGCTCTGGGGCGACAAGAGACTCTGGGCCGATGAGACCGCGAGAGAAAAGCGCGAAGGCCGCCCGCTGACCGACAAGTGGACGTTCTCCACCAACGGCGTCTCCATCCAGGGCCGCTACGGCATCCCGTGCGTTGGCTTCGGCCCCGGCGCCGAGTCCCAGGCCCATGCGCCGAACGAGATCACCTGGAAGCAGGATCTCGTCACCTGCGCCGCGCTCTATGCCGCTGTTCCGATGCTCTACAAGCCCGAGAACAAGGACGGCTCCGCGACGAGCTTCCGTCAGGAACTGACTGGTAACGATATCAAGTAAGATGAAATCATGGGCGGACGGCTCTGTCCGCCCGCAACATCATAAATACATCTAAGGAGAGATAAAATATTATGAGCAAAGCCGTAGAACTTGCGAGACATCTTGAGACGCTCCGCATCAACAATATGTACAAGACCGATTTCTATTGGACCTGGGACAAGACCGACGACGAGATCGACGCCGTCTTCACCGTGGCCGACGCCCTGCGCGACCTGCGCGAGCGCAACAAGTCCACCAAGGTCTTCAACTCCGGCCTCGGCATCTCCATCTTCCGCGACAACTCCACCCGCACCCGCTTCTCCTTCGCGTCTGCGTGCAACTTCCTCGGCCTGACCACGCAGGACCTCGACGAGAAGAAGTCCCAGATCGCCCACGGCGAGACCGTCCGCGAGACCGCGAACATGGTCTCCTTCATGGCCGATGTCATCGGCATCCGCGACGACATGTACATCCATCAGGGCCACGAGTATCAGAAGACGTTCATGGACGCCCTCGAAGAAGGCTACCGTGACGGCATCCTTGAGCAGAGACCGACGCTCGTCAACCTGCAGTGCGACGTCGACCATCCGACGCAGTGCATGGCCGATATGCTGCACGTCATCCACTACTTCGGCGGCGTGGAGAACCTCAAGGGCAAAAAGGTCGCCATGACCTGGGCCTACAGCCCCAGCTACGGCAAGCCGCTGTCCGTCCCGCAGGGCGTCATCGGTCTGTTCACCCGCTTCGGCATGGACGTCACGCTGGCCCATCCGGAAGGATACGATGTGTTCCCCGAGGTCGAGGAGATCGCCCGCAAGAACTGCGAGAAGTACGGCTCCAAGTTCCACAAGACCAACTCCATGGCCGAGGCCTTCCAGGACGCCGACATCGTTTATCCGAAGTCCTGGGCGCCGTTCAAGGCGATGGAAAAGCGCTCTGAGCTGTATGTCAAGGGCGACCAGAAGGGCATCGACGAGCTCGAGAAGCAGCTGCTCGCGCAGAACGCCGAGCACAAGGACTGGACCTGCTCCGAAGAGATGATGAAGCTCACCAAGGACGGCAAAGCCCTGTACCTGCACTGCCTGCCCGCCGACATCTCCGGCCTTTCCTGCCCGGAGGGCGAGGTGGACAACTCCGTGTTCGACCGTTACCTCGTGCCGCTGTACAAGCAGGCTTCCTACAAGCCGTACATCATCGCCGCAATGATCTTCCTGGCCCAGGTCAAGGATCCGGTCAAGGCCCTGATGGAGCTGGACGCCGCCGACAACAAGAGAAAAAATTTCTGAGCTGAAATTCTAATCTAAAAATAGGTCCGGCGGGAGACCTCTCCCGCCGGGATCTTTCAATGAGGTTTTAACTATGGGAAAACGAATCGTCATTGCGCTGGGCGGCAACGCCCTCGGCAAGAATCTGCACGAGCAGATGGACGCCGTCCATGTGACGGCCAAGGCCATTGCCGACCTCATTCAGGACGGCCACGAGGTCGTCATCGCCCACGGCAACGGCCCGCAGGTCGGCATGATCCAGAACGCCTTCGCCGCCTACCACAAGCAGGAGGCCAAGAGCGACATCATGCCCCTTTCGATGTGTGTGGCCATGAGTCAGGGCTACATCGGCTATGACCTGCAGAACGTCATCGGCGAAGAGCTCGACCGCCGCGGCGCGGGCATCCACGTCGCGACTGTGCTGACGCAGGTCGCCGTCGACCCGAAGGATCCGGCGTTCCAGCATCCGACGAAGCCCATCGGCGCGTTCATGACCGAGGAAGAGGCCAAGAAGCTCGCCGCCGAGAAGGGCATCGACGTGGCCGAGGACGCGGGCCGCGGCTGGCGTCAGGTCGTCGCCAGCCCGAAGCCGACCGAGATCATCGAGATCGCCACCATCCGTGCCCTGATGAACGCCGGCCACGCTGTCATCGCAGCCGGCGGCGGCGGCATCCCGGTCATCTGGGAGGACAAATATCATCTGAAGGGCGTGCCCGCCGTCATCG
>DBLB01000130.1 GCA_002298695.1 Clostridiales bacterium UBA735 | reverse complement strand
CTGCCGTGAGAACGGGTCAAAACGATCATTTTCCGCTACGTTTTTATTTACTACAACCGCATCAGGATCTATACGCGCAACCCGCTGGGACTGCCGCCCGTGAAGTACCGGGAGTGGGCACAGGCGCAGACGGCAGCCTGATCTGATGCCGCCGCAGTTTTCCAAAGTGGAGCGTAGCGGAACGCTGGAAAACTGCGCTGTTTTTACCATGCTTTTCAGATTTTGGGTGTTTCCCGACTGCACATTTCTTGACATTTCCACTTTCTTTATAACGATTACTCACTGGTCTTCAGAAAATCGGCTTTGTATGGATATATGGCACTCTGACATATCATAATCAGACACGGTAAAGAACCAAATACGCTACGCAGAAGGAAAAGGAGAAATGCGAAAATGGTGAGGTCTCACAAAAGGAATTCACACAGTGGCTGAAGCGTTAAATCCGGACAAAACAGCCCGCACGGTTTTTTCGTGCGGGCAAGTTTATTTCAAATTTATTGGTTGTCCGGGATCAGCACGCAGAGCGCGCCGGAGCCGTCATAGTATTTGCGACTCGTCATCGGCCCGGTGGTCACGAGGTAATTATACTCGCCGCTTGCCGTTTTGCGGTAGGAATACGAGGACTTGCCGTTTACGACCTTCGGCGTGGAAAGCATATTCGCGTCCGGATGATAGTGGTAGATATAATAGGTTTCCGCACCTTCGACGGCTTCCCAAGAGAGCGTCAGGCAGGTGATCTGCGCGTCATAGCTTGCAGAAGCCAGAACCGCCGTCTCAGGGGCATTGCTGCAGTTTGCGCCAACGCTGTATTCGCCGGAGACGTTGTCCGCGATCTCCACGAACGAGATCGGCTGGACGATATAACGGTATGCAAGACCAGATTCCAGCCCATTCATCACAGCGCTGGTTTCTTCTGTTATGCCGAGCATCTCAATGTGATTTGCAGCTGCGTCATAGGAGAACAGCTGATACGCCGTCGCACCCTCGACTGCTTGCCAGGAGAGTGTGATGCTGCCCGGTTCGGTGGAGATGGCCGTCACAACGGGGGCTTGCAGCGTGGCAAGCTCGACCTTCTGCGCAGGCTCCTCGCCGTTCAGAATTTTGAACACGCGGAAACCGACATCTTCGTAACCCTGAGACGCTGCGCGGCCTTCCTTGCGGTGTTCGGTGCGGCAGTCGGTGCGGGCAGAATCCCACGCGCCGCCCTTGACGCCGAGCGAGCCGTCGGAGCGTGTTGTGGTCGTCCATTCCCAAACATTGCCCCAGAAATCGACCGCGCCGTGCGCGCCGCGCGTGACCTTGGCGTATTCCTCCACAGACGTTCTGCTGTCATTCACGCCGCAGTTGAAGTCCGCGTCCTTGGGCATATGACCGGCGGCAAGCTCCCATTCGCTCTCGTTCGGCAGACGGTAGGTGTTCACGCCGTCCCGTTCCGTCAGCCACGCGCAGTAGGCTTCGGCATCCGCAGCGGAAACATAGTTTACAGGGAAGTCATCTTCCCCAGCAGGATAGGTACCGTCCGTCCAGTTCTGCGGCGCGACATAGCCGGTCGCGGCAAGGAATTCGGCATACTGCGCGTTGGTCACCGGCGTGCGCGCAACGTAGACGCTCTCGCCAGCGCCCATGACAGGGATATAATCATACTTATATGCGTCTGCAATCTTCCACTTGAGAAGCCGCGGGTCGGTGAAGCGGAGCATGCTGCTGTTGATGCGGTTCCAGTAGGTCTGGTACATCTCCTGCACGATCTCCTCCATCTCCGCAACCTTGGCAAGACCACCGGGCTTGCCGGCTGTTTCTTCCTTGAGTTCTGCCAGCTTTGCTTCCTTGCGGACGAGAACAGCATCGTAATTCTTGATGACCTCGGCGCGGAGATTGAGATAATTCTCCTCCGTTGGCTTGCGCTGATAGAGCGAGATGAGCTGTTTGGTTTCCGCGGTCAGCTCCGGCTGCTCTTTTTCGATGAAATCGCTGTTTTCAAACATATCCGACGCAGAAGCCACCGACAGTGCGGACAGCAGCAGCAAAACAGCCAGCAAAAGCGGTAAGATTTTTCTTGTCAGTTTCATAAAGAGATCCCTCCATGTTTCTGTTTCCAACCATCCATACGAGTGGGAAGCAGGAAAAATGGGGGGATCTCAAAATTATTGCAGCAGCCAGTTCAGAAGCTCTGTACCGTTTTCCAGCCACGCCCGCTGCAGGACGCCGACATGGTCGGTATCTTCAAACACTGTCACACGCGCGTCGGGATTCTGCTTCGATACGCTTTCGATGAACGTCTCGGTCGATTCCGGTTTGACCACCACGTCATCCTCACCGACGAATGCCCAGATGGGCATATTTTTGAGTGTTTTCAGGGTGTCCGCCGTTGTTTTGACGCTCCCGCTCATGGGTGCAATGCGGGAAAAGACGTCCGGGTATGCCAGCGCAAGATCCCACGTTCCGGTGCCGCCCATGCTGTGACCGGTGAGGGCAATGCGGCTGCGGTCGATGGCGGCTTCTTCGCAGATCGTATCGATCAGCGCCATGACGGTATCGGCGCTGGAAAGCCAGCCCATTTCGCTTGCAGGCAGCTGCGGGATCAGGACGTATGCCGGGATCTCTCCGAAATCGCCGTCCGCCAGATATTTCGGGAAGCCGTCCGTTTCAAGCAGAACGGAAAGGTCGCTTCCTTTGCCGTGTCCGCCGTGCAGGTAAACGAGCAGCGGCATATTTTCCACTGCGTCTTCCGGCGTGTAGAGAAGATACCCGAGGCCTTCAAAGCTGCCTTCTGTCAAGGAAGATGCAGACGTTCCAACCTCAAAGTGCGCCAGCCAATAGGCAATTTCCGCGCGGCTGGCCGGAGCGCAGAGGTCGAGCGTGCCGAGTGCATCCGTAAAAAGCCCTTCTGCATTTGCCCACGCGCAGGCGTCTGCCGCCCAAGAACAGCCGTTTTTGACGCTGACTTTTGCTGCCGCCCCGGTGGGTGCTGCATCGGCATACCGATAGAACACCACGGCAAGCTGCTCGCGCGTCACAGCGTCGTTCGGGCGGAAGCTGCCGTCCGGGAAGCCCTGAAAGAGTCCTTCCGCCACGCACCACGAAACGCCGCCATCGTACCAGCTGCCGCGCACAGTGTCCGTAAAATTGCCGGTTACAGCCGCCGCGGGGCAGTCTTCCATGCGCCAGAGGATGGTAGCAAGCATGGCGCGGGTCAAACCGTCATTCGGACTGAATTTTCCCTCGCCAGTTCCGTCCATCCAGCCGCGTGCCGTGACGGTCTGCACGGCTTCCTCATACCATGCGTTTTCCGGCACGTCCGTATAGCCGGTCTGCACGGCGCAGACCGGCGCTGCCAACAAAATTGCAGCCAGCAGCATGGCTAAAATTCTATTCAGGATTCGTTTCATCGTTTATGCCTTCTTTCTGAGATTCTTCCCGGCGCGCAAGCTCAGCGTCGATCATCACGTAAATTTCTTTGAAGCTGACGCCCTTGAGCGCTGCCGTGTTTTCTTCGAGCGTCCCACCGAAAACGTCCGTATACGCGCGGATGGCGCGCAGACGGCTTTCCGGCAGGGTATGTTCGGATTCCGGTTCGTCCTGTTTGGGCAGCTTCGGACGTTCCACTTCTTCCGGCTGTTCCTGCGTCGGAGCGTCCGTTGTATCTGTGGTTTGCGCAGGCTGTTCCGGTCCCTGCTCCGGTGCTGCTTCTTCCGGTGTTTTTGCCGCCGGAGGATTCTGCCGCTGTGCGGCATGCACTTTTTTGTAAATATCATCAGAGCTGATTCCTTGCAGCGCCGCCATATTTTCATCCAGCGTGCCGCCGAAGACCTCCGTGTACGCGCGCACGGCGCGCAGGCGCTTGGCGGAGATGTGCCGCTCCAGCGCGTCCGTGTTTTCGCTTTCCTCCATCTGGAACACGGTCACCTCCAACGCCTGTTCCTGAAGCTCCGTCGTCGCCGTTTCGACCGCCGTTTCCACGGACGCATCCTCTGTGCAGACACTCAGCTCAATGTCCGTATTTGTTTCGTTCAGATATCGCTGCTCCTGACACGCCGCGACGATCTGATTGATGCAGGTCTGCGCGTCCGTGCGTGTGATCTCTGCTGCGGACAGCAGCGTTTTTGCGTCCTCATTTAACGGCACCACGGCGATGACACGCTCGAAGCAGTTGAGGTCCAGCCGCACGCTGGGGTTGATGTCGAGGTAAATGTAGCTTGCGGGTGTGCGGTACAGATGTATGCCGAAGCCCGACAGGCAGACCAACAGCAAACACGCCGCCAGCGCCGCATAGCGCAGGACGGGCGACTTTTTCGCCTGAATGGTAATTTCCTGACCGACTTGATAACCCCGGTCTGGAAGATTTTCGAATGTACCGTCGTCTTTCAGCACCACACAGTGTCCATTTCGGATTTCCATCACGATTCCGCGCATCTACCGCACCCCCTTTCGCGTGTCAAAATAGCCTTGCAGCGTCGGATAATCGCCGCCCAAAATCACAAGCCCGGCAAGAATATACTTTCGGTGCCGCTCGAGCACCTTGCTGTTCACGCCAAGCTCCTGCATGAGCGTCTTTCCGGGCAGGCAGGCTGTTTTCCGGACAGACTGCAAAAGAAGCGGCTCGTGCAGCAGATAGCCGATCACCTGCATACAGGCGGCCTTTGTCTTTTCCGCCTTTGGCGAGGCTTTTGGGAGCTCAAAGAAGTCCACGCCGAGTGCGCCGAGTTCCTGCTTGGCCGCCTCGATTTCGAAGGCCGCGTCGGAAAAAGTCTGTTTTGGGTCTTCCACCTCAAACGGTGCCTCAACATCCTGCGCGGGCATTGCGCTGAACGGCACGCAGACAGCGCTGCGGCTTTCGCGCCGCAGAAGGTCCGTCACCCGGTTATGGATGGCTGCCGCGGCGAACGGATGAAATGCCCCGCGCTCCGGACGGTAGGCAGAAATGGCGTCGTTAAAGGCGATCATTGCCTCCGAGCAAGCATCGTCATGACTGTCTACAAAGCGCCCGGCGGCTCTGGACGCGCAGCGGCGGATGAAGTCCATATTCTGTTCGATCAGCCGTTCACGCGCAGCCGCGTCCCGCTGCGCCAGCTGAATCTCATGTTCCAGCGTCACGTCCTCACCGCCTTTTTTCAGAATTGCATATATCATAGCATATCAGCCACAAAAATTGCAGCCCCTCCGTACCAAATAGAATACGAAGGGGCTGCGTGATTTTTTGGGGGAAGGAATTTCGATTTCTTTGAGACATTTTTCATGCGCGGTCAGATAAGCAATCCAGATGTGTCCATACATATTATGTTGACTGCCATCTTCTACGTTATCGCAGTATATCGGAATTTGCAAGCAGGCATTGCAGGAAGGCTTTGCTCGCCAGTGGCAATGCGTTTTTGTCCTTTGTGACAATACTTATGATTTGCGTGATTACCGTCTCCATGGGCAGCGGTTCCGCATCATAGTTTGTCTTATGCACACAAGCTCCGTCAAGATGGAAGCGCCTAAGACCTGTTCCGCCATACAATGAATAACTCATTCAAACAGTTATCAATGCGGGGGATTTCCCAAAAAGTGCTGCAAGAATTATATGTGAATTAGAGTATCCTTAAGATTGAAAATGAAAAAGCCCCCATATAAAACTATGAGCTGTCCCGCTTTGAGGGAAAAGAAAAAACCGCTTGCGGGACAGCTTAGCTTTTGCATGCAGATTTGAGATTGTATAGCGGCGGTTCACATTCAGAGCCGCCGTTTCTTTGCGCTTGCACAAATCAATGACGACTTACAGGGACTCGGTAGCCGATGGAGGTTAAATAACCGGCAACAGTCAAGTGACTGTTGCCGGTTCTTGCTCTGAGCGGTACTTGTTGTTGCCCTTATGCGTGTTCACCATTTGAAAGCGCCGGGGCGTTTGCGGATTGAGTTACATTGCAGCGTAGGCCTTGGCGATCTTCGCAGCGGCGTGCGCGTTGTTGAACGCAAGCTGGATGTTCGTATCCAGCGAGTGGCCGCCGGTCATCTCGACGATATGGGCCAGCAGGAACGGTGTGGTGGCCTTGCCGTGGATGCCCTGCTCCTTTGCCATTTCAACGGCGCGGTCGATGACCTTGTTCATTTCGACGGGATCCATCGCGTACTGCTCGGGAACCGGGTTGCCGACGACGGCGCCGCCTTTGAGGCCGATGTCCCACTTGACCTTCATGATCTTTGCGACAGTCTCCTCGTCCGGGCAGTTGTAGTCCAGCTTGTAGCCGGAGGTGCGGCAATAGAACGCGGGCAGCTCGTCCGTGCGGAGGCCGAGCACCGGCACGCCCTGGGTTTCGAGATACTCGAGCGTGAGGCCGAGGTCGAGAATGCTCTTCGCGCCCGCGCAGATGACGCAGACGGGGGTGTTGGCCAGTTCCTGCAGGTCGGCGGAGATGTCCATGGTGGTCTCTGCACCGCGATGCACGCCGCCGATGCCGCCAGTGGCGAAGAAACGGATGCCGGCGTAGGCCGCGACGATCATCGTCGTGGTAACGGTCGTGGCACCGGGCATACCGGTGGCGAGATAGGTGGCCAGGTCGCGGCGGCTGACTTTGCCGATGCCGTCGGCACGGCACATCCGCTCAAGCTCTTCTTCGTTCAGGCCGACCTTCATCTTGCCGTCGAGGATGGCGATCGTCGCGGGGACGCAGCCCTCGTCACGGATGATCTGCTCGACCTTGCGGCCAAAGTCGAGATTCTGCGGATACGGCATGCCATGGCTGAGAATCGTGGATTCCAGCGCGACAACGGGCTTGCCGGCGTCCAGCGCGGCCTGAATTTCCGGCGTAACGGACAGATATTTCTCAAGATTCATAGCGATATTCCTCCAATATAGTATGGATGAGCGCAGGACTCATCGCAGGGTTTATGGTGTCCTTGTGGGAGATGGCCGCGATGCCGGCGGCCAGGGCCCAATCGAGAATTTCATCCGGGGAGTATCCGTGGAGCGTTGCGTAGAGCAGCGACGCGGTAAACGCGTCGCCCGCGCCGGAGGCATTGACCATGTTGGTCACGGGACGCAGCTTGCGGCGCATGCGCCGCCCTTCGGCGTCCAGATAGAAGCAGCCGTCTGCGCCGAGGCTGACAAATACGCGCTGCACGCCGCGCTTCAGCAGCGTTTCGCAGGCGGATTCCAGATCTGCGTCAGTGCTGACCGGCTGCCCGGCCAGAACTTCCAGCTCCAGCCGGTTCGGCTTGACCGTGTGGATGCTGCCGAGATACGGGAGCAGTGCGCGGGCATAGGCCGTGGAGACCGGATCGACGCAGATGATCTGACCTGGATGGCAATAGGAGAGCACGCGCTCAAAGCGCTCGGCTTTCATGCAGGGATCCGTAACGATGATCGCCGCACCGGCGATCAGCTCCTTCTGTGCATCGAGATAGTCCAACGGCATATTTTGCAGAATGTGCATGTCCGACAGCGCCACATGCATATCGCCGCTGTCGTCCAGGATCGCCAGATACATCGACGAATTGCGTCCCGCGGCGTGGTAAAGGTGCGACAGGTCGATCCCGGCCTGCGCGCTCTGCCGGCAGATGAGCTCGGAAAACAGATCGTCTCCGACCGCGGAAATGAGCTTCACGTCCGCGCCCAGCCGTGCCAGGTTGTCGCAGATGTTCCGTGTCACGCCGCCGGCCGACAGCTCGATCTCGCCAGGATTGGAGTCGTGCGGTGCGATCGGTGCATACGACCTGCCGCACAGGTCGATATTGGCACCGCCAACGCCGACGACATAGCCAAGTTCCATGAAATCCCTTCCTTCGCAAGCGTTATTTCACAGCGGCGCGGCGCCGACCGGCCGCCGGTTCCTCATTCGGAAAGGACATCATAAATCCGAAGCAGGGAAAAGTCAAGGGGATCATTTGTGAACTTTTTGTCAACTTTGCCCTGCATTCCGGACTTGACAGGACGGCCAAAATAGTATAAGTTATACAAGTATGATTTTTACCCCCTGATTTATGGAAGGAGGCGCGCGATGTCAGGCGGAAAACACCTCCTGGGCCGGCCTAAACGGCACATCTTCGGCACAGCCAAGGTCGGCGAAAAGGGCCAGATCGTCATCCCGAAGGACGCGCGGACGCTGTTCGGTATCCAGCCGGGCGACACACTGCTGATCCTGGGCGACGAGCAGACCGGCATCATCGTGACCAAGCCGGACGTAATCGAGACGGCGGCGGCCCAGATCTTTGAACAGATGGAGAAACAGAAATGAAGGAACTATATGAGATGTATGCCTCGCTCGGCGTGCACCGCGAGGTCTATGAATTCGGGCAGAGCGTGCTGGACGGCCTGAAGGAGCGGTTTGCCGGCATCGACGCCGTCGCCGAATACAATCAGGCGAAGGTCATCCGCGCGATGCAGGAGCACCGCGTCGACGCGACGTGTTTCGCTGCGACGACCGGCTATGGCTACGACGACCTTGGCCGCGACAAGCTCGAGCGCGTCTACGCCGCCGCCTTCGGCACCGAGGCTGCGCTCGTCCGCCCGCAGATCACCTGCGGCACGCACGCGCTGGCCGTCGCGCTGAGCGCGAATCTGCTGCCCGGCGATGAACTTTTAAGTCCGAACGGCGCGCCCTATGACACGCTCGAAGAGGTCATCGGCATCCGCGAGTCGAAATGCTCCCTGAAAGAGTACGGCGTCTCCTACCGGCAGGTCGATCTGCTGCCGGACGGCACATTCGATTTTGAGGGCATCCGGAACGCAATCCATGAAAAAACGAAGCTCGTCACGATCCAGCGCTCGAAGGGCTATGCGACGCGGCCGTCGTTTTCCGTCGCGCAGATCGGTGAGCTCATTGCCTTTTGCAAGCAGTGCAAGCCGGATGTGGTCTGCATGGTGGACAACTGCTACGGCGAGTTTGTGGAGACGGCCGAGCCGTCGAACGTCGGCGCGGACATGATCGTCGGCAGCCTGATCAAAAACCCCGGCGGCGGCCTGGCGCCGATCGGCGGCTATATCTGCGGTACAAAAAACTGCGTCGAGCGCTGCGCCTACCGCCTCTCTGCGCCCGGCCTCGGGCAGGAGGTCGGCGCGAATCTCGGGCTGCTGCCTGCGATGTATCAGGGCTTTTTCCTCGCGCCGAACGTTGTCTCCGGCGCGCTCAAGGGTGCGATCTTCGCGGCGAATCTCTATGAGCAGATGGGTTTTCGCGTGATTCCGGATGGCACAGAGGAGCGTCACGACATCATTCAGGCGGTCGAACTCGGCAGTGCGGAGCGGATGCTGGCCTTTTGCCGCGGCATTCAGGCGGCGGCCCCGGTCGACAGCTATGTCACGCCCGTCCCGTGGGCCATGCCGGGCTATGATGCGGAGGTCGTGATGGCGGCGGGCGCGTTCGTGCAGGGCTCTTCCATTGAACTGTCCGCCGACGGCCCCATCCGCCCGCCTTATGCGGTCTATTTTCAGGGCGGTCTCACCTGGCATCATGCCAAGCTCGGGATTCTGATGAGTGTGCAGAAGCTCGTCGAGGCAGGACTTGCGCAGCTTCCGACCAACTGAAATCTTTGCAGGGGCCGATGCCTGCTGTCCGACCCTTATAAAAATATTCGATATTCCATACAGACATCATCAGAGGAGAAACAACTATTATGTGGTTCTGGTTTGCAATCATCGCATTACTCTGCTGGAGCGGTTCCGACCTCTTTTCGAAGATCGGCTGCCGCGGCAACGATAAATACGCGCACTTGAAAATGGTCATCGCCGTTGGCGTGGTCATGGGCCTGCATGCGGCCTTTGAGATCTTCGTGCAGGGCACGGAGGTGACATGGAATGTCATTTGGACGTATTTGCCGGTTTCGCTGCTCTACATTGCCTCAATGACGCTTGGATATGTCGGCCTGCGGTATATCGAGCTTTCCATCTCGTCGCCGATCTGCAATTCCTCCGGCGCGCTCGTCGCGGTGCTCTGCCTGATCACCGGCACGCTTGACGAGAGCATTCAGGGCGGCATGCGCCTTGCAGTCATCGGCGCGGTTGCGCTGGTGTGCATCGGCGTGGTCGGCCTTGGCGTGGTCGAATCCCGCGAGGATGATGAGCTGCGGCAGGCGCGGCAGGCGGCCTCCAACTACAAATATGCAAAATCGTGGCTGGCCATCTGCCTGCCCGTAGCCTACTGCCTGCTGGACGCTGCCGGTACGTTTGCCGATTCGCTCGTGCTTGAGCGCCTCTCGACGCAGGCGTTTGAGAGCGGCCTGTTCGCTACGTTCGACGAATGCTCGGATTATGCCGCCTCTGCGGCCAACTGCGCCTACGAGCTGACATTCCTGTTTGCGGCGGTGTGCTCCTTTGTTTACGTGGTGCTCATCAAAAAGCAGAAGCTCGTGCCCAAGCAGGAGGGGCCGAAATACCTCGGCGCCATCTTCGAGACGGCCGGTCAGTTTGCCTATATCTTCGCGCTGGCCGATACGGCGCACGTCGCCATGGCTGCGCCAATCATCTCGGCTTACTGCGTGGCCTCCGTTGTGTGGAGCCGCATCTTCCTGAAGGAAAAGCTTTCCTGGAAACACTATGCCATGATCGTCCTTGTGGTGATCGGCATTGTTCTGCTCGGCATTTTTGACATCTGATACGGTCCAGAAACATAAATCCGGAAAGGAACGAACAGAGTGAGAAGGGCAGAGCGCGAAGTTACCGATCCCGAAGCCATCGACGCCATCATCCGGCAAAGTCCCTGCTGCCGTCTCGGTCTGCGGGACGGCGAGGGCGTCTACCTGGTGCCGCTGAGCTTCGGCTTTTCGCACAGCGACGGTGTGCGCACGTTTTATTTCCACAGCGCGCCGGAGGGAAGGAAGCTGGAACTGCTGTGCCGGAATGCCTCGGCGGCATTTGAACTGGACTGCCGCTGCGAGATCACGGCCGGGGAGACGGCGTGTCAGTATTCTGCGCGCTACCAGTCGGTTATCGGCACGGGCTGCGTCCGCTTCCTGACCGATGCAGCAGAAAAACGCGCCGCGCTCACGGAGATCATGCGGCAGAATGCCGGCGCAGGCAATTGGGAGTTTCCGGACGCAGCCGTCGCCCACGTTACGGTCTTCGCGCTGGATGTAGAGACGATCTCCGCCAAGCAGCACATGTAAAAGCAAGCGGCGGCCTCCTTTGGAGGCCGCCGCGTTTCAATTGCCGAAGACCCTGCTGCCTGCTTCTGGGGGGGACGGTGCGGGAGGCGGCAGAATGGTTTCCCTATTTTTTAGGATGTTCGCCGCGGAGGCGGATGATCTCGTCGCGCAGGACGGCGGCATACTCGTATTCCATCATCTGGGCGGCCTTCTTCATCTGGAGCTCGAGCTTGGCGATCTCGCGGTCAAGCTCGGCCTTCGTCATCTTCACGCCGCCCTTGCCCTTGTGCTCCGGCGTCGAAATTTCATCGAGATCCCGCACGGATTTGACAATGGTCTTGGGCACGATGCCGTGCTCTTCATTATATCTTTGCTGGATCTGGCGGCGGCGCGCCGTTTCGTCCATTGCGTTTCGCATGGCCTCGGTGATCTTGTCGGCGTAGAGAATGACGCGCCCGCCCGCGTTGCGCGCGGCACGGCCGATGGTCTGGATGAGGCTGGTCTCCGAGCGGAGGAAGCCTTCTTTGTCGGCGTCGAGAATTGCAATGAGCGACACCTCCGGCAGGTCGAGACCTTCGCGCAGGAGGTTGATGCCGACGAGGACGTCGAATTTCGCAGTGCGCAGGTCGCGGATGATCTCGATCCGCTCCATCGCGCCGATGTCGGAGTGCATATAGCGCACCTTGATGCCGTTTTCCTGCAAATAGCGCGTCAGATCCTCGGCCATCTTCTTCGTCAATGTGGTGACAAGCGTGCGCTCGCCCTTCGCCGTCGTCGTGTTGATCTCGCCGATGAGGTCGTCGATCTGCCCCTCGATGGGCCGCACGAAGACCTCGGGATCGAGCAGACCGGTGGGGCGGATGACCTGCTCGGCGATCTGACTGGCGCGTTCGCGCTCGTAGTCCGCGGGCGTGGCCGAGACGTAGATGGCCTGTCCGATGCGGCTGTGGAATTCGTCGAACGTCAGCGGCCGGTTGTCGTAGGCCGAGGGCAGGCGGAAGCCAAAGTCGATGAGCGACTTTTTCCGCGCCCGGTCGCCGTTGTACATCGCGCGCACCTGCGGGAGCGTCACATGACTTTCGTCGACGAAGAGCAGGAAATCCTTCGGAAAATAGTCCAGCAGCGTCATTGGGGCGCTGCCCGGGGCGCGTTCGGAGATGATGCGGGAATAGTTCTCAATGCCGGAGCAGTAGCCGAGCTCCTGCATCATTTCAATGTCGTAGTTGACGCGCTCGGCGATGCGCTGCGCCTCGAGCAGCTTACCGTGCTCCTGAAAGAACTTCACGCGTTCGTCACACTCTTTGCGGATCTCGACGATGGCACGCGCCATTTTCTCCTTCGTCGTGACATAGTGGCTGGCGGGCCAGACCGGGATGGAGTTCAGGCGGCGGATGACCTCGCCGGTGACAGGGTTGATCTCGCTGATGCGGTCGATCTCGTCGCCGAAATACTCCACGCGGATGGCGCTCGACGCCCAGTAGGCGGGCCAGAGCTCAATCGTGTCGCCCCGGACGCGGAACATATTGCGCTCAAATGCGATGTCATTGCGCTCGTACCGATCGTCGACCAATCGGCGCATGAGCTCCTCGCGCGGCAGCTCCGCGCCGGTCGTGAGGTTGATCATCATGCGCTCAAAATCGTCCGGTTCGCCGAGGCCGTAGATGCAGCTGACCGAAGAGACGACGATCACGTCCCGCCGCTCGAGCAGCGAGGCTGTCGCGGCCAGGCGCAGACGGTCGATCTCCTCGTTGATGGAGGCGTCTTTTTCAATATAGGTGTCTGTGTGGGCGATATACGCCTCGGGCTGATAATAGTCGTAGTAGGAGACGAAATATTCCACCGCGTTGTGCGGGAAAAACGCGCGGAACTCCGAACAGAGCTGCGCGGCCAGCGTCTTGTTGTGCGCCAGCACGAGTGCGGGGCGGTTGCAGTTTGCAATGATGTTTGCCATCGTGAACGTCTTGCCCGAGCCGGTCACGCCGAGCAGCACCTGCTCGTCGATGCCGTTTTCCAGCCCCTGCACGAGCGTGTCGATCGCCTCGGGCTGGTCGCCCGACGGCTCATAGGGCGAAACAACTTCAAAATCCGGCACAAAACGGCCTCCCTCCGCAAAAAATCAAATCAGAATATTATACCACCATATCCCCCGTTTCACAAGCACAAACGCCGGTGCGCAGCGCCCCCTTTTGCATCGGACGCACAGAGGCGGAGCAAACGTGATCGTTTGCTCCGCCTGTTTCAATTTTCACTCCCGCGCAGC
>DBLB01000100.1:12614-13029 GCA_002298695.1 Clostridiales bacterium UBA735 | reverse complement strand
CATTGTTCAGATCCTTGATGTGCAGATCGATGCGGAAGCCGGGTTTGAAGTTGCCCTCCATCATCATCGGCACTTTTGCATTCATGACCGTGGATCCGGCCAGACCACCTCGGATGGCCTCGAAGACCTTCTCCGGGTCGACGCCAGCCATCGTGGACAGCGAATACGCCTCCGCGCAGGCCGCGATGTTAACAGCCACAATGATCTGGTTGGCCAGCTTGACCGTGTTGCCCGCGCCGTTCACATCGCCGCAGTGGACCACGGAACCGCCCATGACCATGAGCATCTCATAATACTTGTCGAACAGCTCCTTCGGACCGCCACACATGATGGACAGCGTGCCGTCGATGGCCTTGGGCTCGCCACCGGAGACGGGCGCGTCCATGAAGTCGACGCCCTTCTCGGCCAGGCGGGC
>DBLB01000100.1:0-12601 GCA_002298695.1 Clostridiales bacterium UBA735 | reverse complement strand
CTCCTCTGCGATCGCCTTGGATTCCAGCGGTGCAATGGAGCTCATATCGATGATGTCCAGACCTTCTTTTGCGCCCTCTGCAACGCCTTTTTCGCCCAGTACGGCCGCGCGCACATGCGGAGAGTTCGGGACCATGGTGATGACAACGTCGCTCTTTGCCGCAACGTCTGCATTGCTCTCTCCGCGCTTTGCACCGCAGGAAACGACATCGTCCAGTGCTTCCCTGGCGAATGGGTCAAACGCCGTGACCTCGTAGCCAGCCTTCAGAAGATTCTTGCACATAGGCCGGCCCATGATGCCGAGACCGATAAAACCGACTTTCATTTGAAATTCCTCCTGTCTTATTTCGTCTGATTGTAGATTTCTTCCACGGCGCCGGCGATGTGTTCCTTCGTCAGGCCGAGATACTCCAGAAGCTCCGCATAGTTATGGCCGCTGCATCCGAAACGATCCTCCACACCCACAAACTTCATAGGCTTGGGTGCGTCGGCCAGCGCTTCGGCAATTGCGCCGCCGAGGCCGCCCATCACGTTGTGCTCCTCTGCCGTCACGATGGCGCGGCAGCCTTCCGTCAGTGCGCGGACCGCTTCATGGTCGAGCGGCTTGATCGTCGGGACGTTCACGACGCGCACCGAGATCCGGTCCGCAAGCAGTTCTGCCGCTTCGAGCGCTTTGCCCACCATCACGCCGCATGCAAACACCACGATATCCGTTCCCCCGCGCAGGCAGTAGGGCTTGCCGAGCTCAAACGGCTTCCCCGCCGGGGTCACATTGGCATAGTCATTGCGGTTCAGCCGCATATAGCACGGGCCGGACAGTTCCGCGATCAGGCGCGTCGCGGCGACCGTCTCGTTCGCATCCGCCGGGCAGAGCACCGTCATGTTCGGAATGGCACGGAAAATGGCCATATCCTCGATGCACTGGTGCGTCGCGCCGTCGCCGAAGTCGGAAACGCCGGAGGAAGAACCGACGATCTTGACATTCAGCTTGCCGATGGAGATGGTCTGCCGGATCTGGTCGAACGCACGGCCGCCGGCAAACACAGCAAAGGAATTGGTGAACGGAATTTTTCCGGTCTGCGCGAGGCCGGCCGCCACAGAGGTCATATTGGCCTCGGCGATGCCCATCTCAAAATGGCGCTCCGGATATGCTTCTTCAAAATACTTACCCATGGTCGAGCCGCCGAGGTCGGCGTCGAGGACAACGATGTTTTTGTTGTCCTTGCCCAGCTCCACCAGCGTGCGGCCGTAAGCCTGTCTCTGATTCGTAAATTCCATGTCTCGCTCCCCCTTACGCCAATTCTTCGAGCGCTTTCTTGTAGGTTTCTTCCGTCAGCGCACCGTTATGGAAGGATATGACATTCTCTGCAAACGAAAGGCCCTTGCCCTTGACGGTATGTGCCAGAATCATGGTCGGGCAGCCCTTGATGCGGTCTGCTTCGTCGAGCGCCTCCAGAATCTGCTGCATGTTATGGCCGTCGATCTCCAGCACCTTCCAGCCGAACGCCTCCCACTTTTCCCGGATGCAGCCGCTGTCGAAGCGGTCCTTGATCCGACCGTTGGCCTGTAAGCCATTGTTGTCCACGATGGCGACCAGGTTGTCCGTGTGGAACGCCGACGCAGCCATCGCCGCCTCCCAGATCTGTCCCTCGGCGATCTCGCCGTCACCGCAGAGGACGTAGACCTTTCTGCCTTCCAGTCCGTCCAGCTTCATACCCAGCGCCATGCCGAGGCCGATGGACAGGCCCTGTCCGAGCGAACCGGTGCCCGCCTCGATGCCTGGCGTTTTCAGCACATCCGGGTGGCCTTGCAGGTGGAAGCCGATCTCCTTTGTATGCTTCAGATCCTCCACCGGGAAATAGCCGCATTCCGCCAGCGCTGCATATTGCAGAATGCCGACATGCCCCTTGCTGAGCAGGAAGCGGTCGCGATCCGCCATTCTGGGATTCTTCGGATCGTGCTTCATCTTATGGAAATAGAGTGCCGCTACGAGATCTGCACTGGAGAACGAGCCGCCGATATGACCGGCGACGCCGATGCCCACGCTGTAGATTACGTCCCGGCGCAGCTGCTGTGCTTTCGCCTGCAGCGACTGAATCTGCTCCTGGCTGTAGCTCATAATAACCTTCTCCTCCTAAAAAACGCTCTTGTTTCTCTTACCTCCAGGCCGTGGAAATCACGCTCTGGAGCTGCTTTGCTTCCTCCACACTGGGGCTGATGACATTCAGGAACAGTCCCATATGCGGAAGTTTTCTCATGACCAGCCGGATCTCTTCCTCCGTCAGGTTTCCCCAGACGATCAGGCGCTTGCCGGCTTCCAGCACGTTCCGGAACACCGGGATCATCTGCTCGACCGTCGGGCCGCTGACGTCCTTATTGATCTGCACGGCGCGCAGACCCTTCAGCGAAAGAATGCCGTCCAGGTGGAAGAAGCTGTTCGGATGCAGATGCATGAAGGTATAGTCATATCCCTCGCAGATCTGCTCCGCCGGCTCCCGCAGGAATTCATCAAAATGCTTTTTCGACAGGATGGCGCTCAGATCCTCCTGATACCAGATCAGCCTGCCCGGCGCCCAGAGATGATAAAATCCTGCCGCATAGCCGTCATAAAATGCCGGCACATGGCGATACTGCTCGGCGATCACCTGCCGCAGCAGCTCCGCCGACTCATTCAGCCGCTGCCGCAGCAGCTCCGGGTCGGTCATTGCCGCGCAGGCCATTTCGCTCTGGCCCATCATGCTGCCGACCACGTCCGTCGTACCGCGCATGATCGGCTGCCCGACCGGGAAGCGCCCATCCGAGAGAGTCACCAGCTTGTCCAGAAACTCCACATATCGCTTCGCCCAGGGATTTTCCGGGTCATAGCGGATCTCGCCCACGTCCTCGATGTCATCGCAGGTCTGCGTTGCCATGAACGCGACCCCCTCGCCGCGGATCGGGCAGCCGCACATGGCCTCCAGCCAGGGAATGCCGGTGCAGGGTTCTGCCGTGAAGAAGGCCGTCTGCCCGGTCTGCTCGCAGTCCTGATACATCCGCTCATAGTCCGGCAGATAGGCGTCTACGTCGATCTGCTCCGGCGTGACCAGATGGTTCTTTTCCAGCAGCGGCAGATTGGCCTTGAACTTGTCGGCAAAGAAGTAATTGCCGATGCGGTAGGAAACCAGCGGTTCCTCCATTTCCCCGCCTGCCCAATAGGCCCGGTGCAGAGCGAGGCGTCTTTCCAAATCGCGCATATCCAATCTCCTTTGTACTCAGTCTTTGATGATATAGTGCGCGCCGCCAATCTCGTTGAACGCCCGCATCAGTGCATTGAGATTTTTCATCGGCACGTCGGACATCACCGAGATCCCGGTGGACAGCAGCAGGCCGTCGCCGGGGCCGTAGGCGTCATAGCACGCCTTGACCTCGTTGTAGATGTCCTCTTCTGTTCCGTGCGGGAGCACCTGCTGCGTGGAAATGCCGCCGTAGAACGTGATCTTGCCGCGATACTGCTCCAGATCTTCGCGCGGCATAGCCTCCGGCTGCACATTGTTCAGCACGTCGATGCCGATCTCGATGATATCGGGGATGATCGGCCGGATGTCGCCGCAGGAGTGCAGGATGACCGGAATGCCGGCATCCTTGTAGGTTTTGACCACGCGCGCCAGCTTCGGCTTGACCAGCCGGCGCCAGAGGTTCGGGTCGATCAGCATGCCCTTCTGCGAACCGTAGTCGTCTCCGACGCGGCCGCATTCCACACCCGCCCGGATGTAGCGCTTCGCCATGCCGACCTGATAGTCGGCGATCCTGTCCAGCAGCTCGTCGGCAAATTCCTCGTCCGCCACCATGTCGCACAGGAAATTTTCAAACCCGCGCAGCGCGGAGGCGCGCTCGATCAGGCACGTGACCTGATAGGAGCAGACCAGATAGTCGTTTTTGTACTTTGGAATTGCTTCCTCCGCCCAGTCCAGCAGGCCGGGCGCGTTGGGATCCGGGAACTCATAGGTCAGAATGGCATCGTCATCCTCCAGCGGATGGACCACCTGGCAGTTGCCCTCCTGCGAAATATCAAATCCGCAGCCCCAGTTGTCATACGCAATTTTTCCGCCGCCGAGAATGCGCTTGCGCTGCATGCCGAACGCGTCGTTGATAAAGCAGTACACCAGATGGTTGTCCATCCAGGGCAGCAGCTCCTCTTCGCCGCGGCAGGGTGCGCCGTAGTGCTTGCAGACGACGTCGAGCATTTTCGGAGAAAAATCGATCTCCGTCGGCACGCGGTCGTGCGGCTGGCGGCGGATCGCCGCCAGCATGCGTTCTTTTCTCGTCATTTCATCTTTCATGGCTGTCTGCGCCCCTCCTCAGAGGCCAAGGTACGTCTGCCGGATGTTCTCATCCGCCAGCAGCTTGTCTGCCGGGCCTTCCATCACGATGCGGCCGGTTTCCAGCACATAGCCGCGCGTCGCAATACTCAGCGCCTGCGTCAGGTTCTGCTCCACGATGAGGATGGAGCGTCCTTCGCCCGCGATACGCTTGATCGTCTCGAACATTTCTTCCACCACGATCGGCGCAAGGCCGAGCGACGGCTCGTCGAGCATCAGCAGCTTCGGCTCCATGATCAGCGCCCGCGCAATGGCCAGCATCTGCTGCTGTCCGCCGGAGAGCGAACCTGCGATCTGGTTCTGCCGTTCCTTCAGGATCGGGAACATTTCATGTGCTTTTTCGATGTTTTCATTCAGATGCGGCCGCGCCGACTTGTGATATCCGCCGATCAGCAGATTTTCCTTGACGGTCAGCGTGCCGAGAATGCCGCGGCCCTGCGGGATCTGCGCAATGCCGAGCTCCGCGCGCTCATAGCTCTGATGCGAAAGCAGATCCTCTCCGTCAAATTCGATTTTACCTCCCGTCACCGGCGCGAGGCCCGCGATGTTGCGCAGCAGCGTTGTCTTGCCGGCACCGTTCGCGCCGACCAGCGAGACGACCTCGCCGGAATCCACATGCAGAGAGACGTCAAACAGGACTTTCAGATCGCCGTAGCCGGCATAGACATGTTCAATATTAAGCACCGTTTGCACTCCTTCCGATATAGGCCTCGATGACGTCCTGCCGCTTGAGCACCGTCGCCGGCTCGCCGCGGCAGAGCAGCTCGCCCTCGTTGAGCACGATGGCATCATTGCAGATCGACATGACCGCACGCATCACGTGCTCGATAAACAGGATGGTGATGCCCTCCTGATTGATCTTCCGGACCAGTTTCAGGCTGTCCTCCATCTCCTTCGGGTTCAGACCCGCCATGACCTCGTCCATCATCAGAAGCTTGGGATCCGTGCAGATGACACGCGCCAGATCCAGCCATTTGCGCTTTTCGATGGACAGCTTGGCGCTGCTCATGTCCGCGAACTTTTCCAGGCCGGTCAGCGACAGTACCCGCCGGGCCTGCGCGGCAGCCTGCGCCTTCGGATGCTTCACCAGCGCCGCAACGTAGACATTTTCAAATACCGTGAGGTTTGCAAACGGCTTCGGAGACTGGAACGTCCGTCCGATGCCCATCTTCGAGCGGGTCGCGACCGACATATTCGGCGTCAGCTTCGTCCCATCGAAAACGATCTCACCACTGTCCTGTTTGCAGACGCCGGAGATGATATTGACCGTCGTCGATTTGCCGGAACCGTTCGGCCCGATCAGCCCGAGTACCTCGCCGCGCCGGATGTCAAAGGACACATTCTGAACCGCCTTGACGCCGCCGAAGGAAATGCTGACATTTCTCAGCTCCACCAGGTTTTCATTTTGCATCCTTTTTCACCTCGCCTTCCTGCTTTTTGCGAAAAATTGCATCGTGTACCTTGCTCAGCCTGCCGCCGTGCCGCTCGCGCTTGTCAAAGAGGGTGATGAGGCCGTTCGGCTTGAACAGCACGACCAGGATCAGGATGACCGCGTACATCAGCATGCTCGCGCCGCTGATGTTGGAGAACAGCGTGTTCGACAGCTGCGTCAGCGGCTGAAGCACGAACGCGCCCAGCACCGGGCCCCAGAGCGTGCCGACGCCACCGACGATGGCCGTCATGCCGATTTTGACCGAGAGATCCAGCGAGCAGATGGCATACGGGTCGATGTAGGTCAGGAAGCAGGCGTAAATGGCGCCCACCACGCTCGTCATCACGGCGCTGACCTGAAACGCGGTCAGCTTCACGCGGAATGTCTCAATGCCGAGCGTCGTCGCCGCATCCTCGTCGCCCTTGATCGCGCCCAGATAGTAGCCGGTCTTCGTCTTGTGGAAGAACGCCGTCGCGCCCACCACCAGGATCAGCAGAACCATGCCGATGTAGTAGAACGGAACATCCGTTCCGAACGAGAGCTTCAGGAAGTTGTCGCCGTCATAGGCGATCCAGCGGCCCGAGGAACCGCCCGTGAAGTCCTTGAAGTGCAGCAGGCAGATCTTGACGATCTCCGCAAACGCGATCGTGGACAGCGAGAAGAACGACCCGCGCAGCTTGAACGTGCCGCGGCCGATCAGCGTCGCCATCAGATAGGCGATCAGCATGCCGACCGGCATGGTGAAGAACGGCGAAATGCCCAGATAGTAGTAGAACAGGAACGTGGTATACGCGCCGCAGGCCGCAAACGCCGAATGGCACCAGGAGATCTGCGCGCCGTAGCCGCCGATGATATTCCAGGCCACGCCGAACGAGGCGAACAGGAACGAATAGACCAGCGTGGAGATCACAAACTTGTTTTTGATGAACAGCGGGAGCACCGCCAGGAGCACTGCCAGGACGAGCACGACCCAGGCGCTCTTTTTCTGAAAAAGCTTTGCCAGACTGTTTCCGTTTTTCATGCCACGCGCGCCCCCTTTCCGAACAGACCCTGCGGACGCAGATAGACAACCAGCAGGAACAGCAGGAAGATACCGGCCTGCCCGAGATCCGCCGCGATCAGCGAGGAAACCAGCGATTCCACCACGCCGACCATCAGCGCGCCGATGAACGCGCCGCGGATATCGCCGAGGCCGCCGAGCACGACGATCATCAGGCCCGTGGTCTTCAGCGTTGCGCCGGTCGTGGTCGTGACGAAGTAGAGCGGCGTCAGCAGCACGCCGGCCAGACCCGCCAGGCTGACGCCCAGCACGAATGCCATGGCAAACGAGCGGCGGGAGTTGATGCCCAGCATCTCCGCGATCTCGGCGCTTTCTGCTGTGGCGCGCATGGCGCGGCCCATCGTCGTCTTGTTCAGCATCACGCTAAGCGCAATGACCGCCGCCAGCGCCACGACGAAGGCGATGGCCTTGGGCCAGGAAATGATATAGTCTCCCAGCACAATGGATGCATTCTTGATGTCGGACGCAACCACCAGCGAGTTTGCGCCGAAGATGATCAGCATGGCATTCTGAATCAGATAGGACAGGCCGAACGTCATCAGAATGAAGGACGTGCTGTCACGGCCCAGCAGCGGGCGGATCGTGACGTGAAACAGCCCCCAGGACACAATGGCCACGATGACCAGCACGATCGGGATCAGCGTATAGGGGCTGAAGCCGGTCAGGGAATAGCACCACCATGTCATGTACATGCCCAGCGTGACAAATTCGCCCATGGCGAAGTTGACCATTTTCATAACGCCGAAGATGACCGTGATGCCGACCGCCACCAGTGCGTAAATACCGCCCTGCAGCAGGCCGTTAATGATCGACTGAAGGATCACCCATGTCATTCATTTCTCTCTCCTTCGTTTGTTTATAATTCAATTCCAGGCGATCTGCGGAAGCGAAAACCTCGCTGTCATCCTCCAGACTTTCCACGGCCCGGATGGTGTCAAGAATATGCTCTTCCATCGTCTGCTTCGCTTCATAGACATAATGTTTCCGGATGGTGTCGATGAGCTTCGCATGATAGTATTTCGCGCCGCCGGTGCCCATGATCTCCGAGATCGTGGGCATCACGCTCTGCAGCGCGCTGTAGATCGCCTGGCAGACCTGCGTCATGAGCGGATTTCCCGTCATATTGCAGATCTCCATGTGGAACGCAATATCCATCTTGACATGCGTTTCCAGCGAGCAGCCATCCGCAGCCAGAACCGCGTGAATCTCCTCCAGCCGCCGCACGCCCTCCTCAGTCGAGCATTTTGCGGCCTGCCCGGCCACGATGCTCTCCAGCATGCGGACATTCAGGACGTTCAGGATGTCCTGCTTGGTATGCGGGCAGAGATACATCGGCGTTGCAATGCTCGCGCCGAATACCTCCGGCGTATACTCGCACACATAGGTGCCGGAGCCCTGGATCGTTTTCAGCAGCCCCAGACTGACCATCTGGCGGATGGCCTCCCGGATCGTGATCCGGCTGACGGCAAACTGCTGCATCAGGTCCTTTTCCGGCGGAAGCCGGTCGCCCGGGCACCAGACCTTATTTGTAATGTTGCGGAGCATCTGCTCGTAGACTTCCTGGCTGAGATTCTTTCTGTTCGTTTCCTGCATCATAATTCTCCTCTTCTGCCGTTCGGCGGCTCAGTTTTGATTTTCTGAGTACCATTCTAGCAGATATTCAGAAGAATTTCCCGCCATTATTCCGTTCTGTTCTGCTTAATATTTGGTATCGTAGTCCCAGGGCTGGCCGCCGCACAGGCAGCCGCCGTCGATGTGATACGCCTGACCGGTCATGTAGCTCGATGCGTCCGACGCCAGCAGCAGGCACATGCCGACCAGCTCGCTCGGCATGCCCGGGCGTCCCATCGCGATGCGCTCGCGCAGATACACAGAGCGGGTCGGATGATCCCACGTCACCTGCGACAACGGCGTCAGGATATGGCCTGGGCTGATGGCGTTGGCACGGATGTTGTGCTTGGCCCACTCCATCGCCATGCAGCGCGTCAGTGCAACAACGCCGCTCTTTGTCGCGCCGTAGACCGAGCAGCCGGCCAGCATGCCCTCGTCGTTGTGCGAGCCGATGTTGATGACGCTGCCGCCCTTGCCCTGCTTGATCATCTGCTTGACGACCTCCTGGCTGACAAAGAACGTGCCCTTGAGGTTGACGTCCATGATCTTGTCATAGGTGCGTTCCTCCACGTCCAGAATGCCTTCGCGCTTGTTGATGCCCGCGATATTCGCCAGCACGTTGACCTCGCCGTAGGCTTCCAGCACCGCCGCCAGACATTCACGGATGGAATCGCGTTCGGTGACGTTCAGCCGGAACGCCCTGGCGTCGCCGCCGAGCGCCCGGATCTTTTCCGCGCCCGACTCCGCTGCGTTCAGATCCAGATCGCAGATCGCAACCTGTGCGCCGGCTTCCGCCATGCCCTTGCACAGTTCAAAGCCGATACCGCCGGCCCCACCGGTCGCCATGACGACTTTTCCTTCCAGGGAAAATACACTTGTCAAGTATTCACCAATCATTTTTAATTTCCCTTCCCGTCCTGAATATTTCGGACATATTTCTTTGCCAATTCGCAAATTCATATGACCAATTGATGGATTCAGTATAGCAGAAGGCTTCAAAAATGTAAATCCCCAAATAAAATATCGGCGTTTTCGACAAACGCTTTCTTAATTTTTAAGCAAATCTGCCAATTATAGCGCCGAATATCATTTTTCTATTGACATTTTGCTGCATCTATGCTTTAAATGGACTATGCTCAAGCGGGTTGTGATGCGGCTGTATTGATATGATGATTCAGTTTTTTAAACGCGGGGGTATGTTTAAAACATCATATCATTTCTGCGCAATTTCAGCCCGAGTAAACGCGGCGGTTCCGTTTGCCGCACATCCCATCTGGAGAAAGAAAAATAGGAGGCTACAAAATGAAAAAGTTCACCATGTGTATCGCACTCATCCTGGCGCTGTCCATGATGCTCTGCCTGTTTGCCGGCTGCGCCAAACAGGACACCGCTGCCGACACGTCCAAGGACAGCACCGCTGCTCCCGCGGAAACGACCGACACCACCAAGGACGACGTCCCCGCTGACACCGAAAACACCGATGTTCCCAACGTCAGAATCGGCGCATTTTACAACCTTTCCGGCAGCGGTGCCGACACCGGCAACCAGGCCCTGCAGGCCGCGCAGATGGCTGCGGACTACATCAACGGCAACGGCGGCATCCAGTCCCTCGGCGGTGCCAAGATCGAGATCGTCCCTGCCGACACCATGTCTGATACCTCCCAGGCAAAGGCCGTCGCCGACCGTATCCTGGCGGACGACACCATCATCGCAGGCATCGGCCTGAGCGGTTCCGCTTACGGCATCCCGATGCTCCCCGCCTTTGAAAAGGCCGGCGTTCCCCTGGTTGAAAACGGCATTGCCGACGAATTCACGACCCAGGGCTACAGCACCGTCTTCCAGTTCTGCTGCACCTCTACCATGTTCGGCGCAGGCCAGGTCGACTACATCAACTACCTGAACAATGAGCTCGGCTACAATATCACGAAGTTCGGCGCGCTGTATGAAGACACCGAGGCCGGCGTCTCCGCTGCGAAGACCGCCAAGGAAAAGGCCGAAGCTGCCGGCTACGAGTGGGTCTATGACGAGAGCTACACTCTCGGCGCTCTGACCGACGCTTCCAGCATGGTCGTCTCCATGAAGCAGAGCGGTGTGCAGGTCGTTTTCATCACCGCCCGTGACGCGGACATCAAGATCATCGTCAACGCCATGCAGAGTCTGAACTACATGCCCATGATCTTCGGTTCCGGCGCCGGCTTCCTCTTCCCGTCCTTCGCACAGGAGCTGGGCGACAGCGTCGAAGGCATCATCTCTGTTGCAACCTCCTGCTGGGATATCTCCACACTCGGTAACGACGGCTGGGCTACCGTTCCGCAGGAATATGAGGACAAGTACGGCTACTTCATCTCCGAGCATGCCAACGGCGGCTACTCCGCAGTCCGCATCATCGCGGCAGCGTTGGAAAAGAGCGGCAGCTATGATTCCCGTGAGCTCTGCGACGCGCTGCGCGAGATCGACATCGACACCTTCTGCGGCCCCGTCAAGTTCGACGAAACCGGTAAGGACGTCGAGGCTGTCTGCTTCGTCATCCAGTGGCAGAAGTGCGAAGACGGCGAATATCGTCCCTGCACCGTCTACCCGGCGGAATATGCCGGTTCTGAGCTGCAGGTCGACAAGCTCTCCGTCGGCAACTGATCCTTTCTTCGTTTCCATCCTTTATATTGGTCCATTCTCTGTTCTGGTATCCGTGCTCTGCACGGATACCAGAACGCATAAATCCGCCTTTTTCGACATGAGGTTTCATTTGTTATGACTGCCAAAGAACGAATTCTCGCCGCCGTGCAGGGCAAACCCTGCGACTGCATCCCCTTTGTCCCGCGTCTGGACAACTGGTATCGCGCCAACAAGCTCAACGGCACCCTGCCCGACCGTTTCAAGAACGCCACGCTGCAGGAGCTGACCGACGAATGCGGCTTCGGCTATCACGCCATCAACCCGGAATATCTCGACCTGCGCACGCCGGACGGCGACACGCACATCGGTCTCGGTCTCTACGACATCAATCTCACGCCCTACTATGTCAAGCTGCACAACGTTGATGTCCACGTAAGCCGTGAGAACAACGGCAAAACGCACGTCGAATACGACACGCCGAAGGGCAAGATTTCTACCACTGTCATCTATAACGATCAGATGCGCCACAGCGGCATCACGATCTCCGTCATCCTGGAACATGCGATCAAATCCTATCAGGACTTCCCCGCCATGGCCTACATTCTGGAAAATGCCGAGGTCGTCCCGAACTACGAAAAGCTGGCCGAATTCCGACAGAATTTCATGGGCAACCGCGGCCTGACCGTCGGCCTTGCCGGCGTCTACAGCAGCCCCTTCCACTATCTTGTCAAAGAGCTTATGGCTGTCGATACATTTTATTACGAAATGGACGACCATCTGGAGGAAATGGAGGCGTTCGCTGACCAGATCGAACCCTACCTGCTCAAGCTGGTGTACGCCGCGGCCAACGCACCCTGCGACGCCGTCCTCTACGGCTCCAACTTCGACTCCTACGTCACCGCGCCGAGCATGTTTGAAGAATACATTCTGCCCTACCTGCAAAAGGTCTCCGCCATCTTCCACGACCACGGCAAATATCATATCTGCCACACCGACGGCGAAAACATCGGCCTGCTGAACAAATATCCGCGCTGCGGCTTCGATATCGCCGATTCCATCTGCCCCTCTCCGATGACCAAATGCTCCCTGAAGCAGGTCTACGACACTTTCGACGGCAAAATCACCATCTGGGGCGGCATCCCCTCCATCTGCATGCTGAAGGACACTATGGATCAGAAAACCTTTGAAAAAACCATGGAGGAGCTGATCGCCTCCGTCGGCAGCGGCCGGCATATGATCTTCAGCATCGCCGATACCCTTCCCCCCGCAGCAGACTTCGACCGTGTTTTCTACATTCAGAAAAAGTTGCAGGAATTCGGCCCCGTCCGCTGATTTTTCCATGCTCCTGCAAAAATTACGGAGCTCCGACCTTTCGCCGGAACTCCGTTTTCTGTGTTCTCTGCTGACGCTACTTGCTTTTCACTTGTTTTTCAAGACATCGCTAAACTGTACCCTAGGAAGTGGACAAGGAAAAGACCCATAGCGGCTCGGATATGATATACTGATAGCAGGAAGAAGGAGACAGCTA
>DBLB01000203.1:4175-4304 GCA_002298695.1 Clostridiales bacterium UBA735 | reverse complement strand
ACAGGACAACCACGGTATCGTTCTTCTTAATGTTCATTGCATGGTCCCCCTATCAAACAGTCTCGGGTGCCAGCGAGCAGATCTTCATGTAACCACTGTCACGAAGCTCTCTCGCCACCGGCCCAAAAA
>DBLB01000203.1:0-4097 GCA_002298695.1 Clostridiales bacterium UBA735 | reverse complement strand
GGACATAGGTGCCGTCGGCACGGCGGGTGCCCTTGACGGAGCGGACGATAACGGCCTTGACGACCTCGCCCTTCTTGACCGTCGAGTTCGGAGCAGCCTTGCGCACGGAGGCCACGACGACGTCGCCGATGCTGCCGAACTTGCGCTTTGCGCCGCCGAGCACGCGGATGCACTTGATTTCCTTGGCACCGGTGTTGTCGGCAACCTTCAGATAAGATTCACTCTGGATCATTTGTTGTCGACCTCCTTACTTCGCCTTTTCGATGATCTCTACAAGTCTCCATCTCTTGTCCTTGGACAGCGGACGGCACTCCATGACCTTGACGGTATCGCCGATGCCGGCGGAGTTGGTCTCGTCATGGGCCTTCAGCTTGTAGGTTCTCTTGATGATCTTATGATACAGCTTGTGCTGCACGTTGGTTTCGATCGCGACCACAATGGTCTTGTCCATCTTATCGGAGATGACGGTACCAATTCTGGTCTTGCGGAAAGCTCTGGTTTCGCTCATTGCAGTTTCCTCCTCCGTTACTTGGTCTCGTTCTCACGAATAATAGTTTTGATGCGGGCAATATCTTTCTTGACGACTGCGATCTGCAGGGGGTTGTCAAGCTGATTGGTAGCATGCTGCATTCTGAGCATGAACAGGTTCTTCTTCAGCTCCACCAGCTTCGCATCCAGCTCAGCTGCGGACATTTTGCGGATTTCATTTGCCTTCATCATTATTCACCACCATTCTCGGTTTCCGGGGCTTCTCTGGCAATGATCTTCGTCTTGATGGGCAGCTTGTGCTGCGCCAGACGCAGTGCCTCGCGCGCTTCCGCTTCGGAAACGCCGCCGATTTCGAACATAACCTTCTGCGCTTTCACGACTGCGACCCAGTATTCGGGGGCGCCTTTACCGGAACCCATACGAACGCCGAGCGCCTTCTTGGAAACGGGCTTGTCGGGGAAGATCTTGATCCAGACCTGACCGCCACGCTTCGTGTAACGGGTCATGGCGACACGTGCCGCCTCGATCTGGTTGCCGGTGATCCAGCCGGGCTCCAGGGCCTGGATGCCGAATTCGCCGTAAGCGATCTTATTGCCGCGGGAGGCAACACCCTTCATGCGGCCTCTCTGAACGCGGCGATATTTGGTTCTCTTGGGCATTAACATTAGCGGTTGCCTCCTTCCGTGCGGTTGTTGTTGTAGGAGCGGCGCTCGCCGTTGTTGTTGTTATACGGGCGACGGTCGCCATAGCCTCTGCGCTCGCCGTTGCGGCGGTCGCCGCGGCGGTCGTCGCGCTGACGGCGCTCGCGCTTCGCGGGCTCCGGATTGGCAGCACGCAGCGTGGTGTTGAGGACTTCGCCCTTGTAGATCCAGACCTTGCAGCCGACCTTACCATAGGTGGTGTTGGCCTCGGCAAAACCGTACTCGATGTCGGCACGGATGGTCTGCAGGGGGATGGTGCCCTCGTGATAGGATTCCGTTCTGGCGATCTCAGCGCCGCCTAGACGGCCGCCGCAGGTGCACTTGATGCCCTTCGCGCCGAGTCTGGTCGCTCTCTGGATGGCCTGTTTCATCGCGCGGCGGAACGAGATACGCTTCTCGAGCTGCGCGGCAATGTTCTCCGCGACGAGCTGCGCGTTCAGGTCGGGGCTGCGGACCTCAACGATGTTGAGGGCGACAGTCTTGCCAAGCTTGGCTTCGATCTTCTGGCGCAGAGCCTCGATCTCCGTGCCGCCCTTGCCGATGATGACACCGGGACGGGAGCAGTGGATGTTGATCTTGACCTTCGCGTTGTCTCTTTCAATTTCGATCTTGGCGATGCCGGCGGCATAGAGGGTGCTCTTGAGGTACTTACGGATGTTGTAATCCTCAACAATCAGATCACCGACTTTGTCTTCGCGGGCATACCAACGAGAGTCCCAGTCCTTGATCACGCCAACGCGCAATCCGTGGGGATTAACTTTCTGTCCCATAGTAACCTCCTGCTTACGCCTTCTCGCTCACACCGAGCGTGATGTGAGTGGTTCTCTTCAGAATACGGTTGTATCTGCCCTGTGCCCTGGGCATGCCACGCTTGAGCGTGGGGCCGGGGTTCGCGATCGCGGTGGACACATACAGGTCGTCCGCGTTCATGCCGTGATTGTTCTCGGCGTTGGCGATCGCGCTTCTGAGCAGCTTGAGCATGGGTTCGGAGGCAGCCTTGGGGGTCTGCATCAGGTATGCAGCTGCAGTTTTCACGTCTTTACCACGAATCAGGTCGCAAAGAATGACGACTTTGCGGGGAGAGATACGCAGGTACTTCAGATAAGCTTTTGCTTCCATGTTTCTTGCGTCCTCCTTCATTAAGAATTGGTAGTCTTGCTGCCAGAGTGGCCGCGGAACGTTCTGGTGGGAACGAACTCGCCCAGCTTATGGCCGACCATGTCTTCCGTGACATACACCGGCACATGACGGCGGCCGTCATGCACAGCGATGGTGTGACCGACGAAGGAGGGGAAAATCGTGGAGGCGCGGGACCAGGTCTTGAGGACCTTCTTCTCGCCGGCCTTGTTGAGCTCTTCCACGCGCTTGATCAGCTCGGGCGCTACAAACGGGCCCTTTTTAATGCTTCTGCTCATTATTTTTCCTCCTTACTTGGCATTTCTGCGCTTGAAGATAAACTTGTTCGTGCGGTTCTTCGCCTTGCGCGTCTTCAGGCCCATCGCAGGCTTGCCCCACGGGGTCATAGGACCGGGATGGCCAACCGGGCTCTTGCCTTCGCCGCCGCCGTGCGGGTGATCGCAGGGGTTCATAACGGAACCGCGGACGGTCGGGCGGATGCCCATGTGGCGCTTGCGGCCTGCTTTGCCAAGATGGACGTTTTCATGGTCGATGTTGCCGACCTGGCCGATGACTGCGGTGCAGCTCATACGGACGAGGCGGACTTCGCCGGACGGCAGACGGACCTGGGCCAGCTCGCCGTCCTTCGCCATGAGCTGCGCGGACGTACCGGCGGAGCGGACCAGCTGTGCGCCGCGGCCGGGGTTCAGCTCGATGTTGTGGATGACGGTACCAACAGGGATGTTGGCCAGCGGCAGGCAGTTGCCCGGCTTGATGTCGGCGGAGGCGGAAGAGACGACGGTGTCGCCGGCCTTCAGGCCGTAGGGTGCCAGCATGTAGCGGAGCTCGCCGTCTTCGTACTTCACGAGAGCGATGAACGCGCTGCGGTTCGGGTCATACTCGAGACGCTGCACGGTAGCCGGCATATCCAGCTTATCGCGGCGGAAGTCGATGATCCTGTACTTGCGCTTGCAGCCGCCGCCGCGATGGCGGACGGTGATGCGGCCGTAGCTGTTGCGGCCGGAGCTCTTCTTGAGGGGCTCAAGAAGGCTGCGCTCGGGCTTTGCCTTTTTATCTACGCCGTCGAAGGCGGAAACAGTCATGTTTCTTCTCGACGGGGTGTAGGGCTTAAAAGATTTGATCGCCATTGTGCGTTACACTCCTTCAAAAATTGATTAGACCATACCCTCGAAGAACTCGATGGTCTTGGAATCGGCAGTCAGCTTGACCATGGCCTTCTTGTAGCTGGCACGACGGCCGGCCGGAGCGGCACCCTGGCGCTTTTCCTTACCGTCCATACGGATGGTGTTGACTTTTTCGACCTTCACGTCGAAGATCTGCTCGATCGCTTTCTTGATCTCCGTCTTGTTGGCGTCGGTGGCGACTTTGAAGACGTACTTCTTCTCTTCGGTCGCTTCCATGGACTGTTCGGTGATGACGGGCTTGATGATGATGTCGTAAGCGGTCTTCATTATGCGAACACCTCCTCAATCTTTGCAAGAGCTGCCTTGTCGACAACCAGCTTCTTGGCATTCAGGATGTCGTAGACATTGATGACGTTGGCGAATGCGACCTGCACGCCGGGGATGTTGGCCGCGCTCTTGACAACGACTTCGTTGTTCTCGGCGGTGACGACCAGCGCCTTGCAGTCAGCGCCGACAGCGTTCAGGAAGTTCTTGAAGGTCTTGGTCTTGACGGAGTCCATCTTGATCTCGTCGATGACGACCACATTCTCCTCGCTGGCCTTGGAGGACAGCACGGACTTGAGGGCCAGTCTCTTGACCTTCTTGT
>DBLB01000187.1:4763-6948 GCA_002298695.1 Clostridiales bacterium UBA735 | reverse complement strand
CCAAGCCCATCGACGTCATTGAAAAGAACACCGTGCGGGCGCTCGTGAACGCCGGTACCGTCGTCATCACCGTCGGCGGCGGCGGCATTCCCGTCGTCTGCAAGGATGGAAAGCTCTACGGCACGCCCGCCGTCATTGACAAGGACTTTGCCTCGGCAAAGCTTGCCGAGCTGCTCGACGCGGATATGCTCATCATCCTGACCGCGGTCGAAAAGGTCGCCGTCAACTTCGGCAAGCCCGACCAGCGCGGCCTCGATGAGCTGACGCCGGAAGAGGCGCGGAAGTATATCGCCGAAGGGCAGTTTGCCCCCGGCTCCATGCTGCCGAAGGTCGAAGCGGCGGTCAAGTTCGCCGAGTCGAAGCCCGGCCGCAAGGCCCTCATCACGCTGCTGGAAAAGGCGCGCGACGGCATCGCGGGCAAGACCGGTACCATCATCCATCAGTAAGATTATCCCTTTCCATCCGCGGCGGCCTCCGAATGGAGGCCGCCGCGCAGCATTTCGGAAACCAAAGCGTGCCGGAGCGTTTCGTGCTTCGAATCTGCATCCCGCTGAGACAGAACGGGGCGCAGCCTCTGCAATGTGGTACAAAATGGTCAGACGGGCAATGCGGAAATGAGCAGTGCAGCGAGGTAGGCGATGCAGCATTGACAGACGGCGACAAGAACAGCTTTCCAGCGGGAACCGAGCTCGCGGTGGATGGCGGCGATGGCTGCAACGCAGGGCGTATAGAGCAGGGTGAAGGTCAGGAACGCCAGCGCGGTTCTTGCCGTAAAGAGCGTGGCAACGGGGAGGCCGCCAAGGAGAATTTCCAGCGTGGAGACGACGGATTCCTTGGCGATGAAGCCGGAGATGAGCGCCGTGGCGCAGCGCCAGTCGGCAAAGCCAAGCGGGCCGAAAATCGGCGCAAGGCACCGGCCGACGGCAGCGAGCAGGCTGTCCGCGCTGTCGGCCACGACATTCATCCGGGTATCGAAGCTCTGCAGGAACCAGATGGCGATGGTTGCCAGGAAAATGACGGTGAAGGCGCGCTGCAAGAAGTCCTTCGCCTTCTCCCAGAGCAGAAGCATGACGCTTTTGAAACTCGGAAGTCGGTAATTCGGCAGCTCCATGACAAACGGCACCGGGCGCCCCCGGAACGAGGCACGAAGCGCCAGCGCGGCGAGAATGCCAGCCAGAATGCCGAACAGATAGAGGCCGATCATAACGAACGCGGCGTGCTCCGGGAAGAAGGCCGCAGAGAAAAAGGCATAGATCGGAATTTTTGCCGAGCAGCTCATGAAGGGCGTAAGCAGGATGGTGATGGTACGGTCACGCTCGGAGGGCAGGGTGCGCGTTGCCATGACGGCGGGAACCGTGCAGCCGAAGCCGAGCAGCATCGGCACGATCGATTTGCCGGACAGACCGATCCTGCGCAGCGGCTTGTCCATCACAAACGCCACGCGGGCCATGTAGCCGGTGTCCTCCAGAATGGAGAGGAAGAAAAAAAGCGTGACAATGACCGGCAGAAACGAGACCACGGCGCCCACGCCCTGGAAAATGCCGTCGACGATGAGGCTTTGCAGTACGGGATTGAGCCGGTAGGCGGTCAGCGCGCGGTCGACCCCAGCGGTCAGCGCGTCGATTCCGAGCGACAGCAGGTCGCTGAAGTATGCGCCGATCACGTGGAACGTCAGATAGAAAATCAGGAACATCAGCCCGATAAAAATCGGGATGGCGGTGTATTTTCCGGTCAGGATCCGGTCGGCCCGGACGCTGCGCCGGTGCTCACGGCTTTCGTGCGGCTTTGTGACGCAGTCGCGCACAGCGGCTTCAATGAAGTTATAGCGCATGTCGGCCATGGCCGCATTGCGGTCGAGGCCGCGCTCCCGCTCCATTTGCAGCACAGAATGCTCCAGCAGCTCCCGTTCGTTCTGATCGAGCTGCAAACGGTCTGCCGTGCCCTCGTCGCCCTCGATCAGAGACGTTGCGGCAAAGCGCGTGGAAACGCCGAGGCGCTGCGCATGATCTTCGATCTGGTGGCAGACGGCGTGGATGCAGCGATGTACCGGTCCTGCGGGACAGAAGTCGACGACGGCGGGCGTGATGCGCTGTTCCGCCACACGGACGGCTTCGTCTACAAGCTCCTGTACACCGTCTCCGGCAGCGGCACAGATCGGGACGACCGGGATGCCGAGGCGGGCGGG
>DBLB01000187.1:2540-4705 GCA_002298695.1 Clostridiales bacterium UBA735 | reverse complement strand
CGTCCATCATGTTGAGCGCCAGTACCATCGGGACGCGGAGCGTGAGCAATTGCAGCGTCAGGTACAGATTGCGCTCAAGGTTTGTCGCGTCGACGATGTTGATGATGGCGTCCGGCCTGGATCGCAGCAGAAAGTCGCGCGTGACGATCTCCTCCGCCGTGTAGGGACGTAGCGAGTAGATGCCGGGCAGATCGACGACCGAGGCGTCCGCCCGATGACGTATCTGACCGGACTTCTGGTCGACCGTGACGCCAGGGAAATTGCCCACGTGCTGGTTGGAGCCCGTGAGCTGGTTGAACAGCGTGGTCTTGCCGCAGTTCTGATTGCCGGCGAGCGCAAAGATCATACACCGTCCTCCTCTATGGTGATGCTGCGGGCATCCTCCTTGCGCAGCGTCAGCACATAGCCGCGCAGCTGCAGCTCCATCGGGTCGCCCATGGGCGCGACCTTGCTGACGCGCACGCGCGTCTGTGGGATCAGCCCCATATCCAGCAGCCGGCATCGCAGCACGCCCTCGCCGCCGACGGCGGTGATGACGGCGCTTCGGCCGACAGGCAGTTCATCCAGTGTCATATCCATTCCTCCCGCGGGGCGGGAACCCCGTATTTCGACAATCATACCATAGCTGTCCCCGCAAGTAAAGTCATTGAACGGGAAAATCCGGATTTGAAGTTCAATGACTTTCAAAGTATTTGTACGGTATTCACAATTTCGTTACAACGAACGGGGAAGTTTATGGTAAACTGAACACAACATCAATTGACACGAATGACCTCAAAGGAGGCTTCCGGAATGAACATTCTGTTTTTCCTGACCCCAAAGGCGATGTGCTCCTACGTCGATGCAGACTCAACGCTGCGGCAGGCGATGGAGCGCATGGAAAACTCCGGCTACACGGCCCTGCCCGTGCTGGACGGCGACGGCCGTTACCGGGGCGTCATCACCGAGGGTGACCTGCTCTGGGCGCTCAAACGCCAGTGCGTCATGGACATCCGGCAGACGGAGGAACACTATATCTCTGAGCTCTCCGCGCCGCGCCGCGCAGTGCAGCCCGTGCGGGTGGATACGCGGGTCGAGGATCTGATCGCGGTCGCAGCCGACCAGAACTTTGTGCCGGTCATTGACGACAAAGACGATTTCATCGGCATCGTGACCCGCAGCCGCATTCTAAAATACTGCCTTGAACAGTATTTTATGACGACGGCTTATTAAAGGCAGACGCGGACAGAATCAGAGTCTCCTGAGCATGACCTGATTTTTACAGATCATGTTTAATTTTCCGCACTTCCGGGTATCCTAGCCTCGGAGGTGCTAATGATGCAACACAATGAACGATCCAATCCGGGCCGGTTCCGGAAATTCTTCCGCGAGAGAGGCTACTACATCGTGCTGGCGCTCTGCATCTGCGCGGTCGGCGTGTCGGGATATCTGTTTATTTCCGGCGCGATCGCGGAGAAAAATGCGTTGAGCGAGCCGGCCATGTCTGTAGCGACGCCGGCGGAGATCCCGGACAAGTCTTCCGCAAGCCGCCCGTCTGCCGCGCAGACGCAGAAGACAGACAGCGCTGCGGAGGAAGCGGCTGCGCAGCCGTCCGGCGACGAGGCCGTGTATGAACAGGCGTCGCGCGTGCGCGTCTGGCCGATCTCCGGCGAAGAGCAGGCCGGATACAGCATGGAACAGCTGGCATTCAACAAGACCACGCGCGACTGGCGCACGCACGACGGCGTCGATCTGGCCGGTGCCGAGGGTGCGCCGGTCCGTGCCGCCTGCGCCGGTACCGTCACGGCGGTCTTTGACGACGAGCTGTACGGCACGACGGTCGTGATCGGCCACGCCGACGGCTACACGACGCACTATCAGAATCTGGCCGCCATGCCGACTGTTTCAGCAGGCGACCATGTGAAGGCGGGCGACGTGATCGGTGCGATCGGCCGGACGGCGCTCCTTGAAGTCGGGCAGGAACCGCACCTGCATTTTGCAGTACACTGCAACGGCCAGTCGGTTGACCCGGCGGCATTTGTAGACTGAAGGAAGACTTGCGGCTGTCAAAAACAATGAAATGCAGGTTTGATACTAGAATCTGTTAAAAAGCTTGAAAAGCTTTTTATAGCGCTAAGGCGCGTCAGATTCCGCATGGGACGTCGCATCGTGCGTTCGCACGATGC
>DBLB01000187.1:0-2534 GCA_002298695.1 Clostridiales bacterium UBA735 | reverse complement strand
CGTAGCACACGGGATTCTTGATGAAATGTTTTAATCAAGAATCAGTATGAGACAAAGCCGCGGGGGTATGGAGAAGGGGGCAAAACGCCCCTTTCCTAAAAGTTAGGGCAGCACCGCACGATTCGGCAAGCTGATTCGGCGAGAGATTTTTCTCCAGGTCCAGGTTTGAAGAGTGACGGAATAGCGTGTATATTTCAAACTTTTCAAGCCGCAGAATTGGTGAAAAAGATCCGCCGAAGCGCGAAGACGCAATTGTGCAGTGCTGCCTTAATACTATTTTCTGATGAAAATCTTTCATCAGGAAGGTTCCGCCTTTGGCGCAACCAATTGCGTGATTTTGAAAAAATCGCGCAATCTCGTCTCACAATGATCTTCCAATGAAAACCTTCCATTCTATGAATGGAAGGTTTTCATTGAATATCAGTATCAAATTTCACCGGGGAACAGGCGCTCGATGGCGGCCTCGGCCGCGGCCTGCTCGGCGCGCTTTTTGCTGCTGCCGACGCCGCGGCCGACCGCCTTGCCGTTCAGCAGCACCTCGACCTCGAAATGCTTGTCATGATCCGGGCCGGACTCGCCGGTCAGCTCATAGTGGATCTGCTGATCCTTCTTGCGCTGCACGAGCTCCTGAAATGCCGTCTTATAATCAAAATTGCGCGGACGGTCCTTCGGGATATCGGACAGGATCAGTCGGTCGATGATCTCCTTCGCCGCGGCAAAGCCGCCGTCCATGTAGCTGGCCGCGATGACCGACTCCATCGCGTCCGACACGATCGAATCGCGCCTGCGTCCGCCGCCCTGCTCCTCGCCGTGGCCGAGCAGCAGATAGCTCCCCAGCTCGATCGTCGCGGCAGCCTCGGCCAGATTGCGCTCGCAGACGAGATCGGCACGGATGCGCGTCAGCTCGCCCTCTGGCTTGTCCGGATAGTTGCGGTAGAGATAGTCCGCGACCACGAAGCCCAGGATCGAGTCGCCTAAGAATTCGAGGCGTTCGTTGTCCGGGATATGCTTTTCGCGGTTTTCATTGGCATAGGAGCTGTGCGTCAGCGCGTTTTCCAGCAGCGCCTTGTTCCGGAACGTATATCCCAGCCCCTGTTCAAGTTTCGTCAGCATGCTCCAGCTCCTTCGGCACCGCCATCTTCTCAATGTTGTCCTGAATGTCCTGCGTGATGTTGGCCTCCACGGCGTTCACGGCCTGTCGGATGGCATGGTAAAATGCCAACTCGTCGGACGAGCCGTGTGCCTTGATGACCGGCTTGCGCAGCCCGAGCAGGAGCGTCCCGCCCGTCTCGCGGTAGTCCATCTTTTTCTTGAAGTCCCGGATGCCGCTGCGGCAGCAAAGCGCCGCCAGCTTTGTCAGCAGATTTCGTTTGAACATGTCCTTCATCATGCCGGACAGGAATTTCGCCGTGCCCTCAATGCCCTTGAGCAGCACATTGCCGGAAAAGCCGTCCGCC
Source organism: Clostridiales bacterium UBA735 (assembly GCA_002298695.1). Classification (GTDB taxonomy): domain Bacteria; phylum Bacillota; class Clostridia; order Oscillospirales; family Oscillospiraceae; genus CAG-170. The sequence goes on along the minus strand of DBLB01000187.1, from coordinate 1,077 downwards.
ACGACCACGTCCGCGCCGCCGAGCGGCACGTCCCGCGCCTCGATGTTGCCGGTAAAGTTGAGATAGCCGGCCTCCCCGGCCTTTTTCAGCAGCGCGTAGGTCTGCTTTTGCAGCTCGCCGCCCTTGCTGTCCTCCGTGCCGATGTTCAGCAGCGCCACGCGCGGCTGCTCCAGGCCGAGCAGCTTCTTTGCGCAGTAGGAGCCCATGAACGCGAATTGCAGCAGAAATTCCGGCGTGCAGTCTGCCGTCGCGCCGCAGTCGATGAGCATGGCATTTCCGGTCGCCGTCGGGATGACCGGCCCCATCGCCGCGCGGCGGATGCCCTTCATGCGCCGCACCGTCAGCGTCGCCGCCGAGAGCAGCGCCCCGGTCGACCCGGCGGAAAGGAATGCGTCCCCGCCGCCGTCGCGCAGCATCTGCAAGCCGACGACCATCGAGGACTGCGGCTTCTTTTTCAGGACCGTGGCCGGGTCGTCGTGCATGTCGACTACATCGTCCGCGTTCGCGATCTCCACACCCTTCGGCAGCGTCTGAATGCTGTGCGCCTGAAGCGCTTTGAGGATCTCCTCCCCGCGCCCGACGAGCACGACCTCAATGCCAAATGCCTCCGCCGCACGGATCGCGCCGAGCGCCGCAGCCGCGGGCGCGTTGTCGCCGCCCATGGCGTCTACCAGAATGCGCATAATTGCCTCCTTACTTCATCGCGTCGATGATGGCAAGCGACCGCTGTGCGATCGCGAGATTCTTGTTGGCCTTGCCCTTGACCCGGTAGCCGAGCGGGCTCATAATGCCGAAATTGACGTTCATCGGCTGGAACGCGCCGATGCTCGTGTCCGAGATGTAGAGCGCGAGCGCGCCGATGGCCGTCTCGCGCGGGAGATCCGGGAGTGCCTCGCCCTTCAGCTTCGCCGCCATCGCGGCCGCCGCGAGATAGCCGGACGCGGTCGACTCCACATACCCCTCCACGCCGGTCATCTGTCCGGCGAACGCGACGAGCGGGTCGCGCCGGTCGGCATAATAGCGGTCGAGCAGGCGTGGGCTGTCGAGGAACGTGTTGCGGTGCATCACGCCGTAGCG
>DBLB01000073.1 GCA_002298695.1 Clostridiales bacterium UBA735 | reverse complement strand
GGCGCGGAGTACCGTCAACGATCGCCTTGACGCGCTTGACGTTGGGCTTCCATGCTCTGTTGGACCGTCTGTGGGAATGGGAGACCTTGATCCCGAACGTAACGCCCTTGCCGCAAATATCGCACTTTGCCATCAGCTGCACCTCCTTGCCATTGAAAGTCAAGTCAGCGTCTCAAAACGCCGACCATTATAATAGCAGACCTGCCCGAAAAAAGCAAGCACTTTTTTCGGGATCTGCGAAATTTTTCCGCGATTTCCGGCGGTTACTTCTCGTTGTCGTCACCCTTCTGCCGGATCGTGATCTTGACCGGTGTGCCCGTCAGGCCGAACACCGCGCGGATCTGATTTTCCAGATACCGCTGATACGAAAAGTGGAACAGCCGCGCGTCATTGCAGAAAATGACAAAATGCGGCGGCTTCACGCCGACCTGCGTCATATAATAGATCTTCAGCCGGCGGCCCTTGTCCGTGGGCGGCTGCACGCGCGCCGTCGCATCCTCGAGGATGTTGTTGAGCATACCGGTCGTGATGCGCATGGAGTTCTGGTTCGAGACGGCGTTGATCATCTCAAACAGCTTGTCCACGCGCTGGCCGGTCAGCGCCGAGATGAAGACCACCGGCGCATAGGTCATATAGCTGAGGTCGCGGCGGATGTCGTTCGTCACCTCATTCATCGTGTTCGTGTCCTTTTCGACCGCGTCCCACTTGTTGACGACGATGATACACGCCTTGCCCGCCTCGTGGGCCAGCCCTGCGACCTTTGTATCCTGCTCCGTGACGCCTTCATTCGCGTCGATCAGGATGAGGCACACGTCCGCCCGCTCAATGGCCGAAACGGAGCGCAGATTGGAATACCGCTCCACCGCGTCGTCCACCTTCGACTTCCGGCGCATGCCCGCCGTGTCGATGAACAGGTATTTGCCGAATTCGTTCTCAAAATAGCTGTCGATCGCGTCGCGCGTCGTGCCCGCAACGTTCGAGACGATCACGCGCTCTTCGCCGAGGATGCGGTTGAGCAGGCTGGATTTTCCGACGTTCGGTTTTCCGATGATGGCGACCTTGATGACGTCCTCATCGTATTCTTCGCCGTCGTCCTCCGGGAACTGCTCGACGCACGCATCCAGCAGATCTCCCGTGCCGTGTCCATGCACGGCCGAGACCTCGATCGGGTCGCCGAGGCCAAGCGAATAGAACTCATAGCTCTCCGGGTTCACACCGCCGGTCTGGTCGCACTTGTTCACCGCCAGCACCACCGGCTTTTTCGACCGTTTGAGCATCGACGCAACCTCCGCGTCCGCCGCGGTCAGACCGACCGTCACATCGACGACCATCACGATGACCGTCGCCGTCTCAATGGCGATCTCCGCCTGCCGGCGCATGAACTTCAGCATCTCGCTGCCCGTGCCCGGCTCGATGCCGCCGGTGTCGACGAGCAGGAAACTGCGTCCGTTCCACTCGCAGTCGCCGTAGATGCGGTCACGCGTGACACCCGGCGTATCCTCCACAATGGCCATCCGCCGCCCGGTCAGCTTGTTGAACAGCATGGACTTTCCCACATTCGGCCGCCCCACAATGGCGACAATGGGTTTTGCCATATCAATTACCTCCTTATCACGCAGAAGCAAAGAAAAGAGAGAGACTTTGCAGCCTCCCTCTCATTCTCGTATCGAGCGAAATTACTTTGCTTCAACAGAAATGACTTCACGACCATTGTAGTAGCCGCAAGCCTTGCACGCTCTGTGAGGCAGGCGGGGCTCGCCGCACTTCGGGCAAGCGACGACGCCGGGGATCGCCAGTTTCCAGTGGGAGCTGCGTCTCTTATCTCTTCTCGCGCGGGATACTTTTCTCTTGGGTACTGCCATGCTGTACACCTCCTTGGCCTAAATGCCTCACGGCATATTGTCTACATATTGTCCAGCAATTGCTGCAACGCAGCAAATCTGGGGTCTGGTTCGGGCTTGCACGCGCACGGCCCAAGATTGAGATTGGCGCCGCAGCGGAAGCAAAGGCCCTTGCAGTCCGGCTTACACAGCAGCTGGCTCGGCATATTCAGCACGAGCGCCGTGGTCACGATGTCGTCGAGGTCGGCACAGTCGTCGACCAGCTCGAACACCCAGGGGTTTTCATAGCTGTCTGTCACCTCATCGGAAACCAGCACAGCCTCCACAGGATAGCAGACCTCGCGTTCAAACGCCGATGCGCACCGGTCGCAGACCGCATGCAGCGTCGTGCGGACTTCGCCCTTCAGCTCCAGTACACCTGCGGTGTTCCGCACCTGACCCGAAGCCACGACCGGCTCCGTCAGCGGACAGCAGCCGCCAAATGCCATCTCATGCAGATCGAGGCTTGTTTCAAACGGAACCGACGCGCCCGGGTTCGTCAGGATCTTCCGAAGTTCCAGCAGCATAGGCTCCTCCAATCCACAATCATGCGGATGCTATTATATCGAAAACCGGCGAAGAAGTCAAATACTTTTTTCCAAAAATCTTTCAAGAATTTTCGTTTTTTTCTTCCCTCGTCCCGCGTGCTTTACAATCCCCGCCCCCGCGTGGTAAAATAGCGGAAAATCCACTCAGAAAGCGCGGGTACCCGCCATGAAAGAATTCCAGATCACGAAGAACGACGCGGGCCAGCGGCTCGACCGCTTCCTCGCCAAGACCGTTCCCCTGCTGCCCGCCTCGCTGGCACAGAAATACATCCGCCTCAAGCGCGTGAAGCGCAACGGCAGGCGTGCCGAGCGCGACACGCGCCTCTGCGAGGGCGACCTTCTGCAATTATACATCAACGACGAGTTTTTTGAAACTCCCAAACAGGAAAACGCCTACCTGACCGTCGCCGCGCCAAAATTAAATATTGTATATGAGGACGAAAACATCCTGCTCGTCGACAAAAAGCCCGGCCAGGCCGTCCACCCGCACGACGGCGCGGAATACGGCAAAACGCTCATCGACCACATCCAGGCCTACCTCTACGCCAAGCGCGAATGGCGCCCCCGCGAGGAACATTCCTTCACGCCCGCGCTCTGCAACCGCATCGACCGCAATACCGGCGGCATCGTCATCGCCGCCAAGACCGCCGAAGCGCTGCGCATCCTGAACCAGAAGATCCGCGACCGCGAGATCGACAAACGCTATCTCTGCGTCGTCCACGGCACGCCGCAGCCGCGCGAAGGCCGTCTCGAGGGCTACCTCTTCAAGGACGCCGTGAAAAACCGCGTCTACGTCACAAAAACGCCGCAGAAAGGCGCGAAGACCTGCTGTACGCTCTACCGCACCCTGCAAAGCAAAAACGGCCTGTCCCTCGTCGAGTGTGAGCTCGTCACCGGCCGCACGCACCAGATCCGCGCCCAGATGGCCGCAGCCGGTCATCCGCTGCTCGGCGACGGCAAATACGGCAAACTCGGCAAGGATCCTGCCCGCACCTATCAGGCGCTTTACTCGTACAAACTGACATTTCAGTTCACCACCGATGCCGGCTGTCTTTCTTATCTGAATCACAAAACTTTCACCGTAGACCGCGTCGATTTTGTGCAGGAATACTTCTCCTGATCGCTTCCCCCGGCCTTCCGCAAAATTTCATCTGAAAATTACACTTTTTTTATTGACATTCCGGCCTTTTCCATATATGATTCAACACAGTACATCCGTAACGCCGGATGTACTGTTCTTCTGTATTTGGACAGGCAGCGCCTCACAAATGCGCCTTCGGCCTTTGCCGGAGCTTTTGCCGGGTCCTGCCTTACAATGACGCAGAAGACTACAAAAACCCAAAAAGGCAGATCGGGCAGAGAGCCGTGTGCTGGAAGCAGAAGATGGTGCCGAAAATTAAACATGAAACGGGGGATGATAAATGTCGGAAAAGCTCATTCGCTTGTCGAATCTTTCCATGACCTTCGAGGATGGCGTTACAGTCCTTGATGGGATCGATCTGTACATCAACAATAAGGAATTTCTCACATTGCTGGGTCCCAGTGGATGCGGAAAAACTACAACACTACGAATTATCGGTGGTTTTCTGACGCCTACGTCCGGTGATGTGTTTTTTAACGGGCAGCGCATCAACGACCTGCCCGCGTATAAACGCAAGATCAACACCGTGTTCCAGCGATACGCCCTCTTCCCGCATCTCGACGTCTACGACAACATCGCCTTCGGTCTGCGCCTGGCGAAGCTGGCGGAGGCCGAGATCGACGACCGCGTGACTGAAATGCTCGAGATCGTCAGCCTCAAGGGCTTTGAAAACCGCAAGGTGACGAGCCTCTCCGGCGGCCAGCAGCAGCGTGTCGCCATCGCCCGCGCCCTGGTCAACCGGCCGCAGGTACTGCTGCTCGACGAGCCGCTTGGCGCGCTCGACCTCAGATTGCGCAAGGATATGCAGAACGAGCTGAAAAGCATCCAGCAGCGCATGGACATCACGTTTATCTACGTCACACATGATCAGGAAGAAGCGCTCACCATGTCCGACACGATCGTCGTCATGGACAAGGGCAA
>DBLB01000084.1 GCA_002298695.1 Clostridiales bacterium UBA735 | reverse complement strand
ATGTGAGGTCTATCTGGGAAGCAGCACATCAGACGATGAGCGCGGTGTGGAGCTGACGTTTCCTGTCAGCCAGTACGAAATGATGGACGCTTTCGAGCAGATCCACACGAAGATGCCGGGCGACGTCTACTGGCAGGTAGATGAGTTTTATTGCTTTGCCTACCTCGCGTCCCATCTGGACGAGAGTATGTCGATCTTTGAATTCAACTCTCTGACCGAACAGCTTTCCAAACTGGATGAACGGCAGGAAACGGCAATGCAAGGACTCTTGCAGATGCAGGTCAACAAACATATGCAGGAGCACAGCGGTATCATTACCGTACCGGAGCTGATGATGTTGGCCCACAATGTGGATCATTGCCATGTGCTTGCGGATGTGCATTCGAACGAAGATCTCGGAAAATTCTATGTAGAAAACGGCTTTCGGGATGATCTGGATGCCTTGCCGGACAGCGTATATGCCCTTCTGGATTACGCAAAAATCGGCAAGCAGATGCGCGAAAGCGAAGCAGGCGTCTTCACGCCGCACGGTTACGTTGTCCGAACAGAGGAATTGGAGCCGCTGCCGGACTACAAACCGCAGCGAGAAAGTTCCTACATGATTCGCCTGACGCTCATGAATCACGAAAACGAACAGAAAACAGCCGTGCTGGACTTGCCCGCAACGGAAGAACGAATGCTGGAAGTGCAGAAAGAACTGGACGCACCGGAATGGTATGATGCGCAGTTTACCGGCTGCGATGCCATCGTGCCAAAGCTGAACACCATGCTGACCGACGTGGAAGACCTTCCGAGGATCAACGAATTGGCACGGTCGCTTCAAGACTTGAAAGCCAACGGGCAGCTCACAAAATTCAAGGCGGTAATTAGCGCAACACAGTGCGAATCCCTGGATGATGTCTTTGACCGGCTTGAAAAGCTGCCGCAATACTGCTTCGAGACAAAAATCCGCAACAAGGACGCACTGGTGCGGGATGAACTGGAATTCGTTCTCGGCGGAAAGGATGCAGACTTGATTTACAAGCATCTGAACTGCGAAGCCTATGCGGAAGACGTCCTCAAGCAGTACGGTGCGGGAATTACGCCCTATGGCATGGTCAACCGCGCGGACTTCGGCCCGCTGCACGAGCCGATTCCGGAGCAGAAACAGGAACAGTCACAGGAACCGCAGATGGGGATGTAAAAAGCGCCTGCCGCTGGCAGACGCCCTTCTCATTTCCGTATTTCCATCAGCCGTTCCACCGGAACGCCGAGAACCTCCGACACATCCAGAAGCAGACCGACTGTCGGTTTGCAGACGGCAGTCTCCACGCGCTGCAAATGATTGCGCGAATAACCCGCCATTTCTGAGAGCTGGTCTTGCGTTAAACCCTGCTCTTTGCGGTACCGCATCGTCAACAATTCTTTCGGCGCAGTCAAGGTCAACAGCGTTTCCATTGAAGCCGCGCAGGGCTGGTCGCTGGCCGCATTCGGTGACAAGGCATCTCTGGCGCACGAAAAGGTCAACAGCAACAAGTTCGGTTTCCAGCTTGCCATCGGCGGCGGTGCTGCAGCAGCGACGGATGGCAAGAATGCTTCCAAGCAGACGCTTCTGGACACTGCTGTTGAAGGCTGCTACATGAGCGGTGTGGGCGACACCTCTGCAAACAGCATCGGCATTTCCTATGATGCCATCGTAACTCCGGTTTCTGAGGCTGTTACCAACGTTTCTATCGCCAGCGTTTTGTTCATTATCGCATGGGATACCGTCGAGTATCGATAAGCACAATTCATTCAAAGGGGAAGGCACAGCCTTCCCCTTGCGTTAAAGGAGGTATTCAAGTGAAGAAAAAACGAATCCTCGCAATGATCCTCGCCGTCGCATCGTGCCTGTCGTTGGCAGTCAGCGTGTCGGCCGCAGGCATGGTCAATCGCAAGGCTACGGATTTTAAGGACTACGATGCAAAATCGTGGTATGCCGAAGCGGTCAGCACTGCCGTGGACAACGGACTGTTGTACGGCAAATCCAGCACGATCATTGACCCCAATGGAGATATGACCCGCGCGGAAATGGCGGCAATCATCAACCGTTCATTTGGCTGCTACAAAACGGCAGACATTTCGCAGTACAAGGACGTTTCCAAGGACAAGTGGTATTACAAGGACGTTGCAATGGCCGTGCAGATGGGTACTTACAACGGTCGGTCTGCTTCGTCCATGGCTCCGGATGCGCCAATCTCGCGGCAGGAAGCCATGACCGTTGTGGCGAGAGCGCTGGAGCTGGACTACGATTCGTATTCCAAAACAGATCTGTCCGCGTTTTCCGACCGAAGCGAAATTTCCAACTGGGCGCTGCCCTATGTGCGCGCGATGGTCGGCGCTGATTATATCCACGGCAGAGGAAAAGTCCTCGCTCCGTTGGATAATATCACGCGTGCGGAATTTGCGCAGATTTTCTACAACATCATTGGCACTTACATTGTGTCCAAAGAAACCTACGACAAGGATATCAAGGGCAGTGTCCTCGTTCGTACTGACGATGTGGAACTGAAAGACCTGACCGTGGACGGCGATCTCATCATCGGTTGCGGTGCAGCGGATGGTAAAATCACGCTCGACAATGTAACTGTCAAAGGTCGCCTGCTCGTATGGGGCGGCGGTACGAAAGCCGTGTACTGCAACAATGGCACGAATATGCCCGCCGTTGTGGTCGCGCGTGTGGATAATGCAGTCAAAGTCATCTATGACAGAGATTCCACCCTTGCGGTCATTGATACGATCAAGGCCAGAATCACCGAACGTGCAAAGCAGAACAAAGAAACTGAGATCATCTTTTACGACGTTTCAGGACTGCGCGAAGCCCAAAAGCAGCTCAATGCCATCGTCGCGGACAATCAGATTGATATTACTGCTCCTGCTCATCTTTACGCGCTTGTCGGGGAAACCGACGTGAAGGCTGAGTTCACGAACAATAGCAAGAACGATACCTACAAAATCGAGATTCGCCGCAACAAAGATGATTCTTTAATTGCAGATGCTTTTGAGCTTGCCGCGGGAAAATCCATCTCGACATTGATGCTTCTGGAAGCACCGGAGTTCGGCAATGTAGATTGTACCGCAACAGTCACGGCGTTCCGCGACGGCAAGCAGATCGGCACACTGAACACGGAACTCATCTTGCACACCGCGTATCTCTGGCCGAAGGAGGTGCAGTGATATGGTGAAAACCTATCAGAAAGTTGCGGCGCTGCTTCTGGCGCTGGCGCTCATTTTTGCGTTACCTGTGCCTGCATCCGCCGCAGAAACGACCGAAGCAAAGGTGCCCGTCACTTTGACTGTTGTGAACACCGTCGCGCCGATTTCGTGTACAGTTCCGGCTTGCCTGCCTGTGTCGCTGGTAGATGGCTACGTTGTAACAGCCAATAATGCCATGATCACCAACACCGGCAAAACCGGCGCAATTCGCGTCACAAAAGTCGATGTGCAGCCGGGCAGCTTTGAAATCGGAAATTACGACGATTTCAGTGCCAACAAAAACAGCATTGCTTTGAACATCAACGGTTGCAGCACAAAAGGTGCAGGCAGGCTGACGCTCGCGGATGGTGCGTTTCCGGCGATTGGTGCTGAAAAGTCACTTGCAATCCGTTACAAGGCAAAAGTATCTGCCAATGAAGCCGTCACCAATGTCAATGCCGCAACGATTGTATTCACCATCGCCGCCGTGAATGAAAAGGAGGCTGCATGATGAAAAATTTCAAGAAATTTACTGCATTTGTGCTGGCTCTGTGTATGCTGTTTTCCCTGTCCGTGGCCGCATTTGCAGCAGAAACGGACGTGCATACGATCTATGACAGCGCTCCCGACGAAGAAACGGCTGCTTCTTCCGAAATGGTCACCTCCGGTACGATTCCCGGCAGTAAGATCAAGTGGGAATTGAACGAGCACAACTGGCTGATGATCTCCGGCTCCGGCGACTGTGCGCCGTTCACCAGCAAGGATGACCAGCCGTGGGCGGCTGTCCGGGATCAAATCACGCAGGTCTGGTTTGATGATATGGACGCACTACATATCACTGACCTCGCATACTGGTTTGAGGACTGCATCAGCCTGACCACAGCCGAGATCCCCGGCACCACGCCGGTCATCGGCCGCCATGCGTTCTACAACTGCCCAAAGCTGTCCACGCTCACGATCTATTACGGTGAGGACATCTTGGAGAGCATTGGCGAGGACGCCTTCTGGCGGGAAACCGACAGTGGCGATACGCTCTATATCGGCTACCTGATCGGCTATCCCAAATCGTCGGTGCCGTTCCATGATTACGATTGGAGCAGTTCTAACCGAAATGAGCGTTACTTTTATGACCTCTATGGTTCCAATTCCAGTGGCACCATGAGCGCTTCAGGGGCCACTGTCCAGTCCACCGGCACGATCATCGGCAACTGCCCAAGCTGCGGAAAATATTCATTCCAAGGTACTTACGTTGAAATCGCCCATTCCTCGCAAGGCCATGGTTGGAAGCGTGACCGAGTACATGGACGCGGCTGGACTATCAGACCGTCTGGACGAAAATGACCGTGCGCTGCTGTCCCAGCATGACGGAGTGCAGGAAACCGCGCCGGTCATGGGCGGGATGCAGCTATGAGCATGAGCGCAATAGCCGCACGCGCGGCGGCGCTGCTGCTGACCAGCGAAAAGGGGCGCAAGGGCGTCGGCTTTCTGCTGGTCGCTATTTTTGCACCGATCATTCTGATTGCCGCCATTCTCTGCTCAAATACGGCAGGCGGGGCCGACCACAACAATTCCGCTGTGGAAGCCTCTTTTTATGGGGTGACATATAGCGAAGACGTGCCGGACGAATTTAGGACGCACATTGCGGATATGCAGACTGCCTTTTCCCTTCTGGATTCGGCGGTGGCGGAAGCCAATGGGACTATGACCGACGGCAATCGCCTTGACCCGATACAGGTCAAGGCGATTTTTTATGCCCTCTGCTTTGGCGAGGCCGCGCCGAGCCAACGCGCGGCAGACCGCTTTGTGGACTGCTTTTTTATCACGGAACAGCGAACGCGGACCGTAACCGTTGAGCTGGAAGATGGCAGCATCATAGAACAGGAGGAACTCTATACCGCCACCGTGCCGCTCTCACTGGCGGCGGCGTATGAAAATCTTGCGGCCAAGCTTGGCAGAACCATCACCGACGAGGACAAGGAGAATGCCGCGCACATCTACACGATGATCGCGGGCAACGCCAATGGCAGCGACGGGACCGGCGCGTCGGGCGGCACGATCCAGATCGACTACGGCGCGGGAACCGGCAGCACAGAACTGGACACGTCCGGCTTCACGAACCCAGCCACCAAGAACGCCGACGATCTGGTGCAGTACGCCATCCACGCCTATCAGGAGCATTGGGGCTACGTCTGGGGAACGTTCGGAGATATATTGACAGAAAGCCTGTTCGAAGCGAAGCTGGCGCAGTATCCCGACGCTCTTGCCGGCAACGCGGATTTTATCCGTCAGACGTGGGTCGGAGGCAGAACGACGGACTGCGTCGGTCTGATCAAAGGCTACGGCTGGCTAAATGCAGAGACGGAAGAAATTGTCTACAACACGAATGGCATGCCGGATATCACGGCAAACGAAATGTACCACGCCGCGACCGTCTCCGGCACGATTGACACGATTCCGGAAACGCCCGGCCTCGCCGTCTGGCACGACGGGCATATAGGTGTGTATGTCGGAAACGGCGAAGTGGTCGAAGCGATGGGCACGCGCTACGGCGTCGTGAAAACAAAGCTGGAAGGCGCACGTTGGACGCACTGGTTGAAGATTCCGTACATCAGCTACGACTGAGGAAAGGACAAACATGAACGTCTTGATGGTGAAGCCGGGAAAGGCTCCGTATGAAACGCAGATCGGTGATGATCTGCGAAGTATGCAGGCGGCGGTCGGCGGATATATCCAAGCCGTGTATCCCTACGAGGAACCGGTGGCATTGATTTGTAATG
>DBLB01000044.1:2208-7663 GCA_002298695.1 Clostridiales bacterium UBA735 | reverse complement strand
GCCGACGAGCTTTTCCGCGCCGGACGTATCGAGGATGATGCGCGACTCCATCGCGGACGCGACCGCAAACGCGATGCGCGACGGGATGTTCGCCTTCATCAGGCCCGTGATGACGTCGGACGAGGGCCGCTGTGTCGCAATGACCAGGTGGATGCCCGCAGCGCGGCCCATCTGGGCCACGCGGCAGATCGACTCTTCGACTTCCTTGGCCGCCACAAGCATGAGGTCGGCCAGCTCGTCGATGACGACGACGATCTGCGGCATGATTTCAAATTCATCGGAACCGGCGGCGACCTTGTTGAACGAATCGAGGTCGCGCACCCCGGCGTCGGCCATCAGCCGGTAGCGGCGCATCATCTCCGTCACGGCCCATTGCAGCGCGCCGGCGGCCTTCTTCGGGTCGGTCACGACCGGAATGAGCAGATGCGGAATGCCGTTGTAAATGCCAAGCTCCACCATTTTGGGGTCGACCATGATAAGCTTGACCTCGTCCGGCTTTGCCTTGTAGAGCAGCGAGATGATGAGCGAGTTCATGCAGACCGATTTGCCAGAACCCGTTGTACCGGCAATAAGCATGTGCGGCAGCTTTGCGATGTCGCCGATGATGCGGCTGCCGCCGATGTCTTTGCCGACGGCGAAGGAGATTCTGGACTTGCTCTTCCGGAACTCCTCGGAATCAATGACATCGCGTGCCAGCACCGTCGTCACCAGCTTATTCGGCACCTCGATGCCGACCACGGAGATCTTATCCGGAATGGCCGCGATCCGCACGCCGGACGCGCCGAGTGCAAGGGCGATGTCGTCGGCCAGATTCGTCACCTTGGACAGCTTCGTCCCCCGGCTGAGCTCCAGCTCATACCGCGTGACCGACGGTCCTCGCGTCACATTGACAATGTTTGCCTCGATGTTGAAGCTCTGCAAGGTATCACTCAGGCGCTCCGCATTCTGCCGCATCTCCTGCGTGCCGTCCGCCGCCGCGCCGGTCGGGCGGCGCAGCAGATCGACCGGCGGATACCGGTATTCCGGCGGCGCAGGCGCGGCCTGAATTTCGGCGGCGATCTGCGCGGCCTCCTGCCGGACATCATCCTTTCTGACCTTCTCCTCAGGCGGCGCGAGGGGCGGCAGCTCCTCCACCGCCGCCTTGGGCGTCTCTGCGGGGACAGTCGGCGCTTCTCTTTCCGGCTGCGGCGGCACGACCAGCGGCGGCAGCTCCTCTGCCGGGTCATCATGTACCTGCGGCGGTTCCTCGGGCAGCGTCGGCAGCTTCTCCGGCTCTGCGTCCAGCACAAGCGGCGGCAGCTGATGCGGCAGTTCGCCGCGCCGGTTCAGATCCAGCACCAGATCGTCAAAGCGCTGCCGCGGCGCTGCGTCCGCCTCCGGTGCCGCCGACTGCTGCGGCGCGGCCGGTGCGCGGCCCGTCACCGTACCCGGGAGGTCGTCCGTCAGGTCGACAGGCGGCTTCTTCCGTGATTTTTTGCGATTTTCCTCCAGATATACATCCGGACGGACGACCTCGCGCGGTTTTTTCTCCGTCTCCGTCACCGGAAACGGCGGCTCGTCCACAGGCAGGTCAAACTCGGAGACGCGCACCCTGCGCCGCTCCGTATGTTCGATGTGCTTTTCCGCCACGCGGTTGACGATCGTCTCCGCCGGGTCGGCATGCTCGCGCTTCGGCGGATCGTATTCCAGCTTCGGGCGGTTCTTGATCGCCAGAATGATGCCCTTGACCGTCATATTCAGGCTGGTGAGCAGGGCCAGCAGGAAGCCCGCCAGCAGCAAAATCACCGCACCCACGCGGCTGACCACGAGCTCCAGTACCATAGCCAGCCCGCCGGCCAGAACGCCGCCGGACGTGCCGGCGATGCCGCCGTCCCAGAGGTTTTCGATCACGCCGTCGCTCCATTCCGCGCCGGCGCCGCCCACCAGCTGCACCAGCGCGCCGATGCAGACGGCCACGAGGAACGTGCACGTCACGCGCAGCGCCACAGGCCGCCCGTCGTGCAGCAGCAGGATCAGAAAGCCCATCAGAAATGAGAATGGCAGAATGAAAAATCCGTATCCGATCAGTCCTTTGCAGAAGGACGTCAGAAAATCAAGAAACGCTGCGTGGACATGGAAGCAGGCCAGCATGGAAAAGACCGCAAGCAGCAGGCACACGCCCGCTCCGACCTCTCGCCGGATCGGCCGCGCCTGTTTCTTCGCCGCAGCTGCGGTCGTTTTCTTTTTTCCCGCGGAAGCGGACTTTCTTGTTTGTTTCTGCGCCATAAAACCAGATTCTCCTCAACTTATACCGTGAGGGACAGGATGAGCGTCACCAGTCCCGCACCCCAGCAATAATACGCAAAACCGCCGAATTTTCCGCGCTGCATCACCATGCGCAGCAGATAGATCGCCAGATATCCGGACACGAAGGCCACGGCCACGCCCACAAGGTATTTGGGCGCCATAGTCCAGTCCACGCCTGCCGCAAACGCCTTTATCAGCGAGACGAGGTTCGCGCCGAGCACCGCCGGAATGGAGAGCAGGAACGAAAATTTCACCGCAAAATTCCGGTCAAAACCGCACAGAAGTCCGGCGGAGATCGTCGTCCCGGAGCGCGAAAGACCCGGCACGACCGCGATCATCTGCGCAAGGCCCACCATCACGGCGTCGCCCAGCGTGGCCCCGCACTCGCTCTTGTTTCCGTGGCCCATCCGGTCTGCCGCAAACAGCAGAAAGCCGGTGACGAGGAATGCGAAGCCGATGAAAAACGTGTTCTGATACAGATTTTCCACAAACTTGTTCAAAATTGCCGCGGGCACGAGCGGAACCGTCGCCGCGATCAGAAACCAGATCAAACGGCGCTTCATGCCGTCCGGCTTTTCGCCGCGGCGCGTCTTTTTCAGGTGCAGCATCCGCAGTCCCTCATTCCAGAGCGAGCAGATGTCGCTGTGAAATGCCAGAAATACGGCTGCCAGCGTCCCGAGGTGGAGCAGCACATCGAACAGCAGCTGGTTTTCCATATCGCCGATGGCAAGAAAATTTTGCAGCACAGCCAGATGGCCGGAGCTGGATATCGGCAGAAATTCCGCGATGCCCTGCACAAAGCCCAGCAGGATCGCCTGTCCATAGGTCATATATAGTCCTCCGATCTGTGGCGCGGAACCCGCCGCGCCCATAGTCACATACTGTTTTATATTATCACAGATCGAAGAATATTTCCACTCTTTTTCCGTCCGCCGCGAAAAAGCCGTGCAGCGTACGCCCTCACCCATTGGGCACGCAGCGGCATTCATCCGCCGGGCAGAACCGGCCTGTCCATCTTCAAAATCCCGCGCCATCTGCGCTGCCATGGAGCCAGAGAGTACAGATAGGGCGCAAAAATCCCGCAAACGCTGTCGTTTGCGGGATAATCGCAGATTATTTCAATTGAAACGTATAATAGACCGCCGCCGCAAGCTCCAGCGCAATGGCCGCAAACATGCAGTAGTACGCGAACGCCGCGCCGATCGTGAAGCTCAGCACCAGGCACACCAGCCAAAGCGCACAGACAACATAGATCAGGATCGGATTGAACGACGCCGGGAGCACGCGCACCTGCTTTCCGCCGAGACGGAGCACGCCGCCGCCCTTTGCCGCAGCCGCCGCGACCAGTGCCGCAAACGCCAGCGCCAGCAGCGCCGCCGTGCCGAGCAGAATGCCGCGCAGATTAGCTGCCACACCGCGGGAGTAGAAGTAGAACACACACCCGCAGACAGCCGTTGCCACGGAATAGAGGAAAAACTCCGTCTGATAGAGCATGTAGACCATGTACAGGCAATAGACCACAGCGTGCAGCAGATACAGGAACATCAGCTTTTCTGTCCAATATTTTGCCAACATCTGCGCGCTGATGCACGCCAGTGCCAGCAGCACCGCGCCATAACGGCCGACTGCTCGCAGCGACGGCTTTTTGCAGAAGATCGCGCCCGCGAGACACAAAACGGTCAGCGCCGCAAAGGCCCAGCGGAGCTTCCGCACGGCATGCAGCACGACGTCAAACCCCTCGACGGAACCGTAATACGCACCGACGCGCCGCAGCGCAATGAGCACCACAAACAGCAGCGCAAACGCAGCCGGCACCTTATAAACCACGGAATCTCCGGGCTTTTTCATCTCAATCACATTGGCTTGCTTCAACATTCCATACTTCCTTCTTCCCACTCAGTCCAGCGCACCCGCTGCATACAGCACGGCGCTCAGCGCGCAAAGCGGCGCCGTCTCACAGCGCAGGATGCGCGGCCCCAGGGAGCAGATTTTCATCTTTTTTACCTCTGCCAGCGCCACCTCGGCCTCTGAAAAGCCGCCCTCCGGCCCGGTCATGATCGACACGGTGGAAAACGGCGCGGCCCCGATTGCAGTGCGCAGCGACGTTGTATGCTCATTTTCATACGGAAACAGCGGCAAATCACATTCCGCTGCCCGCGAAACCGCCGCTTCAAACGAACCGGCGGTCAGAATCTCCGGAATTCTTCCTCTTCCGGACTGCTCCGCCGCGGAAGCCGCGATTTTTCGCCAGCGCTCCAGCTTTTTTCCGAGCGTTTTTTCGTCCGGTCTGGACACGCATCGGCTGGACGGAAACGCCACGATCTCACATGCGCCGAGCTCTGTCGCCTTCTGGATGACATGCTCCAGCTTGTCGGCCTTGGCGTAGGCCATGTAAACGCTGCAAAAAACAGGCGGTTCGCTCCGTGACGCCTCCCGCTGCTGCACCACAAGGCTGATCTGTCCGGGCGACACATCGCTGACGATACACGTCAGATCCTGGCCAGCGCCGTCGCAGACTGTGACCGTCTCGCCGCGCTGGAGGCGCAATACCTTCGCATGTGCGGCATTTTCGCCGGTCAGCACAAGAAAATTCTCCTGCGTTTCCGCCGCAGAGACAAAGAATTTCGGCACGATTTCCCTCCCGATTCCGCTGCATGCCTGATAAGCCTTAGATAGTATAGCAGAAAGCGGGCGAAATCGCAAGAGAAAAGTGCTGCCAGCTCCCCCTGCATTTCTCTTAATTTTTTCTTGACAAATTCTGATTTGGTGTTATAATAATGGAGCATTCGATGCGAGAGTGCTGGAATAGGTAGACAGGCACGTTTGAGGTGCGTGTGGCAACCGTCGTGTGAGTTCAAGTCTCATCTCTCGCACCATGATTGCCGAACACTATAAATGAAATGGCGAAAAAGCCAGTCATTTCAACGTGTTCGGCAATTTTTTATTCTCAAAATTCTTAGAACGCAGCATGGATGAAATCGCGGATGGCAGGGGCTTTGAACCTCTGCTTTTCCATATTCAAGCGGAATTTCAGCGGCAGCGCCCTTTTTCGGAGGGCTGCGGCAGCTGGATTTCGGAAAAATCGAAGAAAAATGTTTCACAAAGTTATGGGCGCTGGATTGTTGGTTTTCACGAACCAACGGCCAACGCCTTTTTTGCGCTCAAAAAG
>DBLB01000044.1:0-2020 GCA_002298695.1 Clostridiales bacterium UBA735 | reverse complement strand
TTGACAGAGACGGTATCGTCCGTTTCAGACCGGCAGATATCATAGGGCCGGAGGCGGACCGGCAGCTTCGGACGGTCATGCAGACCGCCGCACAGACCAAGGAGTATATGCGAGTCTTCGAACGCGCACCTGCGCTGAAGGCAATTGGCTTAGAGGCTACCTTCAAAGTGCTTGCGGATTTCGGTGATGCAGTATTGGCTGGACAGCTTGGGAAAAAGGGCGCTCGGTTCGTGACATGGGAGTGGGACTTTGACCGGCAAGGCGTTCACGCCGGTCATTACCACATGGAGAATTACGAAGCGGCGAAGCTGGATTTTGCTGTTCGCGCAGGCTTGATAAACGAACAGCGCCTTTTTTCCGATGAGCAGCTTGCCGTGATCCGGAACGCCTGCGAGTTTGCGCTGGAGGATGACGCAACGCTCTCGTATGCGGAGGAAAAGCAGCTCCGCAGCGTGCAGGAGCAGATCGAACTGCTTCTGCCACAGAAAGAGCAGACGCAGGAGCAGAATTTCGAGATGGAACAAACAATGTAATATTTTGCAGGAAGCCGGGAATTCTTTTCAGAAGTCCCGGCTTTTTGCATTCGGGAGGTGAACGATCATTGTAGATAAATCAAAGCACTGGAATCTGCACATCAGCCGGTGTGCGCCGGACTGCCCGCGCGACCCACCGGAGCCGCTGGTGTGCAGCGATTACGAACGCTGTCAGCACTGCAATTACATGGCGCATGGGTTTCAGTGTAACCACGGAGACGGGCGGTGTGTGCTGACAGACATGGAAGAAATCAGCGGAAGGAGGAAAAACATTGTTTGAAGCGGTGCTGAAAAAGGATAACGATCCAATATCGGATGCCGAGATAGTCGAGCTTCCTATTCCGGAAGACCGATACAAGAAAACGATTCGTGCGTTGAATGGAATACAGATCGGCTCGGTGCTGGAGCAGGACTGCTGCGTCGCAGACCTTCGTTCGGCTGACTGCCCTGCTCTGCGCAGGATGATCGGCCGGATGGTGAGTGTGGACGAGTTGGACTGGCTTGGAAAGCAGTTGGAGAGCTTCGACCGGTATGAATTGCTGCAATTCAATGCGGCAGCGGAACGCTTCGACATATCCTCGGCGGGTGAAATGATTGATCTCGCCCTCCGTTCCAGAGAGGTGACGGTCATTTCAGATTTCAACGATCTGGATAAGGTCGGCAAGCGGCATTACCTGACCGTTTATGGGGCCTGTGATCCGGAAGAACTGGACAATCTGGATGGCACGGAAACGGCGCGGCTGCTGATGTCCGAACAGCAGGGGCATATAACGCCGTATGGTGTTGTGTATGACAACAACATGAAACTGGAACAAACCTATGACGGCAAGCATCTGCCGCAGAACTGGATGAACGAAAACTGCGTCATGGAATTGGAGATCGTGCCGGAAAACGATAAAGATATACCTTGTCAGTCCATTTGTACTTGTGAATGCCCATCTTTGGCAGCCGGTCGATTGGAGCATCCAGACCGAGCAGGAACGGTTTGAACAGAAACAGACAGGAGGAATGACCCTTGCGCAAAGTATGTGAGGTCTATCTGGGAAGCTGCAGCGCATCAGACGAGCGCGGCGTGGAATTGACGTTTCCTGTCAGCCAGTATGAAATGATGGACGCTTTCGAACAGATTCGCACAAAGTCTCCGGGCGATGCCTACTGGCAGGTGGATGAGTTTTACTGCTTTGACTACCTTGCACCCCATCTGGACGAGAGTATGTCGATCTTTGAATTCAACTCTCTGACCGAACAGCTTTCCAAACTGGATGAACGGCAGGAAGCGGCAATGCAAGGGCTCTTGCAGATGCAGGTGAACAAACATATGCAGGAGAACAGCGGTCCCATCACGGTGCAAGAGCTGATGATGCTGGCGTCCAACGTTGACCGCTGCGAGGTGCTTGCAGATGTGCATTCGAACGAAGATCTCGGAAAATTCTATGTAGAAAACGGCTTTCGGGATGATCTGGATGCCTTGCCGGACAGCGTATATG
>DBLB01000088.1 GCA_002298695.1 Clostridiales bacterium UBA735 | reverse complement strand
TGCTTGCAGCTGCGCGCTGCCGTACTACTCATATAGACTTTACGGCGGAAAGCTGTTCCGGATTCTATGGCCAGGCCCACCATTATACTTCCCTACGTGTGAGTACACCTCAGGGGCGTGCCATACGCGATATAGCCCTTGCTTACGACAAATTCTGCCTGGCCCGTATTACAATGAGTTGCAATGAGGCCCTCGTAGACAGCCGTACTTTTACTTATTATACGGCTGGCAATATAGAAAATATGCTGGCTCGTACACCGAGTGTTACTAAAGACCGTATTGCCAGTGTTGTCGATGAGCTTGGACGGTTGCGTGCCGCCCGCCGCCTTTGCGTAGGCGAGATTCCCATTCTGCACCTCCGTACGGTTACCTCGGCCATGGGTGCTACGGCCACTTATAACTATGAGCCAAGCGTGTGTCCTACCACTTTCTTAGATGACACGCTGGTATGCACCGGCTTGCGTGTGCGTTCGGTAACGGTAACCGACCCCGTTGCACAGCGTACCCGTACCACTTCCTACTACTATGAGTCGCCTGCTACCACGGTTGATTTCGGCGTCGTAAAGCCCTCATGCTTTGTTATGCCTGGTGGCACTACCCTTGTCAGTTTCCCGCGTGGCTTCCGTACATACACCTCGGGCGCTACGCTTACCTCGCTGTGTCGCATACCAGGCAAGTCGCTGGAAAGTGCAGAGATATATTATGCACGTGTGACAGAGGATGTGACGGGTACCGGCCTTGCCACCCCTCTACGCACGGTGTATGAGTATGACCTGGCCGACATCAGACATCCATTTGTCCCCAATGGAGGCGTTACCTGTAATCGCATTGACGGAGTTGTGGATGATGATGGGCGATACTATGGCAGTAAGATATATGACCAGAGCAGCCTCCGTAAGGAGTCATTCCTTTTTGCTCCACATATTATTCGGGGCCATTACCGGGAGACCGGCTGGGAGCGTGCGCCGCTGGTGCGCCGCACTGTCTATCGCCATACTGCAGCCGGCTACGAGCCAGCGGAGGAGGAGCGCCACTGGTATTCGGCCGATAAGGATGTCCCCATGACCATAGGTCTCTATGTAGATAAGGTAACGCGCAGTATATACTCGGATGCTACAGGCTTTACCAAAGATGTGACCGAGCATGTATCGGACTTCAACTGGTTTGAGATAACCCTGCAAGCGGGCCGTCTCTTCCGTGACAGCACCCTGGTGACCCGCTATTTCCCAGGAGGGCACAGCCGCGGCACGCTGGCCGTGTACACTTATGACGGCCGCGTCAGGCACAGTGCCATCGTTCCCACCGACAGTCTGCCTCTCGTGCTGCGGCCCGACACGCTGCTGCCCGCACCCCCGTCCTCTGACCGTACGGCGCCCATACCGTTGCTGCGCTCGCTGCGCCTAAAATGCCACGGGCAAGCCCTTACACGCAGCTACAGGTACTCGTCTAACATCGGTACAGACTTCTACCGTCAGCTTACCGATAGTGGCTATACTGCACTGCCCGTAGAAGAGGCTGTCGTAGTGGGGGGCGACACGGTAAAGGTGATGACCTCGTACAGGTGCTTCGCCACGGGCGGACTGCAGCGCGACAGCCTGCGCATACTCTGCAACGGCCGCGAGACGGCACGACAGGATTTCTACGCCTACGACCGGCGGGGCAACCTGTTGCTCACAGCCATCAACGGCGGTGTACCTACGGCCTACCAGTGGAACACAGAGGCATCGACTCTCGCTGCGGCCATGCTTGGTGGGGGGGCTTCGGCATCACAGGATGCCGACAGCGTGCTCACCACATCCTATACCTACGAACCCCTGGTGGGCTGTACCGGCATAACCAGCCCCGACGGGCGTCATACCGCCTATGCCTATGCGGCTGGCAGGCTCAGCGAGATACGCAATAGCAGTGGCCAGCTCACCGACACCTATGCCTACTCGCTCTATGACGGTGGCGGTTCCAACCTCGTAAGCCATAGCGTCTATACCGATACGGACGGTCGCCAACCTCTTGTTACAGATACCTATTACGATGGCTTTGGCGCAGCCGTGACTTCCCGTCAGCGACAGTATTCGCCAACGGGCAGCGACTTGGCCACCCTTACCCTTTATGATGGCATCGGGCGGAAGACAGCTGAGTGGCTGCCCGTTCCGGTAACCCCTGCCGACGGTCCCGTGACGGTCGGCGAGCTGTCGGCGGCCGCGGCACAGGTCTATGGCGACAGCCGTCCTCTGGAGGAGTTTTGCTATGAGGAGCAGCCTGGTGGTGAGCTGACAGCCGTCACACCGGCCGGTGAGGCCTATCAGCAGCACCCGGCTACGACAGTGAGGCTCTGCTCGGATCCTGCCCAGGGTGAGCTGTGCTGCCGGCGGCTCACGCTCTCTGGCAACAGTCTGAAGGTAGACGGGGACTATGCTACCGGCGAGCTTGACGTGACCCTCACGGCCGATGCTGACGGACGCCGCCAGTGGGTGTTTACCGACTGGCGCGGCCAGAAGGTGCTTGACCGCATTGACACTGGTTCAGGCCTGGCCGACACCTATTATATATATGACCCTGTGGGTAACCTGCGTATGGTATTGCCACCGGCTGCCTCGGCACGGCTGACAGCCGCCTCCGGCACCTATGACACACGCACCGATGCCACGCTGCTGGACTATGCCTATCAGTACCGTTACGACGGCCGTCTGCGATGTGTGGAGCGGCGCCTGCCTGGCTGCGAGCCGGTACGCTATATCTATGACCGCACGGGGCGGGCTGTGTTTGCGCAGGACGGCAACGCACGAAAGCGCGGCGTGTGGACATTCACGCTGCCCGACAGGTATGGTCGACCAGCCATTACGGGCGAGTGTGCGGAGCCTGACACCGCGGCCGTGGGCAGGGTGTGGGCGCACGTGGGCGTGGCCAGCTTTGCCGATATGGGCCGAACCCTGTGCGGCAGTGGCTATACAGCCAATATACCCATTGCCGGTGCCCGTCTGCTCAGGGCCAATTACTATGATGACTATGAGTTCCTAATGGCCATGCCCCAGGAAGGGATTGAGCAGTGCCCCGACACGCTGGGCCACCGTGGACTGCAGACTGGCTCCGTGTGTGCCACGGGCAATGACGGGGCATACCGGGTTACCAAGCTGGACTACGACTCCGAGGGGCGTGTTATACTTATGCAGGCTTTCTGTGGCAGCAGTAACACTGCAGAGATGAAGACCTATACCCTTGATGGTAGGGTAGCTTGGCGCGGCATACTGACGGTGGGCCCCGACGGCTGCACACATACCGAGGACTATCAGTACGACTACGATGCACAGGCCCGCCTGCTCAGGGTGACACACTCGCTCGACGGCGGTGCGGAGCGTACCTATGATGCCAACGGCAATATGACCGAAACCAATACTGTCACCGGCACGTCCGGCGATGGCTATTTCTCGACGGTCATTTATGCCAAGGCAGCCGGTTCGATTCAGGTCACTACTGCTGGCAGCACTACCGCTACCACCATCAACTTCAGCACACCGAACGACCCGTCCTCCGCCCATGATGCGCAGCTGCATCCGGATGGTGCGATTGCCTATCTGCCCGGTATCACGCAGTATGCCAACCGCGGCGACTGGGGCAGCATCAGCGCTGGCGGCAACAACGTCCTGACGCCTGCGACCAAGATCAAGGGTTACAATGGCTTTGCTGCGAACGGCTTCTCGCTCGGTTCTCTGGGCGGCTATGTCCAGTACGATTTCAGCAGCAACCCCATTCAGAATCTGGACACCAACCCCTACGGCGTAGACTTTGTGGTTTACGGCAATGCCTTCAATGGCAACCCGGAGGCAGCCGCTGTGCAGGTCTATGCGCAGGAGGTTCTGTCTGACGGTACGCTGGGCGACTATAAGTGGTATGAGCTGGCTGGTTCGATGTATTATTCGGACAGCGCCGTCCGCAACGCGACGGTTTCTTACACGCTGGCAAGCAATGGCGCAATTACCGCCAAAGTCAATGACACAGTACATTCTCAGGATCCGTTCGTAACGAACGCTTCGTGGTTCCCGACCAAGAGCGGCATGAACCACGAAGCGACCTCCGGCATCAATAACACGCTGACGAACAGCTACATCACGGAGTATACGGATACGACGCTGAAATTCACCGGTGTGACCAGCATCCCGGACAGCGACTCCAATGCGGATTATGCGTTCGGCTATGCCGACGTGACCCCCGTACCGAGCGTCAAGGACGGTACGCCGATCAACCCGTACACGCCGTATACCTCCGACAAGGTTGGCGGCGACGGCTTTGACCTCGCTTGGGCTGTTGAAATCGGCGGCACGACCCCGGTGAAAATCGACAACGCAAAGTATGTCCGTATCTATTCTGCGGTTCTGTTTAATACCGGCATTTTCGGTGAAACATCTCCGGAAATCACCGGTATTTTCCGTGCAGTGGGAACAACGTCTGAAACTGCGGCTATTCCGACCGTAACGCTTGATGATGCCGAAGTCGCGCTGGATGAATTTGCTACGCAGATTTCGCGTAACGTCTATTATATTGACTATGGTATTTCTAACGGTTCGACTGTGTCTATCAGTGCAGATAGCAATGCAAATGTGTTGATTAACGGTGTACAGACGGACACTTTTACGGCAACTGATAAGACCGAGGCTGTGCAAATCGTTGTTCAGTCTGGAACAGCAGAAGCATTTTATCTGATTATTGACTAAGGAGGGAGCACCGGGGGCTGCATCTGCAGTCCCCGGTTTAGAAAAACAAATGAAAAGAACAGTTTCCCTTCTGATTGTCATCGCACTATTTTTCAGTTTAATTGTTCCGGTATATGCAGACACAACAACTACAGTAATCACGCTAAACAAAGATGGTCTAGCTGTCGGCACATACGAGGATACATACGACAACACCAGCGACAGTTCCGCTGTAATAAAAACGTACAACAAGGATAGTTTCAGGGGCATTACATATATTGTAACGATTGACGACGCTAATACTGCCGTCCAATTTAAGCAGAGCATAGGATTGGTTGCTTGGAAGAACTATTCATATTTGCTGAGCAAAGGCGCTGGTTGGGCAACAAAGAACGCTAAAGACGCATCTGAAGCTGGCATACAAGTTACAGACGACGACCTGCAAAAAGCAGGATTCCCAGCTAAAAAAATCACAAATGGCTATAATTATTATTTCATCGCAATGTTCTGCTCACAAATTAAGCCAGGCGGTACAGCCGTTGGTGATGATTATGCAGTCCTTGTGCAAATAAAAAAAGCAGGTTCTGATTCGGTAGATAAATCGGATCTCGCCGCGGAGATTACTAAAGCGGAGGGGAAAAATTCCAGCAACTGCAAAACAGAGAACGACAGATATAACGCCGGAACAGTGGCAGTCAGTGAAAAGGGCTTCTGGTCAGATTTCCAGACTGCGCTTACCAGCGCAAAATCGGTCAATGAAAATGCAAATGCAGCACAGGCAGATGTGGATTCCGCACTGGAAGCATTGACAGCAGCTATGGCGAATCTGATCCCAGCCGAGCAGATCAACCCCACCAATCTTTACGAAACGATTGAGCGGTGCAAAAAGTCTGACGACGATCTGAAGGGTTACAACGACAAGACCGTCAATGCTTACCGCACAGCACTGACCGATGCAAATGCGTATCTGGAATCCCTGTTCCAGAAAAACGACGCAACAGGTGTGGTCGAACCTACGGCTGAGAACGACGCAGACAATCAGGACAAGGCGGATGGCTATGCCACAGCCCTGAGCAACGCGGCCGACAATCTCGCTCCGACGCTGGACAGATACGGAAACGTGTCACTGGCACTGGACGCAATTCCGGCTCTCTGTGATCTGGCAGACAAGGCGATCGACAACACGGCGCTGAATGGGCGCGATGAGCTGAAAACCGCGCGTGACGTTGCCTATGCCGTCTGGCAGAAGTACGAGGAAACGCAGCTTGACCTGAACGCCAGCGAATACCGGGAAATCAGAACGGCATATCGTACTCTGTTCGACGCTTACTATCTCGGCCTGACGAACACTGCGGACAGCATCACCGTGAATGTCCGCGTCACGGACAGCGCCAGCCTGAAAGACCCGGACTTCTATCATGTGGACTCCGATTGGACAAGCACGACATGGACGGGTTCTGTCACGCTGACGGGTGATCAGACGCTCGGCGAACTGGAAACACAGCTTGGCAGCAAGCTCTACAACAAGGGGCGTTTGGACGGCTTTGGTGCGGCCAGCTATGCCGCGCTTATCAACGGTGTCTATGCGCACAGTTTGCAGAACTTCAGCTACTATTTCTCCGACGATTACGATGAGAGCGGTACGCGCGTTTACTATTCCGACCGTTATGTGCTGCATGACGGCGACACGGTAGAGCTTGTGCTGCTTCCGCAGCCGAAGATTTCTTCTTATGCGGGCGAACCGAATCCGCTGGCAGAAAACTACACCATGCGCTATATGCAGACGGCGCGGTTCGAGCAGGACGGCAAGCCTGTCACCGGCACATTGACCGTCACCGAGGGCGAACCGCTGACGCTGCACGTTTCCCGTGCGTATGCGTCCTTGCAGAGCTACACGGGCGAGTACAGCGCGTTCTCCGGCGCAGAGCTTTATGTTTCCCCGGAGCGTGCAAGCAACACCGCCGCCACAGCTGGCGAGGCTGCCGCGCCGAGTCTTGACACCGGTTATCAGACCGATGCGAATGGCGACGTGACCGTCACGCTCTATGGCTCTGGCTGGGTGCATCTGTACGCCGCCGATCTGCGCGACAACAAGGGCTTCTGGGGCAATACCGATGTATCCGGTGGCCCGCAGATCGAGGAGCTGCCGAGCATGACGGCTGGTGCTTCCGTGTGGGTCTATGTGAACCCGAAATCCGGCGACGAGCTTGCGTCCGGCCTTGCCGCGCTCAAGCAGGAGCTGGACGACAGCTATCAGGACATTGACCGTACTCTGTTTACGGAAGAAGAACTGAAGCAGATCGATGATACCTACAACGAAAGCTGCGAGAAGTTCCCGACACTCGACAACCTGACCGACGCAAAGAACCTTGTGCGTGAGTTTGACGCACTGGTGGCGCAGCTGGAAAAGGCGCACAAGAACAGCGACTCCCCGACGGAGAACAGCATTCGTGGCGCACTGAATCGTCTGCCCGATGATCTGAGTGACTTTACACAGGGCTTTGCGGAGCGCTTCCTATATCTCCAGAGCATGATCGACAGCGCGACGCAGCACCAGATCAACCAGATGACCACGGCGCAGAAAGCAAAGTATGAAAAGCTGAAGGAAGCCTACGGCACAGACGGCTCGACACTCCCCGCTGAGGTCGATCCGACCGTGACGGTCAAGGTTATGGGCGACACGGATTACCAGGATGATTTCATCGTTGCCAACAACCGGAGCTATTCCTATGTTCCGAGCGATTATGCAAACGCGGATTCCCGCGTTAACGTTCCGGGCTCAACGGAAGATACGGTCCGCACTAGTGCGGCACTCGGCGCATTCGATGGCACGGATGGCTATCGTGTGCAGGAGGGCTCCTACTATCAGCTGATCATCGCCCGCAAGCTGGAAGGCGGCGCTTATGAGTGCAGCTACAACGCGACGGTCGTGAAGGTCGAGGTTGAGGACGAGGACGGCAATCCCATCGAGGGCGTCACGGTTCAGATGCCGAACTATACCGACGCGAACCCGGACAGTTCCAGAAGGCGTTTCTTCTACGAGCCGAGCTCGACTGGTTATGACGGCAAGGGCGAAGACGGTATGAAGGCGGCGATCATTAGCTTTGACTGTGTCATGCCGCACAATATCGTCGTCAAGGTCTATCTGGAAAAGGTAGCGACCCCGGACGAACTGACCGAAGCAAAGACGCAGCTTAAAAATGAGCTGACAGCTGCCTACCAGACATACACCAAGTCGGAGTATTCCAACGCAAATTGGAATACGCTGGTCAATGCGTATAACGATGGCATTGCCAACATCGAAAAGGCTGCGGACGTGACCACCGCCACTGCTGCAAAGACTGCGGCCCTCGAAGCGATGGCAGCTGTGGACGCGGACATGGCACAGGATTATGGCACTGTGTATGTCACCATTGAGAACACGACCTTTACACACGATCTCTGGCCCACAGGCAAAACGTATTGGGAGGGCGCACCGATCGACCATTTTGAAGTGGATTTGACGGCAGATTCCACGATGATGACCTGCGTGGTAGACGCGCTCGATCAGCACGGCTGGGCGCAGACCGGTGCGTCCAGCAACTACATCTCGTCGATCAACGGTCTGTCCGCTTTTGACGGCGGCTCTCAGTCCGGCTGGATGGGAACGCTGAACGACTGGTTCACCAACGAGGGCTTTGGCAACTTCACAGTTGCAAACGGCAAGCTGGGCGACGGTGATGAGATCCGCATCATGTATACCAGAACCGGTTACGGCGAGGACCTCGGCGGCACATGGAGCAACCAGAACACCACCCTCGCGGCGCTTAACGTGACCAACGGCACGATCTTCCCGGATTTCACGTCCGGCACGATTGGCTCGACAAACGAGTACACCTTGCAGATCGACGATGAAAAGGCCGAAATCAAAATCACACCGACCGCCGCAAACAAGAACTTCCTTGTAAAGACGTTCCTCAACGAGCAGGTGACCGACAACACCGAGGGTGTCAGCTTCTATAAGCGGACGCAGATCATCCCCGTTGTTGCAGGCGACACCATCTACGTTGGGTGCGGCGTGAAGGGCTGGCCGACCATGAACGCGCAGGCTGGCAACACGCAGACAGCGAACGGTACATGGTATGTTCTGAAAGTGGTCAATGCACAGGTTGACGACGGCTCCGCATACGTCATGGGGCTGATCGACAAGTATTGCATCAAGGTAGAAAGCTACAACTACAAGAGCATGGAAAGCGGTCTGAGCATCACCAGAGCGGCCTATGACGCGCTGAGTGAAACCAGTCAGAAGAACGTCACCAACTATCAAAAGCTCGTTGACGCAGAAAACGGCGTTGCCAGCTTCAAGAAAACCGCTGATCTCTCTGTAAAAATCGCTGCGCTGTCCTCCGTCTATCGCGCAACGCTGGAGGATACAGAATCGGTCAAATCAGTGCAGGAGATTTATGAATCGCTGACGCAGGAGGAGAAAGACCGCCTGACTGTCAACGAATATAATAAGCTCACGAAGCTGATTGAAAAGATCGACGGACTCAATCAGGCTGCGGCGGATAAGGTCATTGCCGACATTGCCGCAATCGGCCCGGTTGACGAAATCACGCTGGACAGCGAATGTGTCGCGCAAATCACGCAGGCCCGCGCCGGTTTTGAGGCGCTGAACAGCTATGCACAAAAGCTGGTCACAAACCTCGACGTACTCGCCAGCGCGGAAGCCAAGCTGAAGACGCTTGAGGCAGAAAAGCAGGCCGACGAAGAAAAGGCTGCGGCAGTCGATCAGCTGATCGAGAACATTGGCGAAGTTACGCTGGAGAGTAAGAAGGCCATCGAAACGGCCCGTGTCGCTTACGGCAACCTGACTCCCACGCAAAAGACGTATGTGACGAAACTGGATACTCTGACCGCCGCAGAAGCTGCGTACAAGGCGCTGGTTGACAAGAAAGCTGCTGACGATGTGACAGAAAAGATCAATGAAATCGGCAAAGTCACACTGGACAGCAAAACAGCTATCGAAGCTGCCCGTGCTGCGTATGACGCACTGACGAACGATCAGAAAACGCTGGTTGAAAACTACAATGTCTTGACCGCCGCAGAAGCAGAGCTTGCACGTCTGGAAGCCGAAGCGAAGCATGAAGCTGATTTGGCTGCTGCCGCGCAGGTGGACGAGATGATCGAGCGTTTGTTCCCCGTCAACCGTTACAGCGGCCCGGCCATCCGTATGGCCCGCGCCGCGTATGACGCGCTGACCGAGGATCAAAAGGCACTTGTGGAGCGCTACGATGACCTTGTACGGGCAGAAGCAGAGTTTGCGGCAATCCCGCCGCTCAGCCCGGTTACGCCCGCTAAGCCGTCGCAGAAGCCTGATACCAGCAAGGACAACCTTATGTTCACGGATGTGACCTCCGGCAGCTGGTATTACGACGGCGTGAAGTACGCTTGCGACAATGGCCTGATGAACGGCACGTCCGCGAAGGAGTTCAGCCCGAACGCCAACACGACCCGCAGCATGATCGTGACTATTCTGGCGCGCATGGAGGGTGTCAATACCTCCGGCGGCGCGACATGGTACGCCGCTGGCCGCGAATGGGCGATGGGCGCTGGCATTTCGGATGGTACGAATATGACCGGCAAAATCACCCGCGAACAGCTTGCCGCCATGCTCTACCGCTACGCGAAGCTGAAAGGCTACGATGTGTCCGCAGCTGCTGACATTTCCGCATACACAGACGCTTCCGACGTTTCTGGCTGGGCGACCGACGCGATGCGTTGGGCTGTCGGTGCTGGCCTTATCAACGGCCGCACCACAACCACGCTTGCCCCGCAGGGCAACGCGACCCGCGCGGAGGTTGCGTCGATTCTGATGCGTTTTATGCAGGAGCACACGAAGTAACCCATAGCGCAAGATCCCCCCTCCAGTTCACACTGGAGGGGGGATTTTTCTGTTCTCTTAAAGCGCGGATTTCATCAAAAATAAGTTTTTTATGGGAAGTTTTTGCGCTTTGCGCGAATTTTCGGAAAAACGGCTATGTCATTTTGTAGTTGGTATATAGAAGCACAAAACAGAGGAAGAAATTATGACAGAAAAACAAAAACTACATAAGCAATGCGCTTTTGAGGATTTTATGAAAACAGTCCTCCGCAACAAAGCCCGGAACATACATAAAAAGCTGGACATTCAGGAGCAGCGGGAAGCCGTAGCATCAAACTTTGACGAGAGTATTTTTGACAGCCTGATAACCGAGGACAGCTATGTGCTGGAAACAATGATGCCCTTCCGCGTGAAAGAGCAGGTCTTTGTTGTTACGCCGCACATCGGAAATGCACTGTCCTATTTGCAGCCCAAATACAGAGATATTTTGCTGCTATCGTACTTTGCTGAATGGAGTGACAGCAAAATCGCAAGGTATTTGAGCCTGCCTGTTTCCACGGTCAACGGCAGGCGGGTGCAAGCGTTACAACGGCTAAAGCGAATTATGGAGTGCGACAAGGATGCCGAAACTTTTACCTTATGAAACAATTTGCAAAGCTGTCAGCGGCGATACTCAGAGCATTTGCGCCGTTATGGAGCATTTTGAAGGATATATTAACTGTCTTTCCATGCGGGAGGGCACGGATCTCTATGCGTCACAGCGTAGAACGCCCCGCCATAAGCATGGAGGGAGGTAAAGCCTATGGAGCAGTCTTGCCCGCTGCCGTCTGCGAAGCCTTTGAAAAACGATAGATGTTATTGCAGATTCGCGCGGAATATCCCACGCGAATTTTGACGAAAAAAGCGTTTCACGGTGAAACGCAAATGAAGTGTGACAATATTGGATAAAGCTGATTCATGTGCCATATTCTGATTAGAAAATTCCAGAACCGTGCAGAATATGTGCAGGAGGTGTTTTCTACGAATCAGCATGAAATTAAGATTGACAACGCG
>DBLB01000151.1 GCA_002298695.1 Clostridiales bacterium UBA735 | reverse complement strand
GATGTAGCCGCGGTCGAACTGCATACCTTCGACCACTTCCAGACCGGTCTCAGCGGTCTTGGACTCTTCGATGGTGATGACGCCGGAGGTGGAGACCTTCTCCATGGCCTCGGCGATCAGCTTGCCGACGGTCTCGTCGCCGGAGGAGACAGCGCCGACACGGGCGATGTCGTCGGAGCCCTTGACGACCTCGGCGTTCGCCTTGATGGCCTCAACGGTCGCAGCAACGGCCTTCTCGATGCCCTTGCGCATGACCATGGGGTTCGCGCCGGCGGAGACGTTCTTCAGGCCCTCATGAACGATGGCCTGTGCGAGCAGCGTCGCGGTCGTCGTGCCGTCGCCGGCGACGTCGTTCGTCTTGGTGGCGACTTCGCGGACGAGCTGTGCGCCCATGTTCTCGAACGCATCTTCCAGCTCAACGTCCTTTGCGATCGTTACGCCGTCGTTGGTGACCAGCGGAGCGCCGTACTTCTTGCCGAGAACGACGTTGCGGCCCTTCGGGCCCAGGGTGACTTTCACGGTATTTGCCAGCTGATCAATGCCGGACAGAAGGGCCTTGCGGGCCTCTTCGCCATAAACAATCTGCTTTGCCATAATTGTATTACTCCTTTACTGCCTTATTCCACAATTGCCAGAATGTCGCTGAGCTTGCAGACAACATAATCCTGCTCGTCGAGCTTCAGCTCCTGGCCTGCAAATTTCGCGGTGAGAACCTTCTGACCGACCTTTACGGTCATCGGCTCATCCTTCTTGCCGGGGCCAACGGCCACGACCTCGGAGAGCACGGACTTTTCCTTGTTTGCAGTGGAAATGATAATGCCCGATGCGGTCTTTTCCTCCGCCTCAAAGCGCTTCAGTACCACATTGTCAGCCAACGGCGTCAGTTTCATAACAAATTACCTCCTGTATGGTGTGGCTGCCGCGCAGCCTTCTTTATTTCTCGTTTTAGCACTCGTTGTTCTTGAGTGCTAACAACATATATAATACCCATGGCGGCGAAAAAGTCAAGTGCTTTTTCACAAAAACTTATGTCATTTTTGTGAATTTTCGCAGCGATAGGTCAATCCGCGCGGATAGAAGAAGCGGATAGCCTGCGGCACAAGCTCGATCTGCGCGTCGGTGGTGTGCAGAGCCTCGCCGTCGACGTTGACGACGTTCTCCTTTTCACACTCGATGCGCAATCTGCGGCAGCGCACGCGGCGGATGAGCTGCGGATAATCGGCGTAGCGTCCCTTCTGATACTTGCCGATCACACCCGCCACCTGCAAGAGGTTCACCCGCCTGACCAGCAGCACGTCGAGCAGCCCGTCGTCCGGCTCCGCTTCCGGCACGGGGTTGAAGCTGCCGCCGTACCAGCGGCCGTTGCAGATACAGATCATTGTCTGCTCCCCGTCCACGACTTCCGTGCCGTCAAGCGTCACGCGGTAATGCTGGCTGATGCCGCGGAACAGATTGTTGACGGTAGACAGCGCATACGCCCCCTTGCCGCTCACCAGCGGCAGCCGCTTGAAGCGGGCGATATCCGTGCCGATGCGCGCGTCAAGCCCGATGGAAAGGATGTTCAGCGCATACATGCCATTGCAGCGGATGAGGTCAAGACGCACCTCCTCCGCATCCAGCAGCCGATCCAGATCGGAAAATGCAGCCGGTTCCGAAAAGATCTTGACCGCGTCATTGCCGGAACCACCCGGAAAGTGCGTCACGGCGACATTGTCAAAGCCGACCACGCCGTTGACCACCTCATTGAGCGTTCCGTCACCGCCGCAGGCATAGAGGCGCGCCTGCTCGCCGCGCTCCGCCGCTGCGCGCGCCAGCGCCCGGCAGCCGCCTGGCTTTTCCGAGACGCAGAGCTCGTAATCCAATCCCCGCGCCGTGCAGGCCGCGGCAATTTTCCCGGCAAACTCCTCCGTGTGGTCATATTTCCCCGCTGCGGGGTTGATGATAAAAATATGCTTCATCGCGGGAACCTTCTCCTTTTTCTTTCGTCTGAATCCATAGCAGGGGAAATCAATTGTTTTTCGAACCCATTCTTTTCTTTCTCCTGCTGAGAAAGAAAAGAACGGTTTCGAGCTGCCAAGAAAAGAAAGAGGGCCATGCAAAACCGGAAGTGCATCCCGTGCCGCCGTCCGATTTCCATACGCCGCGGGTCCAGGGCAAGGCCCTGGTCGAGCGGGAGAGTCCAGAGAACCGACCGAAAGGTTCTCTGGTCGTCTCCTTTCTTTTCTTCACCGGGGCGCGGCGGTTCTTTTCTTTCTCCGAAAAGAGAAAGAAAAGAATGGGGGCGCAGGTGGCCGGGCGGACAGAGGCGTCCCCGCCCTGCAAGCTCTTCTGCAAGATTTCTCAGAAATACATATAAACATTACACTGCAAACGGCCGTTATAGAGCTTGCGCTTTTTGGCGGCCTGCTTGCCGAAGTAATGCTCAAATTCCGGTTCGGAGGAAATGATGTATTTTTTCCAGCCGTCGGCATATTGGATGTGCCGTCCGAACGCCTGATAGAGGCGCTGTGCGCTGCGCTGCTCGAGCATGCGCTCTCCATACGGCGGGTTGCAGACGATCAGCCCTTTGTCTGTCGGCAAACTCATTTTCGTCGCGTCGGCCTCGCGGAATTCAATGAGCTTCGCGACGCCCGCCTTGCGCGCGTTCTCGCGCGCGATGTCGAGCGAGGCCGGGTCGATGTCCGAGCCGAGAATGTGATAGTCTCCGCGGAATTCGCGGTCCATCGCCTCGGTCCTGGCCTGACGCCAGACCTCCGCCGGGACGCAGCTCCACTTTTCGGCGGCAAAGCTCCGGTGCAGGCCGGGCGCGCGGTTCAGCGCGATGAGCGCCGCTTCGATGCAGATCGTTCCCGAGCCGCAAAAGGGATCCCAGAAGAAATCCCGCCCACGATAGCGCGCAAGATTCACCATCGCCGCCGCCATCGTCTCGTGCAGCGGCGCGAGGTTCGCGATCTGTCGGTAGCCGCGCTTGTGCAGACTGACGCCCGATGTGTCGAGGAAGACCTCGCACGTGTCCTTCATAATGGAAAACCGCAGCTGATAGGCCGCGCCGGTCTCCGGCATCCAGCCGAGGCCATACTTCTCACCGAGGCGCGTGACCGCCGCCTTTTTCACGATGGCCTGACAGTCGGGCACGGAGTGCAGCTGGCTGTTTAAGCTATAGCCCTTGACGGGGAATGCCCCGTCCTTCGGGATGAAGCGCTCGAGCGGCAGCGCCTTGACAGCCTGGAACAGGTCTTCAAAGCTCATCGCGCGGAAATGGCCGAGGCGGATCATCACGCGCTCGCCCATGCGGCAGCAGAGGTTGACCTTCGCCAGATCGGCAAAGTCCCCCGTAAAAAATACGCGCCGGTCCTCGACGCGGACGCCCTCGCAGCCGAGCCGCTTCAGCTCATCGCCCACGAGGCCCTCCAGCCCGAACAGACACGGGACGCAGAATTCCAGATCTTTCATCATTCAAACTTCGCTTTCTTCGCCGTCAGCGCGGCATATTAACTCTTATTATAAAGATGATCCTAAGAAATAGCAAACCTTTTCTGGCCGGTTTACAAAAAAGTTACAGTTGACAGACGGCGCCGTCTGTAGGATACTGAAATCAACAAGGAGGTGCAGAGAAATGACCCCATTTATCATTGGCTGGATCATTGCGATCGTGGCGTTCATCGGCATCGAGGCCGCGACGATCCAGCTTGTCAGCATCTGGTTCATGGGCGGTGCGCTCGCGGCCATGATCGCGGCGATGTGCGGGCTCGGCTTCGTGTGGCAGTTCGGGCTGTTCGTCGCGGTGTCGGCGCTGCTGCTTGCGATCTTTCGGCCCATCCTGCGCAGAAAGCTCACGCCAAGGCACACGCGTACCAATGCCGACCGGCTCATCGGCCGCGAGGCGCTTGTCACCGAGCCGATCGATGATCTGCGCGCCACGGGCGCCGTCCGCGTTGACGGCGTGCTCTGGACGGCGCGGAGCGAGACCGGCGCGAACATCCCGGCAGACACCGTCGTCACGATCACGCGCATCGAGGGCGCAAAGCTCTTCGTGCAGCCCGCACAGGTTCCCTCAGAGGCATAAACCCGTCATCCAATACACAATTTATTGAAAGAAAAGAATCAGGAGGAAAGTATTATGGAATGGATTCCCGTACTGGTGGTCGCCGTGTTGGTGCTCATCGTCATCGTCCGCAACATCTATGTCGTGCAGCAGTCCCGCGCCTATGTTGTCGAACGGCTCGGCGCGTTCTCCGCGGTCTGGACCGTCGGCATGCACTTCAAGGTCCCGTTCGTGGAGCGCGTGGCCAAGAAGGTCAGCCTGAAGGAGCAGGTGCTCGACTATCCGCCCCAGCCCGTCATCACCAAGGATAACGTCACCATGCAGATCGACACCGTGGTCTTCTTCCAGGTGATGGACGCCAAGCTCTACACCTACGGCGTCAACCAGCCCATCGCGGCCATCGAGAGCCTGTCGGCCACCACCCTGCGCAACATCATCGGCGAGATGGAGCTGGACCACACCCTTACCAGCCGCGACACCATCAACAGCAAGATCACCGCCATCCTCGACGAGGCCACCGACAAGTGGGGCATCAAGGTCAA
>DBLB01000117.1:537-2763 GCA_002298695.1 Clostridiales bacterium UBA735 | reverse complement strand
GTCTGTTCGTACTTGGGATGGATACCTTCCTTCATGGATTTCACCTCTCTCATCAGATTTCTGTAAAAAGGCAGACTGCCCTTCCCTTGGTTCAAACGCCTAGATATAGTATCACAGGCGTTCTTATTTTGCAAGTATTTTTTTCAAAAACCGCAAATTTACGGTTCGCGCACCGTGCCGCCGGTGACGCGGACGCTCCCGTTTTCCGCAATCAGGCCGTCCGCGCCGCCCGGCACGACGACCTCGCCGCCTGAGATGGTCAGCGCAGCATTCTGCATCCACGTCTCGCCCGTGCAGGTGAAGCTGCCGCCCGAAACTTCGAACGTGCCTGTCTCGCCGGAGCTGCAGCCCATGCCGAAGCCGCCGGTCG
Organism: Clostridiales bacterium UBA735; assembly: GCA_002298695.1. Classification (GTDB taxonomy): domain Bacteria; phylum Bacillota; class Clostridia; order Oscillospirales; family Oscillospiraceae; genus CAG-170. The sequence continues at coordinate 2,393 of DBLB01000117.1, read as the reverse complement.
TGACCGACGCGCCGCGCAGCGCGAAGGCCGGATGGTGGATGCCGCCCCAGCCCCAGAGGTTGAGGTTTCCGGCCGAAATGGCGCCGCCGCCCTCGATGAGCAGACCCGTGCCGCCCACCTCGCCGGAGACGGTGTTCTCGCCCGCAAGCCGCAGCCAGAGCGCACCCCAGGGCAGCAGCTCCTCCGCTGCAACGTTTTCCATCGAGAGCGTTCCGGCGAACCAACCGCCGCCCGCGTCGGCCAGCGTCAGCGCGTCCCAGGTCATGCCGGCCTGCGCGCCGCTCCATTCCTCGCTGTACGTCGTCTGGAAATACCGGCTCACGGCCTCTTCGCCGCCGAGCACGCTGGCTCCGCTGCCGCGGATGTCTGCGGCGGACACGTCCTGCGCAGCCAGAATTCCGGCTCCGGACTCTATAATTGTGCCCTCGTTCAGCGGCCCGGCCAGATACGCCTCGCCGCCGGAGAGAATAAACGTCATCTCATATTCACTCGGCCAGTCGAGCAGGAGCACGCCGCCCCGGCACGTCGCCGTGATGGGGTTGACCGTCGAGATACTCCGCGCGGTCATGACGCCGCCCGCGATCAGCATATCGCCGTTGCGCCAGCGCAGCAGCTCGGTGCGCAGCGTCCCGTTCAGGACGGCGACTGTCAGCCCGCAGCCCTCGTTCGGCTGCGCAAGAAAGTTATCACAGTAGACGTCTACATCGCCGTCCACAATCACTGCCGGAACCGGCAGCGTCCCGCCGCCGCACTCGAGTCCTGCTGTGTTTTCAAACCGCAGCGAACCCTCGCCCGTGACCAGCACACAGTCAAAGCCCTCGAAGCAGGAATATTCCGCGCCGCCTCCGTCGACATAGCAGTCGCCGGAGACGTTCAGCCGCAGCACGCCGCCGAACGGCGATGCCACATTCGGCATCATCCCGTCCGCCACGTCGATCGTCAGCGCGTGGTACGCCTCGCCCTCCCAGCTCATCTGTCCGCAGGAGTCTTCCTGCCGCACCGCGTCTGAGAGGCTTTCGAGGAAGTCGCCCTGCTGCGTCCGGTCGAGCGCAAGATCGTTGTAAGTACCGTCCGTCTTCCGGACGGAATAGCCCTCGTCAAAGCGGACGCCGTCGTCCGCACGCACCGCAAGAGGCACGTCGAAGCCAAGACGTTCCGCAGCGCCGCCGGTTTCGCGCGCGTCGTACCAGCGCATGCACGCCTCCGGCAGCGCCGCTGATGCGGGTCCGATCTCGGAGACGGCGGTTTCCGCCGTGTCCGAGGATGCGGCGCCCGGCTGTGCCGTTTTACTGCTCGCGTCCGGTGCGTCCGGCTGTACAGCATCGGTGTCCGTCTCCGCGCCGCAGCCGCTGAGCAGCAGGGCAAGGCTGAGCAGTATCGCCCAGAAGCATCGGTGTTTCATTCTGCGTCCCTCCTTACATAGATGCGCTCCTCCCGGAGCTGCGACGGCGGCGAAAAGACATCTCCAGCGCCGAACAGGCCGTAGAGGCCCGCCGCGCGCAGCTCCAATGCAAAATAGTCCGGATCTTCCGGCGTCTGGCCGGCGTTGATGACCGGAATGGTTTCTGAACCCCGCATTTCCCGCAGCACGCGCCGCCCGGTATCGTCCATGGCCAGCACCCGCACATACGGGATCTCCCGCTTCAGGTCGGCCTCCGTCAGGCCCAGATATGCACAGAGCAGCAGCCGCCGCACCCGCGTCATGGGATAGCGCTTCGATTTGATCATGTTTTCGATCTCCGGCAGGCTTCCGCACTGCTGCGCCGCGCGCCAGGCGAGGCTCCACAGCCCCTCCGACCCATGCGCCGTCTGCGCCCAGCCGTCCTTCGTCATCCCGCGCAGGCGCGCGAGCATCG
>DBLB01000117.1:0-424 GCA_002298695.1 Clostridiales bacterium UBA735 | reverse complement strand
CCATCTGCCAGCAGCGCGCGAACCGCCGTTGCAGACGGGTTTTCCGGGTCGGCCTCTGCTGCATGGTAGTCGCCCTCGCGCCGCAGCGCGGCCGGCCGGATGCGCCGCCCCAGCGCGGCGCGGCAGTATTCCAGCCCGAGGATATTGTTCGGCGTCTTCAGCAGTTCGGCGGATAAATGCAGGCTTTCTGCCGCGGCCTCCCGCGCCGCGGGATAGCTCCTCCCCTCGCCCAGCGCTGCGCGCAGCGCTGCCTGGTATTCCGGTGTGTCCATCGCCGCCGCAAGGCGCAGAAAGTCCTCTGTTCCGCCGCTTTCACAGCCGAACGCCAGCATTTCTACGCCGAGTGCGTCCAGGATCTCCACGCCGCAGTGCGCAAAGCCCTCTGCCGAGCGCAGCACGCCCGTCACCGGCAGCTCCAGCACGA
>DBLB01000191.1 GCA_002298695.1 Clostridiales bacterium UBA735 | reverse complement strand
GGCAGCATGATGTCCAGCAGCACCAGCTCCGGCAGCTGCCGCTCCATCGCCCGGTGAAACTGCGACGGCAGCGCGAAGCCCTCCACCGCGAAGCCCTGGCTTTCCAGCGCGTACACCACCAGCTTCCGGATGCTCTCGTCGTCTTCCAACAGATAAATCATGCCGCACCCCTCCTTTTCTCCCGTTCAGTTTATGTGAAAACGTGAAAAAAAGCAAGATTTAACATGGATTTTACGTAAAAATTACACGGCATTTAACATAGCCCCACTATGATAGCTTTGTATGGAATGAGGAGGAAGTGGATTTGAGCATTACGAATCTGATCTCGCTGCTGAGCGGCATTGCGCTGTTTCTGTTCGGCATGTCGCTGATGGGCGACGGATTGAAAAAGGTCGCGGGCAACAAGCTTGAGGTCATTCTGTTCCAGCTGACGGGCAGCCCGCTGAAAGGATTTTTGCTCGGCACGGGCGTGACGGCAGTCATTCAGTCGTCTTCGGCCACGTCGGTCATGGTAGTCGGCTTTGTGAACTCGGGCATGATGAAAGTCCGGCAGGCCATCTCCATCGTGATGGGTGCGATCCTCGGCACGTCGATCACGGGCTGGATCATCTGTCTTTCCGACCTCGGAGGCGGCGGCGGATGGGTGGAGCTGTTTTCCACGGCAACGCTGACCGGTGTCATTTCGGTTGTCGGAATCGTGCTGCGGATGTTCTCCAAAAGCCAGACGCGGCGGCATATCGGCGACATTCTGATGGGCTTTGCCGTGCTGATGTTTGGCATGAGCGCCATGTCGGACGCAGTCTCTCCGCTGCGGAGCGACCCGGTCTTCCTTCGGATCCTGACGACGTTCTCCAACCCGACCGTCGGCATTCTGTTCGGCACGCTCTTTACATGCGTCTTGCAGAGCGCCTCCGCCGCCGTCGGCATTTTGCAGGCGCTGGCCTCCACGGGAACGGTAAGCTTTTCTATTGCACTGCCGGTCATCATGGGCATTGCCATCGGCGCGGCACTGCCGGTGCTGCTGTCGGCCATCGGTGCAAACGTCGACGGCAAACGAACGGCGATGGTCTATCTGGTCGTCGAGGTCACCGGCGTCATCTTCTGGGCAATTGTGTTCTACCTCGTCAATGCCATTGTCGGCTTCTCCTTTCTGGATATGACGATGAGCAGCGTTTCAATTGCATTCGTCAACACGCTGTTCCGCCTCATCAAGGTCGTGATCCTGCTGCCGTTCATTGACGCCATCGAGAATGTGGTGGACTTTCTGGTCAAGGACAAGCCGGTCCCCGGTATGGCCGGCGAGGCCATCCAGCTTGAAGAGCGCTTTATCCAGCATCCGGCGCTTGCCATTGAGCAGAGCCGCATCACGATCAACTCCATGGCCGCAGAGGCGCAGGAAAACCTCGCAGAGGCCATGCGGCTGCTGCACCACTATTCTGACGGCGGCTATCAGACGGTCGCGGAGATGGAGGGCGTGGTCGACCGCTATGAGGACCGTCTCGGCAGCTATCTTGTCAAGCTGACCGGGCAGGAGCTGACCGAGAAGCAGAATGAGGACGTGTCCAAATTCCTGCATACGATCTCCGATTTTGAGCGGATCTCCGACCATGCACTCAATCTCGCCGACACGGCGAAGGAAATGCACGAAAAGTCCATCGTGTTTTCCGACGACGCCACACGCGAACTTGGCGTGCTGGAGAATGCGCTGACGGAGATCGTCCACATTGCGGTCAATGCCTTTATCCGGAACGATCTGGCGATGGCGGCGCGCGTGGAGCCGCTGGAGGAGCTGATCGACGATCTGTGCGACGAGCTGAAGCTGCATCACGTCGACCGGCTTCAGAAGGGGCACTGTACGCTGCTCAACGGGTTCCTGTTCAACGACCTGCTGACAAACTATGAACGTGTGGCAGACCACTGCTCCAACATTGCCGTCGCAATGATCGAGCTGGAATCCGATTCGTTTGACACACACGAGTATCTGTCCAGCATCAAAGAGATGAAATCCGACACCTTCGAACGGTATTACGAGGAGTACAGCCAGCAGTATCATCTGTGAGATCCGGCTGGCATGAAAATGGCCTGTTGTCTGCGCTTGCAGACAACAGGCCCTTGCTTTGTAGGTGTGTACGCATTCGCCTGAGTTTTTCAGGCGGATGAGTGCGTGCGGCGGGCGGACAGAGTCGTCCGCCCCTACAGAGCGCAGCGAAAGACTTCATGAAGCGACAAGGTCATATAGCACGGCAACAGCTGTAAACGTATCGTTTTTGCTCCCCGGCCGGCATCCGCGGCCGGAGAGTTATTCAGAGGTTCCCTGGTCCAGGGCGTCAAAGGCGAGCTTCAGGGATTCCAGCTTGCTCAGACTGCACATCGCATTCCAGGCCATGAAGCCGCCGGTCAGACCGGCGTCCTGAAGCGCCTGGATTTCCGCGCCGACTTCTTCCGCGCCATAGGTGTTATACGGCGGACGGATGGCGTCATATGCCTGGATCCAGGTACGGGCCACGGCGGGTGTGGGCGTTTCTTCCTGCCGCTTGGCGGCTTTTTCCGACCAGTCGTAGATCGTATCATACGGATGCTCCCAGGGGCGGTAGGTTCCGTCCTGGCTGAAATGGTCTGGGTACGGCATGCCGCTGATGACGTCGACCACGTTGCTGATGGCCGGCCAGTACTGTCCGTAGGCCGTCACGTAGCTCTCGGCGGATTCGCCGAACACGTCGGCACCGACATAGACGCCAAGGTCGTGCAGCTCGTCCGCAGCATACATCAGGAAGCGCTGGATGGCCTGCGCCTTGGTTTCGCCGTTCTCATTGCGGTAGTCGATCGTTCCGGCCTGCTCATAGTCATAGGTACCGTCCGGAAAACGGACATAGTCGAACTGGATCTCCTGGAAGCCCATCGTTTCGACGGCGTCCTTTGCAAGAGCGACCTTGTATTCCCAGACATAGCGGCAGAAGGCGCTCGGCCAGTAGCTGCCGGTCGCCGCGAGGTAGAGCGGATCGCCGTTGTTGTCGGCAATCGCGTATTCCGGATGGTCGGAGACAAAAAATGAATCATTGAACACCGTCAGACGGCCGATGGTGTAGAAGCCGGCGTCTCTGATCTTCTGAATGCAGGCACGGTATTCCTCGATGGTGTTGTTGGCATACTGATAGGCCGTCGGGGAATAGGTCTGGTAGACCGGCGAGGGGTAGCCGACCGACGTGCCATCCATGATGTTGACCACAAAAGCGTTGATGTTGGTGGATCTGGCATATTCGATATAGGCGTCGATATTACCGAGCACCTCGGGATCGCAGGTGAGATAGAGCGCATAGCAGGGGTTCGGCATGACATTGTCGGCGAAATCAGCCTTTTCGCGCGGATAGTAGTCGAGCGAGGCTGCGTTGCCGCCGCCCCAGCGGTCTTCGCGGCCCAGGTGGACAGCGTAGACGCCGAAGCGGTCGTAGATGCCGGCGGCCTCTTCCGGCGTAGACGCTGTGTATTCACCGCTGATATAGCCCGTCGCCGTTCCGTCGGTCACATGGTAAAGGTGGACAACGCCGTTTGAAACGCTGTCATAGCCGAGCACTTGCAGCTCTGTGCCCTGCTCCACGAGGCCGCCGAGTTCGAAGCCGTCGGCGCTCAGGCGAAGATTCTGCGGAGTGCGGACGTAGACCGTCTCCTCGAGAACCACGCTGTCCGGGTCGTCCGTAAAGCAGGTCTGGTCGACGTAGCCGTATTGCAGGTCTTCAAAGTAGGTCAGGTAATAGGTGCGGCCTTCCTTTTTCAGCGGCTGCTCAGCCAGGTACGTCACCTGC
>DBLB01000016.1 GCA_002298695.1 Clostridiales bacterium UBA735 | reverse complement strand
CGTGCATATCTTCCACGGCGCGAAGGACGACTATACAGCCATCAGCACCGTGGCGGACGGCGCGATCCCCGACGTGAAGACGACCTACAAGTATGCGGCGGAAATTTACGAACTCTACCGCGCGGGTATCCTGACGGGCTCCGACGCGAAGGGTACGTTCCACGCCGCAAGCACCATCAAACGCAGCGAGGCTGCAACGATCCTGCTCAGAATGTTTGACAGTTCTGCGCGGATTCCGATCAATTTGAAATAAGTACAAGGCGGGAGATGCATGCATCTCCCGCCTTTTCAAAAGGAGCGATTTTATGAAAACGATTCTGGTACTTGGCGGCGCGGGCTACATCGGCAGCCACACCGTGTATGAGCTGATCGACAACGGCTACGACGTTGTCGTGGCGGACAATCTGGAGACCGGATTCCGAGCTGCGGTGCATCCGAAGGCACGGTTCTATCAGGGTGACATCCGCAATAAAGAGTTCTGCGATCATGTGTTCTCCTCCGAGAAGATCGATGCGGTGATCCACTTTGCGGCCAATTCGCAGGTCGGCGAGAGCATGGTAAATCCCCTGAAATACTACGATAACAACCTCGGCGGCACGCGGACGATGCTCCAGAGCATGATCGAGCACGGCGTGAGATACATCGTCTTCTCGTCCACGGCAGCAACCTACGGCGAGCCCGAGCGCGTTCCCATTCTGGAAACCGACCCGACGCACCCGACCAACTGCTACGGCGATACGAAGCTCGCGATGGAGCGGATGTTCTACTGGGCGTCCGTCGCGCACGGCATTCATTTTGTGGCCCTGCGGTATTTCAATGCCTGCGGCGCGCATATGTCTGGCAAAATCGGCGAGGCACACAATCCCGAAACGCACCTGATTCCGATTGTCCTGCAGGTTCCGAACGGACAGCGCGACCACGTTTCCATCTTTGGCGACGACTATCCCACGCGCGACGGCACCTGCGTCCGCGACTATATCCACGTCACTGACCTGGCCTCCGCGCACATCCTTGCTGCCGAATACCTGATGAACGGCGGCGAGAACAACGTTTTCAACCTCGGCAACGGCGTGGGCTTTACCGTCAAGGAGATCATTGATACTGCCGAAAAGGTCGTCGGCAAGCCCATCAAGTGTGAAATGGCGGAACGCCGTGCGGGCGACCCGGCGCAGTTAGTTGCGTCCAGCGAAAAGGCGAAGACGGTGCTTGGCTGGAAACCGAAGTATGACGATATGAGTGCAGTTCATCCGTCAAGCGCGGCAATCTCTGTACGCCGCACTATACGCGGCAGGATAAGCTCGAAGCCGATGTGCTTGCGGCGATCCAGCTTCAAGTCAAGGCGGCTCTCAATTATGACAAGCTGCTTGCCAAACTGAGAAACAGCGAAGGCGAACGCAGCATCCGCGATCAACAGAATGCGCTCATCACAAGTCTGAATCTGAAACTCAGCGGTATCTCCAAGAAGCGTACCCGTCTCTATGAGGACTTCGCGGAAGGCATTCTCGATGAAGAGGAATACGCCTTTGCCAAGAAAGCCTACGATGAGCAGTATGCCGACCTTTCCCGGCGGCTGGATGAAGCGGTTCAGCGGAAGGTGAAGTTTGCCGAGGCAATGTCCGAGGACAACAAGTGGCTCACGCTGATGAAATCCGTCAGCGGTGCAGAAAAGCTCTCTCAGGAGTTGGTTGACGAGTCCGTAGAGCTTGTGAAAGTCCATGAGGACGGCTCAATCGAGCTGGTCATGAAATACGGCGATATTTATGCTCTGACCGTTCAGAGTATCAAGGAAGTTCAGGAGGCGATGTAAATGAGCAAGGAATACAACATCGGCATCTACATCCGCCTCTCAATGGCTGATGAAGATACCAGCTATGGCAGCAAGGCGGAAAGTGACAGCATCGGCAACCAGCGTATGCTCATCAATCGCTTTCTTGACAATCATCCAGAGCTGTCTCGCTGTCAGCGGTCTGAGTTTGCGGATGACGGTTATACCGGCACGAATTTTCACCGTCCTCAGTTCACGCAGATGATGGAGAAGGTCAAGCGCGGCGAAATCAATCTGATCTGCGTCAAAGACTTTTCCCGCTTTTTTCGTGACTACATCGAAACGGGAAACTATCTGGAATGCACCTTTCCATTCATGAGTGTCCGCTTTATTTCCATCAACGACGGCTATGACAGCGACGATTACAAAGGCACAACGGGCGGTCTGGAAGTGGTTATGCGCAGCATCATCTACGCGGCATACAGCAAAGACCTCTCCGTAAAGACCACATCGGCAAAAATACAGATGATGAAGCAGGGTAAGTATGTCGGTGGCTACGCTCCATACGGCTACGTCCTGCATCCAACCATTCGGAACAAACTTGCCGTAGACCCGGAGGCGGCTGATGTGATCCGCCGTATTTTCCGCGAGGCTCTGGAAGGCAGCAACACCTCTCAGATCGCCCGCAGCCTGAACGATGACGGCATCCCGACACCGGGGCAATACTTCAAGAGCAAGCATCCCGATAAGAAGAAGTACAGCAGGATGAGCGAGAAGGTCTGCTGGGAAACTTCGATGGTTTACAACATTCTCAGAAACCTTGTTTATACCGGAACACTCGTCAGCCACAAGATGAAATCCTGCGGCGTTGGCTCAAGGCGGCAAGTTCCCAATGAGCCGATCATCGTCGAAGGGACTCATGAAGCCATTGTCAGCAAGGAGGATTTTGAGCTTGCGCAAAAGGTCATCCGAGGCGGAGATCGGAATCCCACGCGCAAGCAGCATGACTATCCGCTCAAGGGGCTTGTCCGCTGCGGCAACTGCAAGCGTGTGATGACACGCCGCAGGAATCAGGCTGGCATCCGCTTCTACCAATGTACGCACTCGGTCAACAACGGAAACA
>DBLB01000067.1 GCA_002298695.1 Clostridiales bacterium UBA735 | reverse complement strand
GGGACCTTGTCCGGTAACACCTTTGAAATTCCCGGAAATATTTCCTCCCAGTATGTGACGGGCCTGCTGACGGCGCTCCCGCTTCGGCGGCAGCCCGGTGTCAGTCTCCTGCGCGTGACCGGCCCCGTGGAGTCAGCGGCATACATCACCATGACGGAGCAGGCGCTCGCCCTGTCCGGCATCCGCCTGGAAAAGCAGGGCTGGGAATACGCCATTCCCGGCGGGCAGACATACAGCCTGCCGGAGCGCATGGCGGTGGAGGGCGACTGGTCCAACGCCGCATTCTTCCTCTGCATGGGCGCGCTCAGCCCGGAAGGCGTGCGCGTGACAGGGCTGAACCCCGATTCGGCGCAGGGCGACCGCGCGGTGCTGGACATTCTGCGTAAAATGGGTGCAGTTGCGGCCGCAGAAGAGGGCGCTGTCACGGTGCGGCGCGGAGCGCTGCGCGGCGTGACCATCGACGCGCGGCCCATCCCCGATCTCATCCCGGCACTTTCCGCACTGGCCGCGCTGGCGGACGGCGAAACGCAGATCGTCCATGCGAAGCGGCTGCGGCTGAAGGAAAGCGACCGCCTCGCCTCGACGGCTGCGCTGCTGAGGGCCCTCGGCGGCGAGGTCGAGCAGCAGCCGGATGGGCTGAAGATCCTTGGAAAATCAACGCTTTCCGGCGGTACGGCGGACGCATGCGGCGACCACCGCATTGCAATGGCCGCGGCGGTCGCCGCGTGTGGCTGCGATGCGCAGGTCGTGGTGCTGGGCAGCGAATGTGTGAACAAATCGTATCCCGGATTCTGGGATGATCTTGCCGGATTGAAAGGAGGCCGCACATGAGCAGCAGCTACGGAGAAAACCTGCATCTGACCATTTTCGGCCAGTCCCACTCCCCTGCCATCGGCATGACATTGGAGGGAGTCCCCGCCGGAAATGCGATAGACTTTACTGAATTGAAGCGTTTTTTAACCAGGCGCGCACCGGGGCGGAACCGTTACGCAACCGCACGGTTCGAGGCCGATGAACCGGAGTTCCTCTCCGGTCTGGTGGAAAATGTCACGTGCGGCGCGCCGCTGACCGCCATCATCCGTAACACGAACACCCGCTCCGGCGACTATGCCGATCTGGCCCGCACGCCGCGGCCCGGGCACGCGGATTATACAGCGGCCGTAAAATACGGCGGAGCGCAGGACGTCGCCGGGGGCGGACATTTCTCCGGGCGGCTGACCGCGCCGCTGTGCATCGCGGGCGGCATCTGCTTGCAGCTGCTGCGGCGCGAGGGCATTGAGATCATTTCGCGCATCGCGTCCATCGCTGATGTGGAAGACGCGGGGGAACTGACGGCCTCCACGGCGGAGAAGGAATTTCCGGTCGTGGACGACGCGCAGGGCATAAAAATGCGCGAGGCCATCGCGGCAGCGAAGGCGGAGGGCGACTCCGTCGGCGGCGTGATCGAGGTGGCAGCGTTCGGACTGCCGGTCGGTCTCGGCGACCCGATGTTCGGCGGGATGGAAAACCGCATTGCGGCGATCGTATTCGGCATCCCGGCGGTGAAGGGCGTGGAGTTCGGCGAAGGATTCGGCGCGGCACGGCTGCGCGGCAGCGAGAACAACGATCCCTTCTGCGTCCGGGACGGAAAGATCGGCACGATCACCAATCACTGCGGCGGAATTCTGGGCGGGATCACCGACGGCATGCCGCTGCGCTTCCGCGCGGCGGTGAAGCCGACGCCGTCCATCTTCCGGCCGCAGCAGAGCGTAAATTTAGAGGCGACGGAAGAGGCGACCTTGCAGATCCAGGGGCGGCACGACCCCTGCATCGTGCCGCGGGCCGTGCCCTGCATGGAGGCCGCGGCGGCTATTGCAATTTATGACGCGCTTCTGGGGCGCAGGAGGGAAAGGATGGAAGAAGCATGGAGCTGAGCGAGTACCGGGTGAAAATCGATGAAATCGATCGAAAGCTGATCGGGCTGTTTGCAGAGCGGATGGACGTGGCCGCGGGCATTGCGGCATACAAGAAGGAACATGGGCTGCCGGTGCTCGACCCGGCACGGGAGCGGGCGAAGCTGCTGGACGTGGCGGAGCGGACGCCGGAGGCTTTGCAGGAATACGCCGTATCGCTCTATTCGCTGCTGTTTGAGCTCAGCCGCAGCTATCAGAACCGGCTGCTCGGCGGGGCAACGGCGCTGACGCAGGAAATTCAGGCAGCCATCGAGCAGACGCCGAAGCTGTTCCCGGAGAAGGCCGTGGTCGCGTGCCAGGGCGTGGCGGGGGCATATTCGCAGCTGGCGTGCGACAAGCTGTTCCGGCTGGCGAACGTGCTGTATTTCAACTCGTTCGAGGCCGTATTCTCGGCCATAGAGGCCGGTCTCTGCCAGTATGGCGTCGTGCCGGTGGAAAACAGCACGGCCGGCTCGGTCAACGCAGTGTACGACCTGATGACGCACCACAATTTCCGCATTGTGCGGAGCATCCGCCTGAAGGTCGACCACAATCTGCTGGTCAAGCCCGGCACGAAGAAGGAGGACATCCGCGAAATTTACTCGCACCAGCAGGCACTCAGCCAGTGCGAGCAGTATTTGCAGAAGTTCCCGGGCGTGAAGATCATTCCGTGCGAAAACACGGCCGTCGCGGCCAAGCGGGTCGCGGAATCGGGCGGCGGGTGCGCGGCGCTCTCGTCCCGCTCGTGCCAGAAGCTCTATGGGCTGGAATGCCTCGAAGCCTCGGTACAGGATCAGGACAACAACTTCACGCGCTTCATCTGCATCTCGAAAAAGCTCGAAATTTATCCGGGTGCGAACCGGACCAGTCTGATGGCGGTGCTGCCGCACGAACCGGGCTCGCTCTACAAGCTGCTCTCGCGGTTCTACGCACTGGGGCTGAACCTGAACAAGCTGGAAAGCCGGCCGATGCCCGACCGGAACTTCGAGTTCATGTTCTACTTCGACCTTGAAACGCCGGTCTATTCGCCGCAGCTGCTGCAGCTGATCGGGGAAATGCCGTCTCTCTGCGAGGAGTTTGCCTATCTCGGCAGCTACAGCGAGGTGGTCTGATGCGGTGCGGATTGCTCGGACAGGTGCTGGGGCACAGCTACTCGCCCATGATCCACAGTCTGCTGGCCCGATACAGCTACGAGCTGTTTCCCACGCAGCCGGAGGCGCTGGACGCGTTTCTGCGGGAGGGCGATTGGGACGGTCTGAACGTCACCATCCCATATAAAAAAGCTGTGGTGCCATACTGCACGGCGCTGTCGGAAACGGCAGAAAAGCTCGGGAGCGTGAACACGCTCGTCCGGCGCGCGGACGGCACGATTTACGGCGACAACACGGACTACGACGGCTTCCGGTACATGGTATGCCGGAGCGGCATTGCCGTCGCGGGAAGAAAGGCGCTCGTGTTCGGCAGCGGCGGCGCGTCGATGACGGTGTGCGCGGTGCTGCGAGACCTCGGCGCAGCGTCGGTGACGGTCATTTCCCGCTCCGGTGCGGACAACTATGAAAATATGGACCGGAGCGCGGAGATCCTCGTCAATACGACGCCGCTCGGCATGTATCCGAACACGGGAACAGCCGCGGCCGATCTGCGGGAATTTCCACGCTGCGCAGGCGTATTCGACATCGTCTACAATCCGGCGCGCACCGCGCTGCTTTTGCAGGCAGAGGCGCTCGGGATCCCGTGCGCAGGCGGGCTTTCGATGCTCGTCGCGCAGGCGCGGCGCAGCAGCGAGATCTTCACCGGAACGTCCATTCCGGCTGAGGCACTGGAGCGCGTCGAGCGGCAGGTGCGGGCGCGGCTGGAAAACATTGTGCTGATCGGCATGCCGGGCAGCGGCAAGAGCAGCGCCGCGAAGCTGCTCGGGCAGGCGCTCGGGCGTGAGGTCGTCGAGTGCGACGCGTATATCGAGAAGGCGGCCGGAAAAAGCATCCCGGAAATTTTCGCCGCGGACGGCGAGCAGGAATTCCGGCGGCTCGAGACCGAAGCGCTGCGCGAGCTTGGCAAACGCTCCGGCATCATCCTCTCGACGGGCGGCGGCTGCGTGACGCGAAGCGAAAATTATCCGCTGCTGCATCAGAACGGGACGATCTTCTGGCTGCTGCGCAGCCCGTGGAAGCTGCCGAGCGAGGGCCGGCCCCTTTCGCAGGCGGAGAGCGCCGAAGCGATGTATGCGCGCCGGGAACCGATGTACCGGCGCTTTGCGGACGTAAAAATCGACAACGAGGGGGCGATCGAACGCGCCGTCGAACTGATCCGGAGGTATGTGGAATGAAACTGCTTGTCATCAACGGGCCGAACCTCAATCTGCTGGGCATGCGGGAACCGGGCATTTACGGCACGCAGACCTATGACGCGCTGGTGGAGAAGATCCGGGCGTTCTGTCTGACGGAGGGCGTGGAGGTCTCGTTTTTCCAGTCCAACCACGAGGGTGCGATCGTGGACGCCATTCAGGCGGCTTACGGCGTCTATGACGGGATCGTCATCAATCCGGCGGCCTATACACACACGAGCGTGGCGATCCTCGACGCGCTGAAGGCGGTGGCGATCCCGGCGGTGGAGGTGCATATTTCGGACGTGGACGCGCGCGAGGCGTTCCGGCAGGTATCCTACGCCGGAATGGCGTGTGTGAAGACGTACAAGGGACTGGGCTTTGACGGTTACATCGAGGCCGTGCGGTTTTTGGAGGCGTATCTGAAATGATTGCAAAACGGATGATCGAATGGGGCAGCCAGGGCTGCGGCATCCGCGAGATCGCGGCGTACGGCGAGGCGCGCGCCGCCGTCGTCGGGGCAGAAAATGTGTTCAACTTCACGATCGGCAACCCGAGCGTCCAGGCCCCGGCCTGCGTGGAGCGGAGCATCCGGCGCCTGCTGGATACCGTGCCGCCGGACGTGCTGCACAGCTACACGCCCGCGCCCGGGCTGTATGACGTGCGGCGCGCCATGGCGGAGTATCTTTCCCGGACGTTCCGGACGCAGTATGGCGCGGAGGATATTTTCATGACCTCCGGGGCCTGCGCCGCGCTGGCCATCGCGTGCGCCGCGCTGCTCTCGCCGGGGGACGAGGCCATCACGCTGACGCCGTATTTTTCCGAGTACCGCGTGTATGTCGAAGCCGTCGGCGGGCGGCTGGTCGAGGTGCGGTCCGACCCGGAGACGTTCCAGATCGATCTGGCGGCGGTGGAGGCGGCGCTGACGCCGCAGACGGCGCTGCTGCTGCTCAATTCACCGAACAACCCGTCCGGCGTGGTGCTGGAGCGTGCAGGGCTGGAGGCGCTGGCGGCGCTGCTGCGGGAAAAGGAGGCGGAATACGGACATCCGATCTATGTTCTGGCCGACGAGCCGTACCGGGATCTGGTGTACGGCGGCGCGAAGGCGCCGTTTCTGCCCGACCTCTACGACAATACCGTCTACTGCACGTCGTTCAGCAAGTCGCTTTCCCTGCCCGGCGAGCGGGTCGGCTATCTGGCCGTCTCCGCGCAGGTCGCAGAGCGGGAGACGCTGCTGTGCGCCATCGGCGGCGCGGCGCGCGCGCTCGGCTATATCAACGTCTCGTCGCTGTTCCAAATGGTCGTGCGGGACTGCATCGGGCAGACAGCCGATCTCTCGGTCTATGAGGCGAACCGGAACTACCTCTACCGGTCACTGACGGCGCTCGGCTACCGCTGCGTGCGACCGGACGGCGCGTTTTATCTGTTCCTCCGGACGCCGGAGGGGTTCTGCCGGCGGGCGATGGAGCTCGATCTGCTGCTCGTGCCGGGCGAGGAATTTGCCTGCCCGGGCTATGCGCGGCTGGCCTACTGCGTGCCGATGGAGCGGCTGGAGCGCGCCATGCCCAGATTTGCGGCGCTGGCGGAGGAATTCGGGCTGGTCAAAAATTGAAAAGCCGAAATCGATATGAAGGCCGGGCGCGCAAAATGCGCGCCCGGCCTGGTTTTGAAAATTGCGTTGGATCTTGTGTATGCCGGGTCAGCCGGCGTTGGCGTTCATGTTTTTCAGCTGCAATTGCAGCTTGTCGGCAATGAGCGCGATGAACTCAGAATTGGTCGGCTTGCCCTTCGTGTTGGAAACAGTATAGCCGAAGAATTTCTGTAATGTTTCCAGATCGCCGCGATCCCAGGCGACCTCGATGGCATGGCGGATGGCGCGCTCAACGCGCGACGGCGTGGTGGAAAAGGTCTTGGCGACCTGCGGATAGAGCACCTTCGTGATGGCATTGATGACATCCATGTCATTGATTGCGATCAGAATGGCCTCGCGCAGGTACTGATAGCCCTTGATGTGTGCCGGCACGCCGATCTCGTGGATGATGGAGGTGACGAGCGCCTCGGTGCTCGCTTCGTTCCGGCGCGCCTGCGGCCGGGCAGTGGTGGTCATTTCCCGGATGCGCTCGGCAACGGACGCGCAGTCGCACGGTTTGCTCATGAAATACTGTACACCGAGCTCCGCGGCCATGGTTCCGACATATTCCGTCATGAACCCGGTGATGACGAGCGCCATCGGAGCTCTCTCCAACTCCTGCGCCTCGCGGAGCACCGCAATGCCGTCCCGTTTCGGCAGCATCAGATCCAGTATCAGCAGATCCGGCTGGCGGGATTGCAGCAGTTCACATGCGCGCACACCGTCGTTGGCGACACCGACGACCTCGCAGTGCGCAGTTTCTTCCAATGTTTGTTTCAAATGCCCGCAGAATTCTTCATTTCCGTCTGCAAGCAGAATCCTGACTCGACGATCCATGTGTCCTTCTCTCCTCAATTCTTGGTTTTGCGGAACAATGTCCATATTTGCTGCAGCAATAACAATGTAGCACAGGTTTCGAACAATTTCAATTCTTTGCGTGGAAGAAACTGCCAGAAGTTCTCGGGTACATCCGACACGGTTCGACGCAATTCGCCGCCTGCTTCCGTCAAATCGCACCGCTCGCGTTTTTCTCCGGAATTCCGCCGCCCCTATGCGCCGTTTTGGAAGATACTTCTATTATATAGTTTCTTCCGTAGGAGGCAAGTTAAAAAATGTCAGAAAAGGGAGATTTTTTCGACAAATTGTCGAACACCTCCTGTTTTTCGCCGGCAGGCACAAATTTCACAAATTTTTCGTGACATCTGCGGAAAGTTCTGTTATACTGATAAAGAATTCAGCCGTCTGCCGCCAATCCACATTTCTGGCGCTGCACGGTCAAAAAAGGAGGTATTACCAAGTCCGCGGGACTCGCGGTGCGGCATTGTGGAGACATGCCGTAATGCGTTCGCCAAGCCCGGCGTTCGCGAGAATGTGCGCGCGGAGGCGGCACAGTCAGAGTCAGTCAGTATGGCAGAAGTACGTTTGGTCAATGTAAAAAAGATCTACCCGTTCGTCAGTGGGGAAGAAAAGAAAAAGAAGAAAAAAAGCGATGAAGTCCCCGAGAAGAAGCACAACCTTCAGATCACCGAGCAGGGTGTCGTCGCCGTGCAGGAGTTCAACCTCGACATCAAGGACAAGGAATTTATCGTCCTCGTCGGCCCGTCCGGCTGCGGCAAGTCCACGACGCTCCGCATGGTCGCCGGTCTCGAGGAGATCACCGAGGGCGAGCTTTATATCGACGGCAAGCTCATGAACGACGTCGCCCCGAAGGACCGCGACATCGCGATGGTCTTCCAGAACTACGCGCTCTATCCCCACATGACCGTTTATGATAACATGGCCTTCTCCCTCAAGCTGAAGAAGGTCCCCAAGGCGGAGATCGACCGCAAGGTCAAAGAGGCCGCCGAGATCCTCGACATCACGCAGTATCTCAACCGCAAGCCCAAGGCCCTGTCCGGCGGCCAGCGGCAGCGTGTCGCCATCGGCCGCGCCATCGTCCGCAGCCCGAAGGTCTTCCTCATGGATGAGCCGCTTTCCAACCTCGACGCGAAGCTCCGCAACCAGATGCGCGCCGAGATCATCAAGCTGCGCGAGAAGATCGACACCACGTTTATTTACGTCACGCACGACCAGGTCGAGGCCATGACCCTTGGCGACCGCATCGTCATCATGCGCGACGGCTTCATCCAGCAGATCGGCACGCCGCAGGAGGTCTTCAACCATCCGGCGAACCTCTTCGTCGCCGGCTTCATCGGCACCCCGCAGATGAACCTCTTCGACGCGACGCTCACAAAGAAGGGCGACAAATACGTCGCCACCGTGCAGGGCAAGGATTTCGAGCTCCCGGCTGACAAGCAGGAGGCCCTCAAGTCCATGGCCGACGTCCCCACCGACATCATTGTCGGCGTCCGCCCGGTCCATGTCCATCTGGCCGACGACGGCATCGATGCCACGATCGACGTTTCCGAGCTTATGGGCTCCGAGCTGCACCTGCACGTCAACTCCGCCGGCAAGGACGTCGTCATCGTCGTCCCGACCACGGACATTGACGTTGCCGCCATCCATGGCGGCCATAAGCCCGTCAAGTATTCGTTCCGTCCGGAGCTGATGCATTTCTTCCGCAAGGACAACGAAAAGAATCTGTTCTGATATAAATCCAATCGGCCCGTTCCGGAAGGAGCGGGCCGTTTTTTTGCGCCTTTATCCACAATTTTGCGTCTTCCGCCTCTACAAACCGTATCCGCAAAATGCCGCCTGACCGCCATCATCAAGATAGCGTG
>DBLB01000127.1 GCA_002298695.1 Clostridiales bacterium UBA735 | reverse complement strand
CCGGCGTTGGCGATGTTGCCCACGCCCGCGTCGGTGAAGCGGTCGGGCGTGAGGAAGCTGCGGCAGCCCATGCAGGTATACACGTCGCCGTGGCCCGGCGTCTCGCCCTTGGAGAGCTTCAGCTCGCGCATCTTCTTCTCGGAGATGTAATCCGGCACCATGCGCTTGGCGGTGCAGCGGGCGGCGAGCTTCGTCAGCTCCCAATATTTCGTGCCTTCGTGGATGTTGTCCTCCTCGAGGACGTAGATGAGCTTCGGGAAGGCGGGCGTGATCCAGACGCCCTTTTCGTTCTTGACGCCTTCGATGCGCTGCTTGAGCGTCTCTTCGATGATGATGGCGAGGTCATGCTTTTCCTGCTCGTTCCGGGCCTCGCCGAGGTACATGAAGACCGTGATGAACGGGGCCTGGCCGTTGGTGGTCATGAGGGTTACGACCTGATACTGGATGGTCTGTACGCCGCGGCGGATCTCCTCGCGCAGCCGGTCCTCCACGACCTTTGAGATGGCCGCCTCGTCCGGGCTTGCGCCGAGCGTGCGAATCTCTTCGAGGACGGTCTTGCGGATCTTCTGTCGGGAGATATCGACGAACGGCGCCAGATGCGTCAGCGAGATGGACTGGCCGCCGTACTGGTTGGAGGCGATCTGCGCGATGATCTGCGTGGAGATGTTGCAGGCCGTGGAGAAGCTGTGCGGCTTTTCGATGAGCGTGCCGGAGATGACCGTGCCGTTCTGGAGCATGTCCTCGAGGTTGACGAGGTCACAGTTGTGCATGTGCTGCGCGAAATAGTCGGCGTCGTGGAAGTGGATGATACCGGCCTCGTGCGCGTCGACGATCTCCTTCGGCAGGAGCATGCGCGCGGTCAGGTCCTTGGAGACCTCGCCGGCCATATAGTCGCGCTGGACGGCGTTGACGGTCGGGTTCTTGTTGGAGTTTTCCTGCTTGACCTCTTCGTTGTTCGACTCGATCAGTGACAGGATCTTCTCGTCGGTCGTGTTGCTCTTGCGCACGAGCGAGCGGGTATAGCGGTAGGTGATGTACTGCTTGGCGACCTCGTAGGCGCCGTGCGCCATGATCTGGTGCTCGACGAGGTCCTGGATCTCCTCGACGCTCAAGGCGCGGTTCATGCCGAGACAGGCATTTTCCACGCTCTCGGCGATGCGGCGGATCTGCATCGGCGTCAGCTGCTCGTCCTCCTTGACGACGTTGTTGGCCTTCGTGACGGCGGTAATGATCTTCATGATATCGAAGACGGCCTCAGAACCGTTCCGTTTGATGATTTTCATGCTGGAGAGCCCCTTTCTGTGCCCGGTGACCGGTGATTGACATATAAAATCCACCCGGTGGACACTAAATATAGTGACTCCACACGCGGCGGACATACAATATGTTGTGTATGCGACTTCGCTACGCTACATACTATAGCCGATATGCGGCGCTGTGTCAAGATGAAAAACCGACAAGATATAAATATATCTTGTGGCAGGTTCCATAAAAACGTCCGTGAAACACAAGATGTTGTGTTTCACGGTGTACCGCCTGCTGTCCCGCGTCCTCCCGCGCGACCTCTAAGCCCCCTCTGTACCCTGTAGGGGCAGACACCCCCCTGTCTGCCCGTCCCCGCCGCAGCGGCCAAAGCAGGCAGATTTGATGCATGTTTTGCTTTGCTTACAGAAATTTTCCATTCGGACTTGAAAAAAACGACGCATGCCATTACAATAGATTCAATCATTTACTAAGGTAGGGTAACAAATCATGCAGCGTGAATCATTTCGCTCCCGTCTGGGGTTCCTGCTCGTCAGCGCCGGCTGCGCCATCGGCATCGGCAACGTCTGGCGCTTTCCGTATGTCGCCGGCCAGAACGGCGGCGGCCTGTTCGTCCTGATCTATCTCGTCTGCCTGCTCGTGATGGGCGTCCCGGTGCTGACCATGGAGCTGGCTGTCGGCCGCGCGGGCCGCAGCAGCGCGGTGCTGGCCTACAAAAACCTCGAAAAGCCCGGTCAGAAGTGGCACATCCATGGCTGGTTCTGCCTGATCGGCTGCTTCCTGCTCATGATGTATTACACGACGGTCACAGGCTGGATGGTCAACTATTTTGTCAAATTCCTGACCGGCGCATTCCAGGCCGGCATGGACACCGAGGCGGTCAGCGGCGCGTTCGGCGCGATGCTTTCCGATCCCGGCGAGATGGCGCTCTGGACGGAGATCGTGGTCATCGCAGGCTTTCTGGTCTGCTCGTTCGGCCTGCAAAACGGCCTGGAGCGCGTGACGAAGGTCATGATGCTGGCCCTGCTGGCGCTGATCCTGGTGCTGGCTGTCCATAGCCTGACGCTGCCCGGTGCCGCCGAGGGCATGAAATTCTATCTGCTGCCGTCGCTCGATGCTGTGCGCGAAAACGGATTTGGCACGATCCTGACTGCGGCCATGAATCAGGCATTCTTCACCCTCAGCCTCGGCATCGCGGCCATGGAGATCTTCGGCAGCTACACATCGCGTGCGCACACGCTGCCCGGCGAGGCCGTGCGCATCTGCGCGCTCGATACGTTCGTCGCTCTTATGGCCGGCATGATCATCTTCCCGGCCTGCTTCTCCTTCGGCATCGAGACCGGCCAGGGCCCGTCGCTCATCTTCCAGACGCTGCCGAATGTCTTCATCAACATGGCCGGCGGCCGCCTCTGGGGGACGCTGTTCTTCCTGTTCATGGTGTTTGCCAGTTTCTCAACGGTCCTGGCCGTGTTTGAGAACATTCTGGCCATCTGCATGGATACGTTCGGCTGGAGCCGGAAAAAGGCGTCGTGCATCAACGGCCTGCTCCTGCTCGTGCTGAGTTTGCCCTGCGTGTTCGGCTACAACATCTGGTCGTCGGTACATCCGATCGGCGGGCGTGACATCCTCGACAGCGAGGATTTCCTCGTCAGCAACCTCCTGCTGCCGATCGGTTCGCTCGTATACCTGCTGTTCTGCGTAAGCCGCTGGGGCTGGGGCTTTGACAAATACCTCGCCGAAGCTAACGAGGGGGCCGGGCTGAAGTTCTCCCCGAAGCTCAAGCTCTATTTCCAGTGGATCCTCCCGATCCTGATCCTTGTGATCCTGGTGCAGGGACTTCTGTAAATACTGCCGTGCGCGCCGGTTCCGGCGCGCACGTTTTTTGATACGCAAAAACTGCATTCCGGGCGGCGCGGCGGGCATGACGCTTTCTTTACATCTTTCGACATCCGTGGTATGATGAAAAAAACGGGTGCGGAGGGATTGGATATGACGACTTGCATCAAATGCGGCAAAGAGATTCCGGACGGCGAGCTGTTCTGTCCGGATTGCAGCCTGAATCCGTCCGGAAGCGCGCAGGCGGCAGCACGGCCGGCCATCTCGGCGTCCGGCCGGATGCAGACGCCGCTCCGGCAGCCTCCGGCCCCACGTCCGGAGGCAAAGCGCATGCCGGAGACGGAAGTGCAGGCGCAGAAAAAGAGCGGCCGTGCGCTGACGGCGGCGGCCTGCCTGCTGGCGGTCCTGGGGATCGGCGCGGCCTGCTGGCTGTTTGCGGGGCGGACGAAGGAACGGCGGCGCGTGCAGCTGCGGGAGGATGCAGTCGCCGAACGGGAGGCGGCGCTGGACGATCTCGAGGCGGAGATCGACGGGCTGACGCAGCAGCTCCAGGAGGCGGAGGACAACGCCGCGGCGCAGAGCGCGCAGATCGAGGTGTTGCTGGCCTCCGTCAGCTCGGCAGAGAGTTCGGCCAGCCAGTCGCAGTACGACCTGAGCGAGCAGCAGCGCGCGCTGGAGGCGGCAATGGCGGAAAATGAGGTGCTGACGCAGCAGCTTGAAACGCTGACAGCGGAGCACGACGCACTGCAGGAGACATATGACAGCTTGCAGGCGCGCTATGACCGGCAGAGCGAGCAGGTGGACTTTGTCAACAGCTATGTCGTTTTCATTGAAGACGACGGCACGGGCTGCTATCACCGGTATGATTGCAGCCGCTTCCTGAAGAAGAATTTCTGGGCCTACAGCCGCAAGCTGGCGGAAAAGCAGGGCTATACGCCGTGTAAGGAGTGCTTCGGAGGATGAAATAGCCGCCTGTGTCCGCCCCCTATGGGATGCGGAGATCGATCGCAGGCCGTGCAGCGGGCCGATGGGTGCATGTGCCCCACGGGGTGCGTCCGGATTCGCGGAACTGCGGTTTTTGGAACAATATCGTGGTGACATCTGACAGACGAGCGCCGCACGGCAAATGCCATGCGGCGCTTTGTTACCACTTATTTTCCACTTTCTCGGCGAAGCCGAAGAAGTCGCGGACGGGGAGGACGGTTCCGTCGTCCAGCGTTGCCTGTCCCGTGAAATGTCCGAACACCTGATTCTGGTCGGACTTGATGACGCCGACGGAGGTACAGGCGGCGCGGTTGAGCACAGGGCGGAAGGCCATTTCAAAGCGGCCGTCGTCGCTCGTGAAGCGCCAGGGGGCGAGGTAGTCCTCTTTTCCGCTCTTCATTGGAATTTCAAAGCGCACCTCGCTCAGTTTGTGAATCTTCCCGTTGTAGAACAGGACGTTCTCGCTAGCCGCGCGCGTATCGCCGAAGCCATAGCCGATGTTCCAGCCGAACGGCACGCCGTTCACCTCGCCGGAGGCGCTGCCCCAGTACCACGTGTTGTGATACGTCCAGACGCCCCGGCCCCAGTCCAGCACGGCGAACCAGTTCTCCGGCTGCACGGTGTACCGCCTGCCGCCGAGCTCGATCCAGCCGGAGGCACGCATGCAGTTGATCTTCTGGTTATAGTAGAAATGGCCGGACTTTTCAAACGGCGTGGCAATGACCATGCTCTCCGCCGGCGCGTCCGAGAGGGAGATCATACCCTCGATGCTGTCGCTGCCGCAGAAGTTGTCCATATGGAACGTCAACTTGCGCGTGCCGTCGCCGTCATGATAAAACGCCAGCGCATAGCCCGCCCGTGCAATTTCGCTCGCGCCTGCCGCGCTCGTCTCCGGCAGGGCGGTCTTGCCCATCGGCAGCAGGCGCATCGGACTTTTTGTCCGCTCCCAGCGCTCGTCGAAATTCAGAAAGGAGACGGAATCCAGACCCATGTAGCCGTTGTCCGCGATCGTCAGCGCGAGGCCGATGTGGCCGTCCGACAGAAAGTAATAATCCCACTCCTTGATGCGCATCCCGCTCGCCTTGATGTCCGGCCGGTGATAGTTCCAGAGCAGGCTGCGCGCCCAGCCCGGTTCGTTCAGGTTCCCCTCCCGGTTCAGCAGCGGCTGTGCGGCGGTGACTTCATGCTGTGTGCTCATGCTTCATCCTCCCCATGCAGATGTTTTTCCAGAAAGTTTTCCAGCGTGGACTGCACGCGCGGCCGGTCCCGGACATAGTTGCACCCGTGCTGCGCACCTTCCACCAGAATCAGTTCTTTTTCCGCTGTGCATGCGGCAAAGTTCTCCTTCGTCATCCCGCAGGGCACAAAATCGTCCTCCGTGCCGTGGATGAACAGGATAGGGTACCGGCTTTTCGCCACACTCAGACGCGTATCCGCCTCATGCAGGCCGTACCCCGCGAGCAGATGCGTCGCCAGATTCACCCAGAACAGCACAAATCGCGCCGGGATCCACCGTCCGAGGCCGCGCAGCACGTGCTGCATCTCGGCATAGGGTTCGGTAAAGCCGCAGTCGGCGATGATCCCGCGCACATTGGCCGGGAATTCAAAGCAGGACGCGAGCAGTACAGTCGTCGCGCCCATGGAAAGGCCGCCGAGGTAGAGCGGATGTGCCTGTCCGAGGAGCTGCCCGAGGTACGTCACCCACGAGATGACGTCATAGCGCTCCTTCACGCCGAATGTCAGAAACGTCCCCGCAGACCCCTGGTGCGCCCGCTGATCGACGAGCAGCAGGTTGTAGCCCTGCGCGTGATAGAACGGAATGACCGTGCTGAAATCGACGTTCCAGCTCGAGCGGTAGCCGTGGAACAGCAAAATCGTTCCGGCGGCGTTTTCCCGGCGCAGCAGCTGCGCATGCAGGCGCTTGCCGTCGTAGCTCTCCACATAGAGCTGCTGCGGCTGCTGCGCCGCGACGAACTGCTGCGCAGCCATCGCTTCGTCGTGGATCAGCGGATACTGCCGCAGACAGGCGTCGATCTCCGCCTGCGAGGCATGCCGGCCGCGGGAGCAGGCCAGCACAGCGATGCACGCGCCGAGCAGGCAGACACCGGCAAGAATCAGCAAAATCCAGAGTATGCTCATGCCTTCCGTTTCCCCCATTTTGCAAACCAGCGGAACGTCAGCGGCCAGATACAGCCCGCGAACAGCACCAGCACGAAATAGCGGACTGCATCGCCGGGACCGCCGGGCAGCAGCGCGTTCAGCGGTGCCTTCAGCACCGACTTTACCGCCATCGCCAGTCCAAGGCCAAGCGCCAGCTTCGCGAGCTGCGCGTACCAGACCGCGCCGGTCTCAAAGTTCACATACCGTTTCTCGATCAAATAGACCGGCAGCAGCGCGATCACCGCGCCCAGCAGCTTGTAGGCGTTCTCCTGCGCATGCGCAAAGTTCGACCCGTCAAGCTCCGCCGCGTCCACCCGCAGCCCGCTCAAGTAGCACGCAAACGCCACGGCCAGCAGCACCGCCGCCCCGAGCAGCCACGGCATCCCCTTCGCCATCGACGTCTCCGACCGGAACACCGGATAGAACAGTGCCAGCAGCGCCGCCGCCATCAAAAACGCCACGCCAACATCCAGCGGCGTATGCACGCCGAGGTAGATCCGCGAAAACGGCACCAGCACGATCAGCGCAATGCACACGCCGCGCACCCACTTCCGCTTTGTCATGACAGCCAGCGCGCCGTAGGTGCCGACGGCGTTCTGCGTGTGCCCCGAGGGGAACGAATAGCCCGTTGCGGCTGCGCGGGCGGACTCCACGATCGTAAAATCCGGGTCGAGCACCCACGGCCGCGGGATGCGGCAGACGATCTTCAGCCACTGGTTGCCGATCGTACCGAACAGGCCGACCAGAAACGCATAATATCCCGTCCGCTTGTTCACGCACCAGAACAGCGCGAATGCTGCCACCATAAACGCGATCTCGTCGCCGCAGTAGGTGATGCCGGAGAAAAACACATTCAGCGCCGGGACCCGGATGGATTCCAGCAGACGCAAAAAGCCCATAAAACGTCCTCCTTTTTCTAATTCGTAGTATAGCACACTTTTCACGAAATGGAAGCGTCAGTTGGCAAGGGTGCACCCTTGCTTTTTTCGCAAAAAACACTATACTATAAGTAATCTGAAAACGAGGTAATGTATATGCGTTCAGAAGAATCCCGCCAGATTTTGCAGCGTCCGCAGCTGCTTGAGGTCATCTGCCAGCTGCGATTTCCCGACATTCTGAAAATCGAATCCAGCGACCCTGCCGTATTTCAGGATCAGATCCGGAGCGAATATCCGCAGTACCAGAAAAAGGTGGAGCAGCTGCCGCCCCAGGTGGTCGACGGAAAGCCCGTGCCGCAGGGGACAGTAAATAATTACCAGTGCATCTCCGAGGACGGCCGCTGGAAGGTCAGCCTGACAAAGGGCTTTGTCGCGCTCTCCACACACGGCTATACCCGCTGGGAGGAGTTTGCAAAGCGGCTTGACCGGCTGCTCGTCACGCTGATCGAGGTCTACCAGCCTGCATATTTCACGCGCGTCGGTCTGCGCTACATCAACGCCTTTGACCGCAGGGTGCTCGGGCTGGAGGACTGCCTCTGGCGCGAGCTCATCCAGCCCGGCTATCTCGGCCTGCTCGCCGACGACGACGCACAGGAGACGGCCTTCTCCAAATGCGAGCTGAGCGCCGCGCTCGCCCTGCCCGGC
Source organism: Clostridiales bacterium UBA735 (assembly GCA_002298695.1). Classification (GTDB taxonomy): domain Bacteria; phylum Bacillota; class Clostridia; order Oscillospirales; family Oscillospiraceae; genus CAG-170. The sequence goes on along the minus strand of DBLB01000127.1, from coordinate 1,556 downwards.
GGTGCGAAGGCCAACGTCAAATCCGGCCCCGGCACGCTCCGCAAGGTGAACAACCGCACGAAGGAGGCCACGGAAAGCCGCGTTTTCATGCTCGACCTCGACGTCTACATCGACGGAAAAACGCCCCTCGGGCAGGCTGTGCCGGCGCTGAACATCGTCCACGGCAATGCCGGAAGCCTGTTCCGCGGCGCCGTGACCGACACGCTGCTGGACGCCATGGGGCCGGAACCGCCCTGAGCGTCCCGCGCAGTGCCATGCGTGCCTGTGCTGCGGGGATTGCCCGGCAGCCCACTCCCGGGTTTTGAGTTGACCGCGGTTCCGGACCATAAGAATGCCGCGCCGGCTGATGATTCAGCCGGCGCGGAACTGTTTTAATTCTTACTGATAGAGATAGGCGTATTTGCTGCGGACCGTGAGGATGAACTGCTCGATCTCCTGCGGCAGCGCGTTCGGCTGCGACAGGTCATAATCCTGCACGTCGGCCAGACGGACGCGGATCTTGTCGCCGCCGAGGAACAGGACGCCCGCGTTGCGGCTGTCGGCCATGTCCTCCGCCGTCTGGAACAGCGTGAACTTGTCGCGGCAGGGCTCCGAAGCATACGGGCAGAACTGCGTGCAGTTGCCGCACTCGTTGCACATCTTGTCGATGTGCAGGATCTCATGCCGTCCGTCTGCCATCTTGATGACGACGTTCGCACGGTTCGGGCAGGAGTCGGCGCAGTTTTCGCAGACCGTGTTGCAGTCCAGGCAGCGCTTGCCCTCGCAGCACGCCTGAGAAGCCTTCATCAGGATGCCCTTCTTCCCGATGGCCTGTGCCTTGCTCGGGTAGGCCGTCTCGGGAATTTCATAGGTCCAGGCTTCGCCGACGACGGCCTCGGCAAACGCCGCTGCGTCCGCGATGCCCTCGACCACGGTCGCGGGGCCTCTGTGCGCGTCGCCCGCGCACCAGACGCCGTCCACGTTGGTCTTAAAAGCCGGGCCCTTGCGGCCCATTTCGATGCCGTTCGCGGCCATCAGCGCGCTGTCGACCTTTTCGCCGACGGCGGAGATGACGAGATCGCACGGGATCTCTACAAATTCGCCGGTGCCGACCGGGGCGCGGCGTCCGGACACGTCCGGCTCACCAAGACGCATCTTCTCGCAGCGGAGCACGCCGTTTTCCTGTGCGACCGGAGCCGCCAGCTCGAGCATGTTGACGCCCTCGTCGATGGCGAGCTTCAGCTCATGCTCATCGGCGGGCATTTCCTTCTTCGTGCGGCGATAGACGATGGTCGCGCTCTCCGCACCCATGCGTTTTGCAACGCGCGCGGCGTCCATCGCGGTGTTGCCCGCGCCGACGACGGCCACATGACCGGTCAGGCACGGTTTGACCTGCTGCTTCATTTCCTTCATCCAGCCGATGACGCCCTGGACGTTTCCGGGGATGTCGAGCTTGCCCGCCTGCCAGGCGCCGGTGGCCAGGAGGATGTGGGTGTAGCCCATCTTCTTGAGCGTGGCCGAGCTCAAGAAGATGGGCTACACCCACATCCTCCTGGCCACCGGCGCCTGGCAGGCGG
>DBLB01000080.1:32565-36166 GCA_002298695.1 Clostridiales bacterium UBA735 | reverse complement strand
GAGGGCGGCATCGACGCCACCACCATCGGCAAGGACGTCGCGATGCAGATCGCGGCCCTGAACCCCCGCTTCTGGGACAAGAGCCTCGTCACCGAGGACGTCCTCGAAGAGGAGAAGAAGATCCTTGTCGCGCAGATGGACAACGACCCGAAGATGGCTTCCAAGCCGCAGCAGGTCAAGGAAAAGATCGCGGCCGGCAAGCTCAACAAGTTCTACGAAGAGAACTGCCTGCTGCAGCAGGAGTTCGTCAAGGACAACTCCATGTCCGTCGAGCAGTACATGGCCTCCGCGGCCAAGGCGCTGGGCGGCAAGCGTGAAGTTCGTCGACGCCGTTCGCTTTGAGAAGGGCGAGGGCATTGAGAAGAAGCAGGAAGACTTCGCTGCCGAAGTCGCCGCGCAGATGAACGCCGGTCACTGAGCATAAAATAAAAACCCGCTGCCGCACGGCAGCGGGTTTTTTGTCTGCTAAACAGTTTTTTCACCTCGGGTACACACATTCCCGTAGGGGCCGATGCCTACATCGGCCCGGCAGAATGCGCCAGCTTCTCCGTAAGTCTGCGGCGGCCCCGGGGTGCCCAACGGGCCGATGTGGGCATCGGCCCCTACGCATCTTCTGGACAGCTCCCGCTGCTAGCGTCAAGAAGGAGCCTTACAGATATTCCGCGTCGTAATTGTTGATGTAGCGGTCATGTCTGGCCTGTCGCTTGACGAGGATGAAGGCGAGCACGAACAGGATGGCCACGAAGGCTGCGAACAGCCAGCCGTAGTGGACCGACTCGATGGAGGCGATGAAGTCGTAGCAGCCGTGCAGAAGAGCGGGCAGCAGCAGGGCGAGCACACGGCAGAGCTTGGACGCGCCGTCTCTCCCCTGCCCGTGCAGCCGCTTGGCAAGGCCGTACCACACGCCCATGAACACGCCGAAGCAGGCGTGGCCCGGCACGGCCGTCACGGCCCGCACCAGCGCGGTGGACAGGCCGTACATCAGCACGTAGCTGATATTCTCCCACAGCGCGAAGCCCAGCGCGACGAACACCGCGTACACCACGCCGTCAAACTGGCAGTTGAACGCGGCGGAATGCCACGTCCGGCGGCGGAGCAGGAAATACTTCGCGCCCTCCTCGGAAAAGGCGACGATGCCGAAATACATGATGGCGTTATACGCCACGCTCCCCTCCTCGAACCACAGCCCGAGCAGAAAGCTCCCCACGCGCTCGAGCACGAGCGCGATGAAGGTGGCAGCAATGCCGTAGAGCACCAGCGAGATGAGCAGCGGCGCAGGCTCCTTTTCCAGCTTGTCGGCCCGGTAGACGTGGACGAGCAGGAAGATGGCCGGCAGCACCGCCGCGGCAATGAGGATCGGGTTGGTATAGAACAGGAACATGGATCCGCCTCCGTTTTTTATTTAGAATATTGAACCACAAAACAGGATGAATGTCAATGCGTCTCACACTTGCTCCGGCCGTCCGGGCGTGATATACTAATAGCCCAAAGGAAATGCAGCCGGGAGGTGCGCGCGTGCAGGATACGGATCTGATGCTCCATACGCTTTTGGAGCTGGGCGAGAGCATGCTGGCCGACGGCGCGGACGTGCGCCGCGTCGAGCAGACGCTCTCGCGCATGGGAAAAGCCTACGGCGCGGTGCGCATGGACGTGTTCGTGATCACGTCGAGCATCGTGCTCACGATGTGCTTTGCCGACGGCTCGGCCGCCACGCAGACGCGGCGGATCGAAAAATCCGCCGTGACGGACTTCGGCAAGCTCGAGGCCATCAACGCCATCAGCCGCAGCTACTGCGAACATCCCTTCCCCGTGCCGGAGCTCTATGACCGGCTGCAGCTGGCCAAGCGCTGCGAGCCTGCGCGGTGGAAGCTCTTTGCGGGCAGCTGTCTGGCCGCGGGCGCGCTCGCCGTGTTTTTCGGCGGCACGGCGCTCGACGGACTGGCCGCGGGACTGTTTGCGCTGGTCCTGTGCGTGCTGCAGATCGTGCTGCCGCCGCTGTGCAGGAACAAGGTGCTGTTCAACTTTCTTTCGGCATTCGCCGTCGGCGGGCTCATTTGTCTTGCGTGCAGGCTCGTGCCCGCGCTGCACAGTGACAAGGTCATCATCGGCGATATCATGCTGCTGATCCCGGGGCTGGCCTTTACGAACGCGGTCAAGGATATTTTTATCGGCGATACGATCTCGGGCGTCATGCGCCTGATCGAGACGATCTTGTGGGCAGCCGCGCTGGCGCTGGGCTTTGCGCTGGCGGGCTGGCTTCTGGGGGTGTAGCGATGTCCAATTTCATGACGCTCCTGACGGCGCTGCTCGGCTCGGCGGGCTTCGCCCTGCTCTTTAACGTCCGCAAGCAGCTGCTGCCGCTCGCGGCGCTCGGCGGCGCGCTCTGCTGGGGCGCGTATCTGCTGGCGGGGGTCTGGACACAGTCGGTCTTCGTGCAGTCGTTCGCGGCCAGCGCCGTCACCGCGGTCTGGTCCGAGATCCTCGCGCGCGTCAAAAAGACGCCCGCGCAGCAGTATCTGATCGTCGGCCTCATCCCGCTGGTGCCGGGCGCGACGCTGTATTATGCCATGAGCGCCGTCGTCCAGCAGGACTGGGCACAGGCGCAGTTCTACGGCTACCGGGTCACGGCCTTCGTGCTCGGCATCGCGGCCGGCGTCAGTCTGACGCTGAGCCTGTTTGAGATGCTGCTGCACGCCGTGCGGCATGCCCACGCGAAAAAACAGAGGTAAACAAGATGGAAAAACGCTGTATCATCGTCTCCGGCGGCCGCCCCGGCCCCGCGCCGCAGCCGCAGCCCGACGACTTTGTCATCGCCTGCGACCGCGGCTACCGCTATTGCGCGGGGCTCGGCTTGCAGCCGGATCTATTCATCGGGGATTTTGACTCGTATGACGGCACGGTCGACCCCGCCGTGCCGGTCGAGCGGCTGCAGCCGGAGAAGGACGACACCGACACCGGCCACGCCATCCACCGTGCGCTGGATCAGGGGTACCGGACGCTGGTCCTCGTCTGCGCGCTCGGCGGGCGGCTCGACCACACGCTGGCAAACATCCAGGACGCCGCTGCGGCCGCGGCCGCGGGCGCAAACGTCACCATTCTCGACGAGCGCGAGGAGATCACCTTCCTGACCGGCGGCACGCTGCGGCTGCCAAGACGCAAAGGCTGGGGCCTGTCGGTCTTTTCGCTGACGGACCGCTGCACGGGCGTCTGCCTGCGCGGGGTCAGATACCGGCTGGAAGACGCCGTGCTCACGAACCGCATCCCCCTCGGTGTCAGCAACGAATTCGCCGCCCCCGAAGCCGAGATCAGCCTCACGCAGGGCATTTTGATGATCGCGCTGACGAAGAAATGAGCACCTCCTCACCTTCCCCTACGAGGGGAAGCCATGGGGATGCGCAGTCCAACGCCTCCCTCTGACGAGGGAGGTGGCAAAACCGAAGGTTTTGACGGAGGGAGAGAAGACCTGAGGGTTTGCGTTTTCCGAAAGCTATGCGAAGACGCAACGTTTTCTCTCCCTCAGTCAGCTTCGCTGACAGCTCCCTCGTCAGAGGGAGCCTTTGGTCCGCTGCGGCGGGGTTCACCCCTCAGGCGCTTCGCGCCA
>DBLB01000080.1:27792-32534 GCA_002298695.1 Clostridiales bacterium UBA735 | reverse complement strand
CCTTGACAAGGGGAGCCTTTGGTGCGTGCAAATCAATAAAACCCTCCCCGCAAAAAAAGGTGCAGACCAGCAAAGCTGGTCTGCACCTTCTATTGATAGCAGATATTCTACGGCAACTAGCTGCAAATCTGCGACAACCTCTCAGTCAACCTGCGGCTGACAGCTCCCCTGAAAGGGGAGCCTTGGGGCGGTCTTTTATCTGTGCGTGCCGACGAAGAAGATGGAGATGACGCCGGGGCCGGTGTGGGCGCCGATGACGGGGCCGACGTAGTTGATGATGATATCCTTGACCGGGACCAGCGCGCGGATCTGCTCGGCGGTGTACTCCGCGTCGTCCAGGCAGTCGCCGTGGCAGATGAAGACGGTCTGGTCGGCGGGGTCGGTCGCGGTGTCGGCCAGGCGCTGGGCGAGGGCCTTGAGCGCGGCCTTGCGGCCTCGGGCCTTGGTGACGTTTTTGAGCGTCCCGGCGTCGTCCATGTGCATGACGGGCTTGATCTGCAGGACGGTACCGACGAGGGCCGTCGCCGCGTCGACGCGGCCGCCGCGCTTGAGGAACATCAGGTCGTTGACCGTGAACCAGTGGCAAAGGTGCGGGATGGTCTCACGGACAAAGTCCGCGACCTCGTCCAAAGACGCGCCGGACTGCTGCTTTTTGGCCGCGAGGTAGACGAGCAGCCCCTCGCCGATGGACGCGCAGAGCGAGTCGATGGCGATGAGGCGGCGCTCGGGGTATTTTTCCTGCAGCTCCTGGCAGGCGATCGCGCCGGACTGATAGGTCGTGCTGAGGCCGGAGGAGAAGCCGATGAAGAGGATATCCAGCCCCTCCTGCAGCTTCTGCTCCATGACGACCTTGAATTCCTCGACGTTCACGGCGCTGGTCGTGGCCTTCTCTCCGGAGGCGATGCGGGTAAAAAAGTCATGGAAGCCGATCTCGCGGCCGTCCAGATAGTTGGCATAGGTCTCTTCTCCGATATGTACATGCAGGGGCAGGACGGCAAGATCCAGCTCGTCCGCCATCGCCTGCGGCAGATCGCAGGAGGAATCCGTTACGATTTGAAAGCGTTTGTCCATAAGAACCTCCGGTTTGAATTTGATTTTATATCGGTATTATACCGCATCCGGCCGCAAAATGCTATCTAAAAAACCGCGCGCGGGCTCTACCGCCGGTAGAGCGGCGCTTTGCCTCTTTTCGCGGCGGAAAAAATGTGGTAAAATAGGAAAGATATCTGAACCGCAGGAGACCTTGCCATGAACCACGAACCTGAATCTGATTTTTCTCCCGAGGATGCCCCGGCGTTCCGGCGGCTGCGTGACCGGCGGCTGGCCAAGCGCCGCCGCGTGCTGCGCATCGTGCTGCTCGTGACGCTTTCGGCCGCGCTTCTGGCCGGGGCGGCGTTCTACGCGCACCGGCAGCTCGTAAAGCCCTATCTCGATACCCCCATCACCGCGCCCGAGACTGCCGAGACGCCCGCGGAGCCGCAGACGCCCGCTGAACCCGAACCCACACCGGAACCCGAACCGGAACCCGCTCCGGAACCGGAGCCTGAACCTGCGCCCGAACCCGAGATGGAGCCGGAAACGCCCGCGCTGACGCTCGCGCAGTCGACCGAGGCGACAAAGGTGCTCGATCTGGAGCTCTATTCGTCCTCTGCAGTGCTGGTCGACGTGCAGAGCGGGACCGTACTGGCGGAGAAGTCCCCGGACGAGAAGATCTACCCCGCGTCCATGACGAAGGTCATGACGCTGCTGGTGGCTGTGGAAAACCTCCCGGATCTGGACGCGACGTTCACCATGACGCAGGCCATCATCGATCCCATCTATCTGGCCGGGGCGTCCATGGCAGGATTTGTCGACGGCGAGACGGTCACGATGCGGGATCTGCTCTACGGCGCGGTCGTCCCCTCCGGCGCGGAGGCGACGGAGGCGCTGGCGCAGGCCGTAGCCGGGAGCGAGGAAGCGTTCGTGGCCATGATGAACGAAAAGGCCGCCGCGCTGGGGCTTACCAGCACCCACTTCATGAACACCAGCGGCCTGCACGACGAAGACCACTACTCGACCGTGCGGGAGATCGCGCTGATCCTGCAGGCGGCTTTGCAGAACGAGATCTGTGCCGAGGTCCTCAGCGCGGAAAACTACCGCGCGAGCCGGACGGAGCAGCATCCGGACGGGCTGGCCATGACGAATAAATTCCTCTACCGCGTCCACCACGAATACAGTCTCGGCGGGGCGGAGATCACGGCCGCCAAGACCGGCTACACCGCCGAGGCCATGAACTGCTGCGCGAGCGCCGGAAAGACGCCGGACGGCCGGAACGTGATCTGCGTGACGGCAAATGCGTGGACGGGCGACTTCTGCATCGAGGACCATATCGCGCTTGACTCCAAATACTGCGGCAGCGCAGAATCTGAATGACCGGAGGGAATCGGATATGAAAAAGCTTTCTCCGCGCGTGTGGCTGACGCTCGTTCTTGTCGGCCTGGTCGGCCAGTTTGCCTGGACGATCGAAAATATGTACTTCAACGTCTACCTTTACAACACCATCTCCACGGATCCCGGCTACATCTCCGCCATGGTCGGCTGGAGCGCGGCGGCCGCCACGCTCACGACGCTTCTGATGGGCGCGCTGTCTGACCGGGTGGGCAGGCGGAAGCTGTTCATTTGCGGCGGGTATCTGCTGTGGGGGCTTTCCACGGCGGCGTTCGGGCTGGTGACGGTCGAGAACGCGTCGAAGTTCTTCCCCGCGGCCGCGGCCACGGCGGCAGCCGCGGTCATGATCGTGGTGCTCGACTGCGTGATGACCTTCTTCGGCTCGACCGCCAACGACGCGGCCTTCAACGCCTGGATCACCGACACCGTGCCGAACGAGGCCCGGGGCAAGGCCGAGTCCGTGCTGGCCATCCTGCCGCTCATCTCCATGCTCGTTATCTTCGGGCTGTTCGACGGCATGACGCAGCGCGGCGAATGGCAGAAGTTCTTCGGGATCTTCGGCGGGCTGGTGGTGCTGACGGGTCTCGTGTCCGTCTTCCTCATCCCGGAGCCGAAGCTGGAACCCAGGAAGGAGCCGTATCTGCCGACGCTCGTCTATGGCCTGCGGCCGGCGGTGGTGAAGGAAAATCCGGCGCTGTACCTCTCCTTCGCGGCGTTCTGCCTGTTCTCCGTAGCGGTACAGGTCTTCTTCCCGTATCTCATTATTTATATGCAGAACTATCTGCACTTTGACGGCTATGCGCTCGTGCTCGGGATCGTGCTGATCTTTGCGTCGGTGGTGAGCGTGCTGTCCGGCCGGGTGATCGACCGGCTCGGAGAGTTGAAGTGCGTGCTGCCGGCGGCGGGCGTGATGTTCGCGGGCCTCGTCGGCATGTTCTTCGCGCGGTCGATGCTGGCCGTGATCGTGGCCGGGTGCGTGATGATGTCGGGCTACATGCTGGTGACGGCCATCCTCTCCGGCGTCATCCGCGACCATACGCCCGCCGGCAAGGCCGGGCATTTCCAGGGCATCCGGATGATCTTCGGCGTGCTGCTGCCGATGATCCTCGGGCCTTCGATCGGCGCGGCCGTCATCCGCGGCAGCGACTCGACATACGTGGACCTCGGCGTGGTGAAGACCGTGCCGACGCCGTCTATTTTCCTGGCGGCGGCCGTGGTGCTGCTGCTGATCCTGCCGCCGGTGCTGGCGCTTCGGAAAAAGGAGGGTGCGGCATGCTGACACGCTGGGGCGAAACACTGGACAAGCAGCAGGTGCTGCAGGAATATCCCCGCCCGCAGCTCGTGCGGGAGAGCTTTTATAATCTCAATGGCCTCTGGGACTACGCCGTCACGGCCTCCGACGCCTGCCCCGGCGCGTGGGACGGGCAGATTCTCGTCCCCTTCTCGCCGGAAGCGCCGCTGTCCGGCGTGGGGAAGACGCTCCGGCCGGGGCAGGTGCTCTGGTACCGGCGGCCGCTGCCGCTCAAAAAACAGGCGGGCATGCGGACGCTGCTGCACTTCGGGGCCGCAGACCAGCGGGCGTGGGTGTACGTCAACGGTCTGCTCGCCGGGACGCACACGGGCGGCTACACCGCCTTTACCCTTGACATCACGAAGCTGCTGCGGGAGGGCGAGAACACCCTGACCGTCGCCGTGCGCGACGACACGGATACCGTTCCCCTCGCCCGCGGCAAGCAGAAGACGAAGCGTGGCGGCATCTGGTACACGCCGCAAAGCGGCATCTGGCAGACCGTGTGGGCGGAGCTGGTGCCGGAGCGGTATATCGAGTCGCTGCTCTTTACCCCGGAGCTGCCGGAGGGGCGCATCCGCTGGCGGGTCTTCTCTGCCGCGCCGCAGGGCGCGAAGGTCTCCGTCACCTATCAGGACGAGCCCGTCGCCGAGGGCAGGACGGACGCAGACGGCTGCGGCAGCGCCGTCATCGCGCCGGAGCAGCTGCATCTGTGGACGCCGGAGACGCCGGAGCTCTACGACGTGACCGTCACGCTGGGGGCCGATACCGTCAAAAGCTACTTTGCCATGCGCACCGTCGGCACGGGGCAGGACACGGCGGGACATCCCTGCCTGCTGCTGAACGGCCAGCCGTATTTCCACCACGGCGTCCTGGACCAGGGCTACTGGCCGGACGGGCTCTATACCGCGCCGTCGGACGAGGCGCTGATCTACGACATTCAGCTCATGAAGCGCCTCGGCTTCAACATGCTGCGCAAGCACATCAAGATCGAGCCCATGCGCTGGTACTATCACTGCGACCGGCT
>DBLB01000080.1:19968-27721 GCA_002298695.1 Clostridiales bacterium UBA735 | reverse complement strand
ATCTCCGCCCCGCTCATCACCGGTATCCACCTCAAGGACAGCCATTACCGCCTCTTCGCCCGCACCGACCCGGACGGCCGCGACAGCTTCCGGCAGGAGCTGGAGGAGATGATCCGGCAGCTGCAGAACTGCCCGTGCATCGTGCTCTGGGTGCCGTTCAACGAGGGCTGGGGGCAGTTCGACGCGAAGCAGATCACGCGTCTGGTCCGCAAGCTCGACCCCACACGCCTCATCGACCACGCCAGCGGCTGGCACGACCAGGGCGTCGGTGACGTGCAGAGCCTGCACGTATACTTCTACCAATACCGCTTCCGTCCGGACAAGCAGGGGAGAGCCGTTGTCCTCTCGGAGTTCGGCGGCTACAACCTGCCGGTGGAAGGGCACACCTGGAATAACGCGAACTTCGGCTACCGCGGCTATCAAACGCCGGAGGCGCTCGCGGCCGCATACCGGAAGCTCTATGAAACCCAGATCATTCCGGCAAAAGAAAAAGGACTTGCCGCATGTGTCTACACACAACTTTCTGACGTGGAAGATGAGGTCAACGGCCTCGTGACCTACGACCGGCGCGTCATAAAGCTCGGCACGGACGTGTCGACGGTCGTCCGGACACTGCGTCAGGCGCAGGCGTGACCGACAAAATGGGCGATTTGTGACGAGTGACGAAATCAAAACAGAGAAATGCATGTGATTTGGCGAAAATTTCTATTGACTTCGCCGATTTAAAGCGCTATGATACTGTACAAGAAAAGCGAAGGCAAACGCCGGGGAGCTTACGGAAGGAGTGGACGATATGACAAGGAACAACGGCCTGCATACGTCCGGGCGCGCTTATTTCTATTTTACCAAGGTCAGCTTTGTTGGCCTCATTCGTCGTACCCCGCAGTTGACCGCGCAGTCCGCCATGCATTTCTGAGACGGGAAATGACAGGACGCTGCCCGGCCGGGCGGCGTCCTGTTTTTTAATTTCACTGCAAAAGGAGAAAACCATCATGAAAAAGAATGTAATCGCCCTGCTGCTGGCAGTCTGCATGCTGCTGGCCCTGACCGCCTGCGCGGGTACCCCTGCCGCAGACACCGCGAACGACGCCGCTGCCCCCGCCGAACCGGCGGCTGACACGGCGGAAAGCACCGACACTGCCGCCGCAGACAGCGAACCGGCGGACACGGCCGACGACGGCAAAGTCTACACCGTCGGTATCTGCCAGCTCGTGCAGCACGAGGCGCTCGATGCCGCGACGCAGGGCTTCAAGGACGCGCTGACCGAGGCGCTGGGCGACAAGGTCGTCTTTGAAGAGCAGAATGCTTCCAACGACATCCCCACCTGCGGCACGATCTGCGCAGGCTTTGCGGCCTCCAATGTCGACCTGATCCTCGCCAACGCGACACCGGCTCTGCAGGCCGCCGTCTCCGCGACGCAGACCATCCCCATCCTCGGCACGGCTGTCACCGAGTACGGCGTGGCGCTGGACATTGACGACTTCAACGGTACCGTCGGCGGCAATGTCTCCGGCACGTCCGACCTTGCGCCGCTCGATCAGCAGGCGCAGATGCTTCTGGAGCTCGTTCCGGACGCGAAGACCGTCGGCATCCTGTACTGCTCTGCCGAGCCCAACTCCGTCTATCAGGCAGACGTCGTGAAGGCTGTGCTGGAAGAGGCTGGCGTCACCGTCAACGTCTACACGTTTGCCGACTCCAATGACGTTGCCACGGTCACGGCCACGGCCTGCGGCGAGTGCGACGCGCTTTACATCCCGACCGACAACACCGCTGCCTCCTGCACCGAGGCCATCAACAATGTGGCCGAGCCCGCAGGCATCCCCATCGTGGCCGGCGAAGAAGGTATCTGCAAGGGCTGCGGCATTGCGACGCTCTCCATCAATTACTATGACCTCGGCGTGACCACCGGCAAGATGGCCGTCAAGATCCTGACCGGCGAGGCCGATATTTCCGAAATGCCCATCGAGTACTACCAGAACCCCGTCAAGAAATATGTGCCCTCCCGCTGCGAAGCGCTCGGCATCACGGTCCCCGAAGGCTACGAGGCCATCGAGGAGTGATCCTAAACAAGAAATGAGGTTTTCGCTATGAGCCTATCCGCATACTTTGGTTCCTTGAGCGTGGCAAATTTGCTCTCCAGAATGCCGGCCGCGGCGGCGCAGGGCATTATCTGGGGCCTGATGGCGCTGGGCGTGTTCATCACGTTCCGCGTGCTCGACATCGCCGACCTGACTGTGGACGGCTCGTTCGCGACCGGCGGCGCGGTGACGGTCATGCTGCTGCTGGCGGGCTGGCCGTCGTGGGCGGCGCTGCTGGCGGCGTTCGCGGCGGGCGTGCTGACCGGCCTTGTGACCGGCCTGCTGCACACCAAACTCGGCATCCCGGCCATCCTTGCCGGTATCCTGACGCAGTTTTCCCTCTATTCCATCAACCTGCGCATCATGACAAAGGCCAACCAGACGGCGAGCATCAAAAAGTTCGGCATGTTCTGGGAGGGGCCGAAGGGCTTCCTGCTCTCGTCGCTCTATGTGCCGCAGGCGATCGCCGTGGGCTTCGTGCTCGCGGTCGTCGCGATCGGACTGCTCTACTGGTACTTCGGCACCGAACAGGGCAGCGCGATGCGCGCCACGGGCTCCAACCCCGCGATGAGCCGCGCGCAGGGCATCCACATCGAGACGATGAAGGTCATCGGCCTCGGCCTCTCGAACGGCATGGTCGCCCTCGCGGGCGGTCTGATGACCCAGTATCAGGGCACGGCGGACGTCAGCATGGGCCGCGGCGCGATCGTCATCGGCCTCGCCGCGATCATCATCGGCGAGGTCCTCTGCGACGCCATTTTTAAGAAAGGCTGCAATTTCGCTGTGCGCCTGGCGTTTGTGGTGTTCGGCGGCGTGATCTACTACGCGGTCATGGTCGTCATCCTCTGGCTGAAGCTGGATCCGAACGACCTCAAGCTGTTCACGGCCATCATCGTGGCGATTTTCCTCGCCGTGCCGCATCTGCAGGCCCAGGCGAAGAGCTCGTTCTCCCATGCGAAGAAACTGAGCGGAAAGGGGCGGTAATGGGATGCTGAAAATCGAACATATCGCGAAAACCTTCAACCGCGGAACCATCAATGAAAAAATGGCCCTGCGCGATCTCAGCCTGGAGCTGGCCGACGGCGATTTCGTCACGGTCATCGGCGGCAACGGCGCGGGTAAGTCCACGCTGCTGAACGCCGTAGCCGGCGTGTGGCCGGTGGACGAGGGCAGCATTGAGATCGGCGGCGTCGACGTGACGGGAATGCCGGAATACAAGCGCGCGCCGTATATCGGACGCGTGTTCCAGGACCCGATGATGGGCACGGCGCCCAACATGCAGATCGAGGAAAATCTGGCGCTGGCCTACCGTCGCGGGCAGAAGCGGACGCTCCGCTGGGGCATCTCCCAGAAAGAGCGCACGATCTACCGCGAGCAGCTGGCGCGGCTGGGTCTCGGCCTGGAAGACCGTATGACCGCGAAGGTCGGCCTGCTCTCCGGCGGCCAGCGGCAGGCGCTGACGCTGCTGATGGCGGCGCTGCAAACACCGAAGCTGCTTCTGCTCGACGAGCACACGGCGGCGCTCGACCCCGGAACGGCGGCCAAGGTGCTGGAGCTGTCGGATCAGATCATTCAGGAGCACAAGCTGACCGCCATGATGATCACACACAACATGTCGGATGCCATCCGCCACGGCAACCGCCTGATCATGATGGATCAGGGCCGGATCGTGCTGGATATTTCCGGTGAAGAGAAGAAAAAGCTGACAAAGGCCGATCTGCTGGCGCGCTTCGCGCAGAAGACCGGCGTACAGGAAGAGACGGACGCCGTGCTGCTCTCCTGAGACCATAAAACACCCCTGTTCACGCCTGTGAACAGGGGAGTTTTGACCTTGCCCGGATACACCCTCATCTGGCTCCGCTCTCCGGAATACCCCTCAATTTTCCGCCGCACCCTGTAGGGGCGGACGACCCTGTCCGCCCGGCGGCATGCACCGATTCCGCGCAAACGCTCCGGCGAATCCGCAGCGCTATAAAACACAATGCCCCCGGTTCCTTTCCCAGAGAAAAGGAACCGGGGGGATTTATCCGGATTGCGCAGAATGCCGAAAACTCAGAGTGTGATCACCACACTGCCGCCTGCGGCTTTTGTACAAAGTGCGCGGCATTTTGCCGTGAAGGCCGCGACCTGCTCCGGGCAGCGGCCGATGTAAGCCTCCGGCTTCATCTCCGCGCGGATCTCGGCCTCACTGAGGCCAAAGGCCGGCTCGGCGGCAAGCTCTGCGATGAGGTCCCACGGCTCGCCGTTTTTCATCGCCTCGGTCGCGCGCATGGATGCGCGGCGGATGATCTCATGCACCAGCTGCCGGTCGCCGCCGCGCTCGACCGCGACCATCAGCAGATTTTCCGTCGCGATGAACGGCAGATAGTCCGCGACGAACTTCGCGACGATCTTCTCGTTGACGCGCAGTCCTGCCGTCACGTTCTGCATCAGGCGCAGAATACCGTCCACGGCGAGGAAGCCCTCCGGGAGGGAAATGCGGCGGTTCGCCGAATCGTCGAGCGTCCGTTCCAGCCACTGCGTGGAGGCGGTCATCGGCGCATTCAGCGCGTCGGCCATCACATAGCGGGCCAGCGAGCAGATCCGCTCGCAGCGCATTGGGTTGCGCTTGTAGGCCATCGCGGAGGAGCCTACCTGCGTCGATTCAAACGGTTCTTCCACCTGCCGGTCGTGCTGTAACAGGCGGACGTCATTTGCAAAGCGGTAACAGCTCTGCGCGATGGAGGACAGAGCGTTCAGGATCCGGCTGTCCAGCTTGCGCGGATAGGTCTGGCCGCAGACGTCATAGAGCCGGTCAAAGCCGAAGTCGGCGGCGATCATGCGGTTCATTTCATCGATCTTTGCGGTGTCGCCGTGGTAAAGCTCAAGGAAGCTGGCCTCCGTGCCGGTCGTGCCGCGGCAGCCGAGGAAGCGGATGGCCGCAATCACGTCGTTCAGCTCTTCCAGGTCGAGCATCAGATCCTGAAGCCAGAGCGCCGCGCGCTTGCCGACGGTCACGAGCTGCGCCGGCTGATAGTGCGTGTAGCCAAGGCAGGGGAGGGCGGCGTAGCGGTCTGCAAAATCCGCCAGCTGCACCATGACCTGCTCCAACTGCCCGCGCAGATAGACCAGCGCATCCCGATAGAGAACAAGGTCGGCATTGTCCGTCACATAGCAGCTCGTTGCGCCGAGGTGGATGATGCCCTTCGCGCCCGGTGCGGCCGCGCCGAAGGCGTAGATGTGCGCCATGACGTCGTGCCGCAGCTCCTTTTCCTTCGCCGCAACCAGTTCATAGTCGATCGGGGAGACGTGCGCGGCCAGCTCGTCGACCTGTTCCTGCGTCACCGGCAGCCCCAGCGCATGCTGCGCCTTTGCCAGCGACACCCAGAGTTTCCGCCACGTCTCAAACCGCATGTCCGGCGAAAACAGATGCAGCATGTAGTCCGAGGCGTAGCGCGACGCCAGCGGACTTTCGTATCGATCCTTCATCGCCATGCCTCAGCGCGTCAGATACTCGTCGCGCGCCGCGCCGACGGAGACATAGCGGATGTGGCAGCCGATTGCCTGCTCTACATATTCCACATAATTCCGCGCTTCAACGGGGAGGTCCTCCCAGCGGCGCACGCCGGAGATGTCGCAGTTCCAGCCGGGCATCGCCGTAAAAACAGGCTTCGCCTCGTCAATGACCGCAGTGAACGGGAAATCGTCGGTCTTTTGACCACCTACCTCATACTGCACGCAGATGGGGATTTCCTTCATGTAGGACAGCACATCGAGCTTCGTCAGTGCAACCTCGGTCGCGCCCTGGATGCGCACGCCGTAGCGCGTCGCGACCAGATCGATCGGCCCCACGCGGCGCGGCCGGCCCGTAGATGCACCGTATTCGCCGCCTGCCTGCCGCAGCTGCTCGGCCTCCTCGCCGAACCATTCTGCTGTGAACGGGCCCTCGCCGACGCAGGTGGAGTACGCCTTCACAATGCCGACGGTGCGGTCGACGTGGCTGCCCGGAATGCCCGCGCCCACGCAGGCGTAGCCGGCGTTCGAGGAAGAGGAAGACGTGTACGGGAAAATGCCGAAATCGATATCGCGCAGCGCGCCGAGCTGGGCCTCGAACATGATGTTCTTCCCGGCCTTCTCGGCCTCGTAGAGATACTTCGAGGTGTCGCAGATGAACGGCGCGAGCTTCGAACCGAACTCGTCGCACCATGCCAGCATGTCGTCCAGTTTATACGGCTCTGCGCCGTAGACGTTCTGAATCGTAAGATTCTTCCATTCCAGAATGCTGGCCAGCCGCTTCTTGAGGTATTCCGGATACAGCAGCTCGCCCATCATGATGGTCTTCTTCTGATACTTGTCCGAGTAGACCGGCGCAATGCCGCGCAGGGTGGAGCCGTACTTCTTGTCCTTCAGACGGGCCTCTTCCAGCCCGTCCAGCGCACGGTGATAGGGGAAGACGATGGTCGCGCGGTCGGAGATCTTGAAATTCTCCGGCGTGATCTCGATCCCGGCCTCCTGCAGGGACTGGATCTCGCCCCACAGATGCTCCAGATCGATGACGACGCCGTTGCCCAGCACGTTGACGACGCCCTTCAGGAAAATGCCGGACGGGATCAGATGCAGCGCGAACTTGCCGTACTCGTTGACGACGGTGTGACCCGCGTTGTTGCCGCCCTGATACCGGCAGACGATGTCATATTCCTTTGCGATGAGGTCGACCATTCTGCCCTTGCCTTCGTCGCCCCAGTTGATTCCCACAATTGCACAGTTGCTCATAAAAAAGCTCCTTTACAGTTCATTTTGCTTGTATTATAACCGCTTTATATACATAAGTAAAACAACTGTTACTCATGTTTTCTATAAAATTGACTAATAATAAGAAAAAGCGGAGAAAAAACGCGGGAAAGTTCTTGACAAAACGCGCCCGGCGTGCTATGATATTCCAGCAGTCGAGAGACGCGCAAAAAGCTGCGCGAGTGGTGGAATTGGCAGACTCGCTAGATTCAGGTTCTAGTGTCCACTCCGGACGTGCGGGTTCAAGTCCCGCCTCGCGCACCAATAAAAGAAAAACCAGCAATCAGTTGAGATTGCTGGTTTTTCTTTTATTCTCAATGGGTTTCGCCATTTTCCCAGTCCGTAATTCCATACGTTTGTCCGCGCTTTCATACTGAGATATTGCGAATCCGGACACAAATTTGGCCACGGAATTGGCCACGGAATTTGACACGGACTTATATGTCCTTGTCAAAAAACGAAGTGATGGCAGAGACTGATTTTGACACGTCAGATTCTGCTACATGGGTATAGATTTTTCGCATGGTCTGGTAGTCAGCCCAGCCGCCGATCTGCATCGCAACTTTTTCGGATACGCCGAGATGATAGGCAAGTGAACAGAATGAATGGCGGAGACCGTGCGTCCCGATCAGAGGCAAGTTGTTTTCGGCGCAGATACGGTTTACTTGTGACCAGATCGTGTTTGGATTGCAAGTGACCACAAATTCCCCTGTCTGTGTCGCGGCGGTCAATAGAGCTTTCAGGCGCGGAATCATGATTGGAACCGTTCGGCGGGAAGAAGCGTTCTTGTTGTCTGGCTTATTGACAAGCTTGTTCTCGGAATCATAGACACTGGAACCGCGAATGTGGATTAGCCCATTTTTCAGGTCGACGTTCGCCCATTTCAAGCCCATGATCTCAGAACA
>DBLB01000080.1:12697-19934 GCA_002298695.1 Clostridiales bacterium UBA735 | reverse complement strand
AGAGTGCAGGCCAAGTAACGCCGGAATTTCACAAGGCTGCCCTTCAATGGCATCAAGGAATGTGTGAATCTGTTCAGGCTGCAAGAACGGATGTTCATTTTGAACAAGCTTCGGGAGGTACACGACGTATGTTTTTCCCGTTGCATATTTGATTGCGGAGGATACGAGCGCCCATGAATTCTTAATTGTTTTTGGACTTACGGATTCTGAATTGATTGCTTTCTGACAGATTGCGTCTGTTAGCTCGTCGATGTGCAGATTCATCAGTTCGGGGAACCGGTTCTGCTTGATCGTTAAATATCCGCGCCTCGTAGAGGGCGATATCGATTTTTCGTTTGCGGAAAGGTAATTGTCAATCGCGGCGGAGACGGTGTTCTTCTCGCTTTCTTTCTTCAGCATGGTATATCCGAGCTTGCAATCTTTGGCAAGCTTTTCTGCTTCGGATTTTGTTGTGGCTGTGAACGAGCAGCGTCTTCCGTCGATCATGACGCGGCAGCGCCAAGAACCAGAAGGTAGTTTTTCCGCATCTGGTACGTTAATTTTTTTCATTGTTTCACCTTCTTTGGCTTTTTGACAGCGCGGATGATCGACCATGCGACAATAGCTGTTGCGGCAACGATGACGGCGATGACTACCCATGCGGCGAGGCTTGGATGGCCGTTCCGTATGAAGCCGACATCCGGCACATTTGCGTCAAGGATGATATAAACGAGCAGCGTAAAGGCCATGACAACGCAGACGCATAGGAGCGTATAGATCACCGGTCTGCGGGTAGCGAGCTGTGCTTGCAGCATATCAGCCTTTTCCTTCTGGTGAACGATTTCGGAATGTGCGTTTTCCAGTTCTCCGGCTAACTCGACGTTCTGAAGCCGCAAAGCATGATTTTCAGATTCCAATGCGTGGACGTGCTCTTCAAGCTCTCTGTCCGGATTTGGTTCTGGAATTTTGATGCCGGAGTGTTCGTCCATCGATACCCCGAGTTCTTTGCAGATGGATGAAACTGTCTCATAAGAGGCGTTTGGGATTTCTCCACGGAGGAACTGCGCAACGGTGCGCTCTGATTTCCCGGTTGCTTCGGCGAGGTCTTGATTCGTGATTCTTGGATTCGATGTTTCTTTGATTTCTCGACATTTTTCGTACAGTTCTTGAGACATTGATAAGATTCCTTTCCTAAAAGTACATGATTCTTCCTCTAAAAACCAAGAATACTTTCTCGACAAATCGCCTCCTGAGGAGTACGCTGAATGTGCAAGCAAGCTCCCACTCGCTTGCAGCGGCCAAAAGCCCCGCCGCCGGGGTGATTCGACGGCGGGGTGATTCAAGGAATTTTAAAGGGGTCGAAATCGACCAGTTTAAAATAGCGAACCGTCTACAAATTTTGTAGTCAGTTGGTTAAAGCGTGGGTTCGGCATTTTCCCTATTCCGCTTCTTCCATTGAGACTTTAGACCGTCGATATGTTCGAAAAGATCCGGGCGTACATCGCTCCACATCGGGTCGAGGATAAAATCGATCCCTTCCCGCCGCGCCAGCTTTGCAGCAGGAACGAAGTCACTGTCTCCGGCGATCAAGATGATTTGATCCACTTGACGTTTATATGCAAGGGATGCGATGTCCACACCGATTTTCATGTCAACGCCCTTCTGCTGGGCATTGAAAACAAAGTCTTTTTCAGTGAGATCTTCAATTTTGATTTTCCCGGAAAGAAGCGCCTTTGTAACTTCAGGTTTTAGATTATAATTCATTTGGTCTGACAGATGGCCGAGGCGAAGGGCGAATTTCCGCCGATGTTTCAGTTCGGCCATAAACGTTGTAGACCATGTGTAAGTATCTGATTTGTCTAAATCGATGTTTGCTTTCCTGAGAGGATGGTACACGCTTTTCCGCCCGACCGGTTCACAGTCATAGTAGAAGATTCGATAGAGCTGCCGCTTCTCTGCGTGGTCGCTCAAATGCGCATAGCAATATGCCGACAGTTCTTTCGCTCGATTCTCTGCGGTTTTTTCGCCCCACAAGAACTTTGCGCGCTTGCGGTAAAATCCTCCATCGACCAGAATCGCAGTTCGTGTCAAACAACATCGCTCCCTTCCAACAATAAAATAAGGCCCAAGGATTCAGCTTACCCCATATCGGCGGGGCGCTTACTACCATGAGCCTGTTTAGCGTATTTTATAGCATCATGCTACACCCTTATTATATGAGTTATCATATTAAATTGTCAAGTCAAAGTTAAGAAAATTCACAATTATTTTTATCATATTTGCGATAAAAACTTGCATATTCAAGAAGATTATTCCAAATATCACGGAAGCTTGCTTGTATGACTTGCACATAGAAGTTACTCTATTTTTGCGAAAACGGTGACATCGCCGAAATGGGATGCACGGACACTCCGGTAAAATCCTTTGATTTATTTCGCACCCATTTTTATACACACGATGAATATAGCACAAACGGTGTACCATAATACGGACATTTACGAAATCTGCCCATAGAAAAAACAGCCGCGATTTTGTATAGGCTGATGATTGATAAATTAGAACGAATGTTTTAGAATGAGGGTATACACAACAGAAGCGGAGAGAAGAAAGGAATTGAAAATGGATAGAGAAGAATTGATGAAAGAAATAATTGAGTTAATTGTGACATCGACGGACGAAGAAATTATTGAGGCGTTGGAACAGCTATATCGCGTGCGAAAATGTACATAGGCGGTGGTGCAAAAGCGAGAAAAAGCTGGACGAACTTAATGATTACGCATATAGTATATAACAACACCACCTTATGTAGTTTTAATATCAAGCCGGATGTTCACCCCTTTTATTTTCCTCTTGACAATCCGGCGGAAATCAGATACTATGATAGTGTAATCCTTCGCTTAATGCTTGGGATATGTAAAGGCTTCGACTACTGGGCCGGTAAACCAGTGGTCTTTTTATATCTTTTTCCAAATGGGTGATGCTGAAATTTTGTTGGCGGTTCTTTGGTCATCGACCAAATAAGCTGTTACAAAACGCCACTGTTTACCTTCATCACGTATCACAACCAGGTAGTTTTCGGACGTTAATAGTGTTACTCTGCGGCTCCTGTCATACGTTCCTTTCGCTTTATCATATCCCACATGTGGAATAATTGATGCGTCCTCTAAAACGGCTTTGATCCAGTCTATTCGCTCGCCTCTGCGTGCATCGAAAGTGTCCTTTTTCGCTTTCCACGCCTTAGATGTACGTTTATAAAACGCATGGCTAAACATTATACGTCAATCATAAAACCCTCCAAAGGCCGCCAGTCGGCCTTTTTCTTTTATTTAGAGAATATTCTGTACGTAATATATCCAGCGAGATTGACTGATGCAAAAAAAGCAAGGCCCTTCAATATACTACGGATTGCCGCATTTTTGATTTTGTTCAGCTTCTCAACGATTTGACTGCCTACTACGGCTCCTATCCCACACAGCAATGAGACAAGAAGATAACCGCCGCAGAACACAAAGGAAAAGTTTAGAACATTGAACGGTTCACCACTGTCTACAATCATTCCACCTACGAGGACGGCAGCTACAACAGCCGGAACACCGGCGATACATGGCGTAAATTCTTTTGAAGAAGACATTTCAAATTTGTTCATGTTGACGCCTCACTCTTGCGCTGTTCCCGATTTGCGCGGACGGTTTTGAAAATGTCGATCAGTAGTTTAATCTCAGAATCATCCATCGTTTTCAACATGTCAAACGCATATTTCTGTGTCTCTGTCAGCGCCTCGCTATCAGCGGGGTGCTGTTTTTTTATGCCGTCACCGTCTGGCCCCTCATCCCCGAATACGAGCCATTGCGGAGTTACGTCGAGATAAGCCGCTATTTTTTGAAGGACTGCCGATCTTGGAGTAGATCCTTTTTTCCACTGTGCGACATTGGATGATGTGCATCCTAACTCCTGCGCAACAGGAGTTGGTTTCTTTCCGCGTAATTCGCACGCGAGAACATAATTGTCGTAAAACACAAAAATCACCTACTAGATTTGTGCAACAGCACGAAGTAATAAAATATTACTTAAATGCGTTGACAAGTAATAAATTATGAGTTATCATATAACCGTACCAAACAGGTACAACAAAGACACCCCTCGGAGAGCGGAAAGATTTGAAAATAAGCCGTGGTGCTTTCACGGCTTATCCCACCAATTTTTCACCCGACAGTGTTGCAGGCACATCGCCAACTGGTAGGTTGGGAACCGATACGACTGGTATGGACGCAAGGGTTCTTTACAGTGCCGCAGACAAAAGCACTGTCCGCTTCTTTGCACCACGCATCACTTTCCTGTATTGGATCAGGTTAGCCCATCGCGCATCAACGATTCCAGTCGGGAACGCACAGGGTCAAAAGTTTGGTCATAGCGACCACTCCTTTCTCGCCTATGCAGGCAATTCCATTGTAACCCGCTTCCGAGGGGATGTCAAGAATAACTACTCATATTTATGAGGTATGAAAAAGGAAGTGAGAACGATTGAGTTTGAAAGAACTCCGGCTGAACGCCGGACTGACACAGGAAGCCGTTGCGAAGCGGCTGAACGTGTCACAGGTTGCAGTTCACCGCTGGGAAACCGGCAATATCCGAATCGCACGGAAACATCATAAAAAGCTCGCCAAGCTCTATGGCGTAACCGTGGAAGAGCTGATGAAGGAGGAATGAGAAATGCCGAAACTGGCAGTCAAGCGGGACACGGATTACCGCTTGATGGTATTGATCCGGGGCGAGATGGCCGCACAGGATGTCAGCACGGAAAAGGCGGCGGAATATGCAGGGATGGCGAGATCGACGCTCTACGACTTGTTCAGAAGCCCGACGAGCTATTTCCCGCAAACGCTGCGGCTGATGCGGAAACTGAGCATCCCGGTCGAGGAAATGCGGGCGGCGATCAGCTACCCGTGGTAAAGGAGGGATAAGCAATCGAGATCACATTAAAGGCCGCGCGGGTGAACGCGGGGCTGACGCAGGAGCAGGTCGTGGAGAAAACCGGTTTTTCCAGACAAACGATCATTCGCTGGGAAAGCGGGAAAGCGTCTCCGAAGATTGGTAATCTGCTCCAACTCTGCAAGTTGTATGGTGTGCCGATCGAGTGCATCAAAAAGGAGGGAATGAAATGAAGCAAAAATCGAGTGAAGAATCTAAGCGGGAACGACTTGAAAATGCGCTGCTTGACTTTGTTGAGCGTGTGACAAAAGATACAGCGCCCCCGGCCCAGTTGGAGGCTCTGCCGAAAGTCGCTGCAACGCTCTTAACTTCGCTTCTGAACTGTTAATTGTCCGAAACTTCATTTGCGATTTCTAAGACTTTTCGGTAAACGGCCTGAAAGAAATCGCCAACACTTTCTCCACCATCGCCGGTTGAATATGCTTGGGTGTTCTGTAAAAGCGCGATGGTAATTTCTTTGGCAGTATCGATCGCATACTTTTGAGGTTTCTGCATAAGGCTCTCCTTTCTTTACAATTTGTAATCATTATACGACAAAATGTAACAGAAAGAAAGAGGACGTAAGGGAAAAGATGTAAATATTCTGTGGACGAATGTTCGAATCTTATTGATGGAGGAAGGAAAATGATCTCGAAGAGAGAATGGTACGCCGCGCTGCGGCGGGTATTGCAGCGGATGGCCCTGATGGGCGCCGGGATTTTCATGATGTCGGCAATGTTCTACTGGCTGGTATGGGCGAAGCCGTTGGACGCGGCGATTATGGCTGTGACGTCGCTGGTGCTGACGGGGTACGGGTTCGCATGATGGGGTGGATCTGCTGCTGCATCGCGTGGATGAAGGAGCTGCGGCGGAAGATGCGGGAAGCTGCTGAGAGGCAGAGGAACTATTGGGATGGTGACGGCCAATGAAACACCCATGCGAAACGTGCCCGAATCCGCGCTGCCACCTGCGCAAAGAATGTCCGGACTGGGCGCAATGGTTCTGCGAAGCCTGGGACGGGCTGGGACAGAAAAAGGCTGCCCGCGTGGACAGACGCGAGCAGCCAGAGGAAGACAAACCGATCAGCCATCGGGAATATGTCTTTGGTCACATTTTAACAGCTGGATGGAGGGATGTCAAGTGACGCAATGTGAAAAGGTGCTCCGGCATCTCCGGACGTTTGGTTCGATCACGCCGATGGAGGCGATACAGGAATACGGCATCATGCGGCTGGGGGCCCGGTGCTGGGATCTGAAGAACAGCGGTATCCCGGTCGTGAGCGAGATCGTGGCCGGAAAGAACCGGTTCGGCGAGACGACGCACTATGCGAAATACAGATTGGAGGACGGCAATGTTTCCGAGAGAACTTAAGTTTGACCGGCAGCAGCAAAGCCCGGTCGGCTATGACATCTTCGGCGATGAAATCTACAAGGGGAATGTGTTCTGGTACGGCGACGAGGGCATGATGTGTGACCCCGGCGCGGACAACTTCGATTCGAGCAATCCGATCATGTCCCTTTTGGTACAGCAGCTGGGGACGCGGTACATTTTGGAGCAGCTTGGCTATGAAAAAAGGGTTATCGAATGAGTACGTCTACACGCCGGTTGAGGTTCGGTGCAGCATCTACTTTGAAAAGGATCATATTTGCTGTGCATACTGCCCTTTTTATGAGACCTACTCCCGCAAACAGTGTAGATTGACCGGAGAATATCTGTTAAACGAGTACGGCCGGGGTTACTACTGCCGGCTGGAATTGGAGGATTTGAATGAAACAGTTTCGGACACTGAGGCCGGATGAGATCGAGTGCCGCGTTGCCCAGTGCAATGAGAAAGGCGCGTCCATCCTGCTTTATAAAACCGCCCGGACGGACGCCGACATTCTGGATGAGACGGTCGGCGCGCAGAACTGGGAGAACGACTTCAAACTGGTGGACGGCGTTCTGTACGGCGGGATCGGCATTGACTACGTCTGCAACGGCAAGCTGATCTGGAAATGGGACGCCGGGACGGAGAGCAACACGGAGGCCGAGAAGGGGCGCGCGTCGGATGCGTTCAAGCGCGCCGGGTTCAAGCACGGCATAGGCCGGGAGCTTTATTCCGCGCCGTTTATCTGGATCGACGCTGCGAAATGCGAACGGCTGAAACTGAACGACCGGACAAAGAAGTGGCAGTGCTACGACCAGTTCGACGTGACGGAGATCAGCTATGACGAGGCCGAGCGGATCAAGACCTTAACATTGGCGCTCAAGGGCAAGACGGTCTACACCTTCGGGCACGGCGCAGCTCCGT
>DBLB01000080.1:4725-12668 GCA_002298695.1 Clostridiales bacterium UBA735 | reverse complement strand
CAGCTCCGCAGGAGACGAAGCAGACAGCGAAGCCCTTCAAATGCTCTGTCTGCGGAAACGACGTTGTGCCGGTCTCCTTTGACGGGAAGAACTATTCCGCTCGAGCGATTGCGGAGCAGACCACAAAGAAGAAGGGACAGTGCATGTGCTGGGACTGCTACATGAAGGCGGTACAGGCATGACGGAACTTACATTTTCTGCGGCGGACTGGACGATGGACGCTGCCGGGACGTGGCTGCGGATCAAGGCTGACGTGCCGTATAAAGCGCAGATGTTTTTGGAACACATGATTCCGGGCAAAAGGTACGTCGCGGAGATCAAGGAGTTCCGGAAGAAGCGCAGCTTGGATTCCAACAACTACTTCTGGCAGCTCTGCGATCAGATCGCGGAAAAACTCGGGCGCACGAAGGAAGACCTCTACGTCGAGTACATCAAGGAGGTCGGCGTGTTCAAGGACTTCCATCTCTCCCGCGACGAGGCCGCGACGTTTCGGACGGCGTGGTCAATGATCGGGACAGGCTGGCCGACTGAGGAAGTGGACTACCAGCAGGACGGCGACAACCTTGTAATCCGGGCCTATTACGGTTCGTCCCGATACAATGCAAAGCAGATGGGACGGATCATCGACCGGGCCGTCGAGGATGCAAAGGACTTGGGCATTGAGACGTTGACGCCGGATGAGCTGGAACGGCTCAAGGGGGAGTGGAGTGCATAAGCAGACAAAAGCAACCAGCATCCCGGCGGCGGTGAAACAGGCCGTTTGGGAGCGCGACGGCGGGCGCTGCGTCCTCTGCGGGAAGCAAGGGAATCCGTGGTGCCATTACATTTCACGGGCGCAGGGCGGTCTTGGACGGCCTGAGAACATCGTGACGCTCTGCGACCCTTGTCACCAACGGTTTGACCAGTCAGCCGACCGTGCGGCGCTCAAAGAGGCGCTGGCGAATTATCTGAGAAGCAAATATCCCGGATGGGATGAAACGAATCTGAAATACAGAAAGGAATTTTAAGATGGCTTTGAATCAAATCGTGATCTTCGGAAGAATGACCAGAGATCCGGAGAAACGTGTCACGCAGAGCGGAACATCGGTGACGAGCTTCACGCTGGCCTGTGACAGGGACTACAAGCCGTAGGGTGGCGAGAAAGAAACGGACTTCATTGACTGCGTTATCTTCGGGAAGTTCGCTGATACCGTGGCTACATACTTCTTCAAGGGCAG
This sequence comes from Clostridiales bacterium UBA735, assembly GCA_002298695.1. Classification (GTDB taxonomy): domain Bacteria; phylum Bacillota; class Clostridia; order Oscillospirales; family Oscillospiraceae; genus CAG-170. The sequence continues at coordinate 11,451 of DBLB01000080.1, read as the reverse complement.
CGCGGCGATTGTCACAGGCCGGTTGCAAATTCGCAACTGGGAGGACAAGGAGGGCAACAAGCGGCGCTCGGCGGAGATCTTGGCCGATCACGTCTACTTTGGCGAGGCCAAGAGAGACAGCCAGAAGACTACCTATGCCCCGGAAGACGACTTCCCGGTGATGGACGGGCCTGAACCGCCTGACCTTCCGTTTTGATGGGAGGCGATGCACATGAATTTTGAGGTTCTGATTGAAGCAATCGACGAACTCAGCGGTGTCACGCTGAACAGTATCAATTTTACGAAAGTTTCGTTGGAGGAGCTGAAAGTCCTGACTGCGATCGTCAGCCGGGAAAATGATTTGTATATCAGCTGCGTCCCACTCGCAGAGGGATAATGCTATGGCGCTTGAGAGCTTCAATGCCTATCACAGCTACTTGAAGTCGATTGAGCTGCTTAATGATGCGGAAAGAGGGCGGCTTTTCACGGCATGCCTACAATACAGCATGACGGGCGAAGCCCCCGATTTGCGCGGTAATGAGCGGTTTGTCTTTCCGATGATGAAAGAGCAGATAGATAGGGATAAGGCGAAATATGATGCCAAATGCAAGGCGAACAAGTCCAACATCAAAAGCCGATGGGATAAGGACACATACGAACGTATACCATCGAATACGACCGTATACGACCGTAATGATTCGTATACGAAAAATACCAAAGACAAGGACAAGGACAAAGACAAGGACAAGGACAAGGACAAAACGGGGGATAAAGCGCGCGCGACGCGCTTCACGCCCCCGACAGTCGAAGAAGTCACGGCCTATTGTCTTGAACGGAAAAATTCCGTAGACGCTGAAAGATTCGTGAATTATTACGCTTCCAACGGCTGGATTGTTGGGAAAACGAAGATGAAGGACTGGAAAGCGGCTGTTCGGACTTGGGAAAGGAGGGACGCAAATGGAGGCTATCGGAGTGCCGGAGAGAATCAACCGGCTGCTAAGCGGACGTGGGATCTCGACATCATCGAGCTTTGACAACGCGGCGTATCTGCAATTCCGCTGCGATTCGTTCAATGCCAATCCGGGGACGCTGACTGGCTATGATTGCCCGCTTTGCAAAAACCGTGGGTGTATCGCCGAAGTTCGCCATAACGCCGTGACGATGGTGCGCTGTGCCTGCATGGACACTCGGAACAGCATCCAGCGGGCGGAGGCCAGCGGACTGAAAGACCTGCTTCCGATCTACACCCTTGACAGGTTCCAGACCGTGGAGCCGTGGCAAGCGGCGGCGAAGCGGACGGCAGAGCGGTACTTGCAGGAGCAAAAAGGCTGGTTCGTGATGTCCGGCGCGGTTGGCTCCGGCAAATCTCACCTTTGCGTGGCGATCTGCGGGGAGCTGCTGAAACAGGGGCGCTCGGTGCAGTACCTCATGTGGCGCGATCAGATCCGCGCCCTGAAGTCCTACGATGGGGACATGGACGAGCGCAGCGATCGGCTCCGCAAGTACAAGACGGCGGATGTGCTATACATCGACGATTTTCTCAAGTGCGGCAAGAACGAAGTGCCGACAAAGGCTGATACGGACGTGGCCCTTGAGATCCTGATGGCGCGGTACAACCAGCCGGACAAGCTGACGGTGATCTCCACGGAGCGGAGCATCAGCGAGCTTTTGGAGCTGGACGAAGCCCTCGGGAGCCGCATCTATGAGCGGTCGAAGGGATTCTGCCTGAGAAACACCGGAACGGATAAGAACTGGCGGTTACGCCGGGAGGACAACACATGAGAACAACGAACTGCGGCTACTTGGCCGCACGGAACGCTGCGCAGATGCAGCGGGAAAGGACGGGAAAATGTTTTTCAAAAAATTGGCACGGGCAATCGCCTGCAAGCGCTGTGAAAATCCCTCGAAGCTCTACGAGCTTCAAATTCACGCCGACGAACAGACCCGAGAAATCCTCCGGCTGAACCATGTGCTGGATGAGGTCAAGAAGGAGCGCGATGCGGCACGGAAAGCAGCGGACAACGCTATACTGCGGCTCTACGAAGGTGCAGGGGTTCTCGAGGCGATTTCTGCAAAAAACTGTGAAAACTGCGGTAAAAAATTGCCGCGTGAAGCCGAAGCCCGGAGAACCGAATCGTTACAACTGCCACTTATGGCAGGAAGAACCGGAAGGTCTGATTGTAAAAAATCCGTTTGACTAGAAGGAGGAAGAACATGAAGATCACGCTTGATTTGCCGGACGGCACAATATGCGGCTTTTTCTGTGGAGTGGAGCACACCAGTACAGGATTGCAGCTTGCATCTTATCAGCTCAGCTCCGATGATCTGATCGATGGGAAGACGATCAAGCTGCCGAGGGAACGCCATGATGATTGAGTTCACTGTGCCATATCCTGCCCGCAAGAGCGCGTGGACGAAGCGCTACGGCCTGAACGCCTACTGGGCGGGGAAGAACCATCACGTCCGGGCGGCGGACGCCAGAGACCTCGAGGCGCTTGTGCGGCTGTGCCTGAGGCAACAGGGCGTTCCGGTTCGGCTGTTTGAGAAGCCGGTGTCCATTTCCTTCTGGCACAACACCCGCATGGACATCGACAACCATGCGGCGGTCGAAAAAATGACGGTGGATGCCCTGAAGGGCTGGCTGCTCCGGGACGATGACCGGAGGCACTATCGGGAGAAGCACAGCTTCTTCCACGATGAAAATTACATGAGGGTGGTGATCTCGGATGAAGCCGCCGTGTGAAAGGAATTGTCCGAGTCGGACGGCGGGATGTCACGCGAAATGTGCGCTGTATCTGGCCTACGAGGAAGCGAAACAGGAAGAATACCGGGCAAGAGAAATGGAACGGAGCCGCGACGCCTACACCGAGAACGCGAAGAAGCGGTGCAAGAGCGTGGAGAGCTTACGGAAAGCGGGGATGCTGAAATGAATCGGATTGCGCGGGTATTCCCGAGAAAGACGGCTGCGTCCCCTATGGATGCGCTGGCGTTCTTCGGTGTACCGACGATTGAAAATATCGCAGACTGCATCAAAGCTGGCGTTAAAGCGGTACATATCTCCGTGACGTTCACATGGGACATTCCGCGCGCGGAAGATCTCTATTATGCGTGGCAAATTCTCGGTGTTCCGGTTGAGATTGGCGGCCCTGCATTTGATGACCGCATGGGTGACTTCGAACCGGGGATGTATCTCCGGGACGGATATATCTTCACATCGCGCGGTTGCACGAAGGAATGTTGGTTCTGTTCGGTTCCGCGCTGCGCACACGGCGTGATTCGGGAGCTGCCGATCGTGGACGGATGGAACATTCTCGATGACAACATTCTCGGAACATCCGAAGCGCATTTCCGAGCAGTCTGCGAAATGCTCAAACGACAGGAACATCCGGCGATCTTCACCGGAGGGCTGGAGCCGTCCTTGCTTCAACAATGGCAAGCGGATCTGCTGCGGGAAGTCAAACCGAAGCGACTTTACACGGCGTATGACACAAAGGATGATCTGGAACCTTTGGTTGAGATGGGGCGCAAACTCCGCCTTGCGGGGTTCAGGCCAAAGAGTCACGCCATGTGCTGCTATGTCCTTGTCGGCTATGCTGGGGACAGTTTTGAGGACGCGGAGATTCGGCTGACACAGACCATGCAGGCCGGATTTGTACCATACGCAATGCTTTTCCGGGATGATGAAGGGAAAACGGACGCCGAGTGGCGCAGGTTCCAGCGGGAATGGTGCAGGCCAATTATCACAGGGAAGAAATTCAACGAATTGTGGGGTGACGGTAATGGACTTGGAACAGAGAGCGTTTGAGGCGCTGCGATTTGCGTCGGCGCAGAGTTTGAAGCTCTACAAGCTGCCGCTGGTCATTACATACTCCGGAGGAAAAGACAGCGACGTGCTGCTCCGGCTGGCGATCAACAGCGGTATCCCGTTTGAAGTGCTCCACTCGCTGACTACGGCGGATGCGCCGGAAACGGTCTACCATGTGCGCAGCACCTTCCGGAAGCTGGAAGAGAAGGGCGTAAAGTGCGGTATCGACGCGCACGTGCAGCCGGACGGAAAGCGGATCACCATGTGGAATCTGATCCCGAAGAAAATGATGCCGCCGACGAGGCTCATTCGGTACTGCTGCGCGGCCCTCAAAGAGGGCGGAGGGAAAGGCCGATTTATTGCGACAGGTGTTCGGTGGGCCGAATCGTCCAGGCGGAAAAACAACCGTGGCCTGATAGAGGTATCCCCAAACGACAAAAACAAGCGCCTGATCCTGATGGACGACAACGACGAGACCCGGATGCAGTTTGAAACGTGCCAGCTTAAGGGGCAGCGGACGGTGAATCCGATCGTAGGATGGTCGACCGCCGATGTCTGGGATTACGTCGCGTCGGAGCATATCCCCATGAATCCACTTTATCGCTGCGGATTTTGCCGCGTGGGGTGTATCGGATGTCCGATGGCTGGAAAGCACCGGAAGGAGGAATTTGAGAGGTATCCGAAGATCAAGCTGGCGTATATCCGGGCGTTTGATCGGATGCTGGAGGAGCGCCGCCGCCGCGGGAAGATGGACGGTGGGATGCGATGGGGCACAACTGGCGTGGATGTGTTCCATTGGTGGATGGAAAATGACATTCTGCCGGGGCAGGAAGTGTTAGAAGAATTTCGGGAGGATTTGCTATGAATATGAAGCCGGAAGAACTGGTCAAGGCGCTGCGGCGATGTGTAAGCGGCGAGTCGGAGGATTGCCCGTTTGCTGGGTATGGTGTATGCGGATGCCCGGAAATGAGCGCCAACCAGATAGAGCGCGACCAGAAGGAGATTGCCGAGCTGAAAGCGAAGGTGGAGCAGTATCGGGCGCTCGTTCCGTCGTGGGTGATTCCGATGACGCCGAAGGAGGAAACAGGTGGAGAAAAAGATACTTGATGTGACCTGCGGCGGGCGGTCGATCTGGTTTGACAAGCAGCACCCGGCGGCGCTCTACTGCGACGCGCGCGATGAGGAATTCGTGAGCGTCACACCGCGGGCGACGCGGACATGCGCGGTGCACCCGGATGTGATCTGCGACTTCACCGACCTGCCATTTGAGGACAACTCGTTCCCGCTGGTGGTGTGGGACCCGCCGCACCTGACCAACTGCGGAGACGGGTGGATCAAGGCCAAATACGGCAGGCTGGACGAGAATTGGCCGCGGATGCTGCACGACGGATTCCGGGAGTGCATGCGTGTGCTGAGGCCGGACGGTGTGCTGATCTTCAAGTGGTCGGAGGCGGACATCCCCGCCGCGCAGGTCTGGGGCGCCATCGGCGAAAAGCCGCTGTTCGGACATCACAGCGGGCGAAAGATGAATACCTTCTGGGGGTGCTTTATGAAATTGGAGGAGGATTGACGATGGAGCGTTTGACGAGCTGGAACGACGACTGTGTGAAGATCAACGGACACGTCCTGTGGGATGCGACATGGGAGGACGTCATCATGATGGCGGATCGCCTTGCGCGATATGAGGATGCGGACAGCCCGATGATGCGAATCCGTCCGGGCGATACGGTCTGGCTGTCTCAAATGTTTTACACGCGCCCCAAAAAGCCGCTCCCCGGCTACGGTGGACGCCATACGGATCGACCGGGAGGGCGTGACGTTTATCGCGGGGAGACGGAGATTTTCGGAGGAAGCGATTGGAAAGACCGTGTTTCTTTCCAAAGAGGAGGCCGAAAAGGCTTTGCAGGGAATGGAGGAATAATGATGCATCGACTGACAACGGATACCCCGAAGGACAATTTTGAAATGGCGCTCAACCTGTTTTACGTCAAGGACAAAGAAGTTTGGGTGCGCGGATATGGGAAGAACGGCGCAGACATTTCCCTGCTCAACCTGACGCGGGAAATCCTGAGTTACCAGTGCCCGTATGTGGAGACGGACATCTCTGACGATGACCTGATTATGATGATGCCGGAATGGCTTTTTGATGATGTCCGAGCAACAGAACACGTGATTGGGCTGCTCTATCAGGCAGCGTGGGTGTGCGCAGAACTGCGCGAACACTTGAAACAGTTTGAGGACAATGAGGCCGCCGATGGAACGACTGACGTTTGAGGGCAACTTCTGCGAGATCGCGCAGTGCGAGTGCATGAAGTGCCCATACGATACCGATTGCAGCCAGAAACAGGTATGGGAGCGGCTGAAACAGTATGAGGACACGGGCTTATCGCCTATCGCGTGCGAAGAGAGCGCGAAAATCGAAAAAGGACTTTCGGAGGGCGGCTATTCGACCTCGCGCATGGTGGAGCTGATGTGCGCCGATCAGGAGGGGCGAGTGATTGTCCTGCCGTGCAAGGTGGGCACAAAAGTCTATCGCGTATGGCAGAAGATTGTTGACTACATGGATGCCCCAGAGGCGGAAATTGTGGAGATAGAATTTGGCGAAGGTTGTCGTAAAGACTTCGGCAAAACCGTCTTTCTGACGCGAGAAGAAGCCGAAAAGGCGCTGGCGGAATTGGAGGGAAAGGATGACTGAAACGTATTGTACGGCATTTATGGAGGACTTGCCGCCGGAAAAGCAGGCCGAGGGCCTCGGTGTTCAGGCGGCATTGGTGCTTGGAGAATGCTTCCACTGCGAGCACTATGCACAATGCTCTACGGATGAGACGTTTGTGTTTCCGGCAAATGCCGCCTGCATGGTGCGCAGGGATATGGTTTTGAGGGAATGGGGCCTGGAGGGTAAGAAGGATGGATAAGTTAAAGCCGTGCCCGTTTTGCGGCGG
>DBLB01000080.1:0-4718 GCA_002298695.1 Clostridiales bacterium UBA735 | reverse complement strand
GGGCATAACATAGAGATCAACGACGTAAGCGAAGGCTACCCGTGGATTCCAGAAGGAATTGTAGAAGTTGGATGCCCGGATTGCGGGATATGGAATCAGTGCTTCAGCCGTGGAGAGGAAGAAAAAGCCGCTGAGTTTTGGAACAGGAGGGCAAATGATGGCTGACGAATATATCCGGCGTAAGGATGCGCTAAAGGGTGTCGAGCTGTTCCAACGCGACTGGGCGGAGATCGAAGCCGTGCAGGCGGATTATATTGGACGGTTGCCCGCCGCCGACGTTGCGCCGGTGGTGCGCTGCAAGGACTGCTAGAACTGGAAGCGAAACGTCGGTTTTATCGACAGCCCGAACGGGCACTGTTTCGAGCATGACATTGACACAAATGGATGCGATTTCTGCTCCTATGGGGAGAGAAAGGACAACGATGAACAAAAACAATGAATTGTTTTTCGATGAAGCCAATCATGCCCTGCAAGCCATGATACCGGCAAGTGAGCAGCGCAGAATCCTTCAACAGGAAAGATGCGAGCTGGAACCGGGGTTCCTCGGGTTCGTAGACAAGTATTATGCACTGAGCATGATCATCCCAAAAGAAGCGACGGTGATCGATTTCGGATGCTATCTGGCCGCGCAGAGCTATTTCTTCAAAGACCACAGAGCATACATCGGCGTGGACGCAATGACCGACATGCGGCGCTTCCAGCCGCCAAATGCGACGCATTACTATGGGCGGATTCAGGATTTCTTCGGGGATGACTGCCCTATTTCATATCAATTCAACAATCTGGAATATTTCGCGATCTGCAACTATGTACCAGATTCAGAGGCTTGCAGGATGGTGCGCGAGCGGTTCCAAAACGTTTTCTGTTTTTATCCGTTTTCGAGGAGGAGCAATGAACACTGAAATTACACTTTTGAAGTGGCCGGGCGAAGAAGACTGGATATTTGCCAAGAACTGTGCGCTGGTCACGATCGGGAAGCACTCGGACAAAGGGCCGGATATGGAGTGGAAGCACAAGATCCTCCGGGCGCGTCACAGTCCAATTCGGACACTGAACTTCGCGTTTTATCTCCACAATATTCCGTACTACGTCAGCACACACCTTGCGCGGCACGTCCATTCTGTCCCATTTATCAAAAGCCAAAGGAACGACCGCCAGAGCGACTATGACAGGAACGCAGCGCGGCAGGACGCGCCGGTGGACATGATCTGGTACATGAACGCGGAAGAGCTTTTGACGGTCGCCAGCAAGCGCCTGTGCCGCAAGGCAGACGAAACGACGCGCGGGGTTGTGAAGCTGATGTGCTGTCTGGTGGCAGACCGATGCCCGGAGTTCCGCGGCCTGATGGCCCCTCCCTGCGCCTTTATGGGCGAGTGCCCGGAGATGGAACCGTGTGCGGAGGGACAGGGATGACGTACATGGAGGCATGGAAGCTGACGGCCCCGTATCTTCCGATCGATACGGACAAGCGGAGAGAAGCATATGTGCGGCTTTTTATGGCGGTAAAAGTGGCGAGTGAAAAGGAGGCGCAGCATGGAAAAGCTGGCAAAACGGATCAGGAGCAGCAACAAGCAGTACTTTGACGCCGGCGTGGACGCCGGGACGCAGAAAGCCTGCGATCTGCTTCTTGTGGCGGCCTACGAGTGCGGCTTTATCCGCACGCCGGAAAAGGCGAGGAAGCTGATGGAGACCTTGACGCAGCTGGAATCCGAGTACGGCGTCGCATGGCAGTGCAGGCCGGAATCCGACGAAGCGATTGCGAGGATCGACTATGTGCTGCAAAAGGTCTGCGGTGGGTACTTCCAGCCGTTCTTTGCGCGGAACGACCTGATAAAGGACTGGTGGGACAAATGATCCAGTGCAAATGCGGCGGGAAATTCCGCGTTTCGTCGAGATACGGCGCGACGGAGGACGGGGTTCTCTTCCGGCGGTATTACAAGTGCGAAAAGTGCGGGATGCCGCTGACGACCTCGGAAGTTGACAGTCAGGAATACAGGGACATGAAGAAAAAAGTTGCAGAGCTGGAGATCAAGCTCTATGCGGTCAGAAAGGCGGTTATGGAATGATCGATGGAACGAAAGACGACAACGGGAAACTGAAGCTCTCCCGTGTGCCGCCGGAACTCATTGAGGCGGTTGCCAGAGTACGGGATTTCGGGGACAGAAAATACACAGACCCCGAGAACTGGAAGCACATTGCCCCGGAACGGTGGCACGAGGCGCTGCTGCGCCATGTGCTGGCGATTTGGAATGATCCGATGCACATTGATGAGGAATCCGGACTGCCGTCTCTGTGGCACGTAGCGTGCAATGCGGCGTTTTTGTGTGCACAGGATAACGAGGTGAACCCGTACACGTTTTGCGAGGTGATACCTTTTGCAGCAATCATCGATGAATAGAGGATGGTGACAGCGATGAAGAACTGCAATAGCTGTGAATCCTGTATTGCATGGTGGTGTGATCTCTATGAACAGTTTCTGGATTCGGATGAGAACGGGCCGATACCTTGCGGGGAATGTTTGGAGGTGGATGATGGGACGGTACAAGTATTCTCTGAATGAGAAGATCAAAGGGCATGTGGAGTTTCAGCTGGCCCATTACAACGAGATCAAGCGAGATCTGGAACGGGAGAAGGATTCCATGATGCCGTCAACGGTGGCGAAGTACGGGGCAGGCGGCGGGCATGGGGCGGATGCAGCCAGAACAACGGAGAATATCGGGCTTCGGATGGCGACGTCTCCGTATATCCGGAATCTCGAAGTGACGGCTTCTGCCATTGAGCGCGTGCTTGCAAAACGGGATGAGACGGACATGAAGCTCATTGACATGGTATACTGGAAAAGCAGCTACACCGTGGAGGGTGCGGCGATGATCGCCGGGATTGGGAAAACGGCGGCGTATGCCAGGATCAACGACATTCTGGGGCAGATTGCGATGGAACTCGGGTATGTCAATGTGTAAAAAGAGAAGGGATGACCGGAGGGGAATTTTCTGTTTTACAAGAGAGAAAGAATGTGATATGATGTCGATACAGTGATTTTAGCGCAGCGGCAAGGAGGAAAACAAGATGCTTGACGATTTGGAATTGCAGCAGGTGAAGGACATCGCCGAGGAAGCAAGACGCGGGGCTGTGCATGACATGCAGGTGATTATTGAGAATACGATTATGCCGAGCCTGAAACTACTTGCGGAAGGTCAGCAGACAATTCTTGAAACGCTCGCCCCGAAGAGCAAGACAGAAGAGCTGGAAGAGGAAATCGGCTTGCTGAAATCGGTGATCCGGATGCACACGAAGCAGCTGGCGGAGCAGGAAAAGGAAATTGAACAGCTGAAAAAAGCACAATAAAGATTACTCCCCCGTACAGACGGTCTGTACGGGGGCTTTTTGCTGTTTATTTCTTTCTTGCGATGTCTGTTTTGATTAACGCTTTGATATAGCCCTGCTTACTGGGAACTGCGGCGAGTTTTGCCAGAATCTCGGCGTCGGTGTTGTTGTTCAGCTTCATAACCACTCGCGTGGTATGCGCACTGTCCCAGGCGGCTTTGGCTTGGCTATCCGCCATTTTGCGCTCCCCCTTTCGTGAGGTGTGGCGACTGCACGCCCAATTCCCATTACTTCTGAACCAGTCCGGCAATATATGCCTGGATGATTTGCTCGACCTCCGCTGCGGTATAAGTTTTCCCCTCTTCGGCTTTCAGAATCATAAGAAGGTCATATGCCATTGCTTTTTTGATATCGGTGCTCTCTCGATCGGTGGGCATTCGAAATCCTCCTTTCCTTAGGATAAAATCATTATACCATGGGTATACACCCATGTCAATATGCGCAGCAAAAATAGAAGCGGAAAAAAAGCGGAAAAATCGGGCCATAAACCGTGGTATTATGGTATCAGCAAGAAAGGCATTGACGATCCTCCTTCCTCTATAACGGAGCGTATGGCGAAACATCCATACGCTCCACTTTTATCCGGAGGAGCTGAGAAACGATGAGAACGCTGTGTTACCGCTGCCGGGACAGCTATGAGCTTGCCGGGTATCGGTGCAAATGGACAGGGAATAAAACAAAATCGGCCTGCGATCTGTGCGGCAGGCCGGGTGTGGATTACAACGTCACGAAGAAGGGAGGCGAAAGGCGTGGCAAGGAAAAAGAAGTACGAAACGGCAGGACATCCGAAAACCTATCAGAGCGGAGAAGAACTGATTGAACTGTGGACGGAATACTGCGACGAGATCGAGGCGGAAGGATATGCGGCGGTTCCGACACAGACGGATTTTTCACGGTGGCTGGCAAAACGGGAAACACCGGCAGACCGGAAGACAATCTACACCGCGCTGAACAAATACTTCCCCACGATTAAAAGCGAGTTCGAGAAGATTCGCGCGGACACCATTGCGGCGGGCGCGATGCTCGGGCACTATCAGCAGTCGATCACGATTTTCGCCCTGAAGAACTGGGCGGGATGGACGGACAAGCAGGAGGTCGGCAATCTGGATGGCAAGCCATTCCGGCAGTCCATTGATCTGACGGAGCTGAGCAACGAGGAATTGATGGCGATGGCTGATGAATAAGGCGGTCATGGCCGAGCTGGCTCGCAGAGAGCTGGCGAGACGGAATTATGAGCGATATTTAAGCCTTGTGCAAGGCCCGCAATGGGTGCGCACAGGGCTTTCACAATATCTGGCCCGGAAGATTCAAACGTTTCTGGAAGCGGAGACGGG
>DBLB01000166.1 GCA_002298695.1 Clostridiales bacterium UBA735 | reverse complement strand
CGCGCTGCAAATTCTCGATCAGTGCCAGCTCCATCGCCTTTTTGTCGTCCGCCTCAATGACCACGACCGGCACCTGTGAAAGTCCCGCCATCCGCGCGGCCCGCCAGCGCCGCTCGCCGGCAATGATCTGGTAATAGCCGCTCGGCAGAAGCCGGACGGTCAGCGGCTGAATGATGCCGTGCATGCGGATGGACTCCGCCAGCGCATCCAGCTCTTCCTCTTCAAACGTCTTTCTGGGCTGGAGCGGATTCGGCTCGATCTTCTGCAGCGGCAGCGTGCTGACCGCGCCCTCTGCAGCCGTCTCCGCGCGCATCGTCTCCTCGCCGAACAGTGCGCCCAGCCCCTTGCCGAGGCCCTTCTGCTTCGCCATATGCAACCTCCTTCCCAAACGTCACTCTTTCGATAAAATCTCCTGCGTCACCTGTGCATAGGCCGCTGCTCCGCGGCTGTAGCGGTCGTAGGCCATCACAGGCAGCCCGTGGCTCGGTGCCTCGGCCAGGCGCACATTGCGTGGAATGGCCGCCGCAAAGACCTTGCCGGGGAAATGCCGCCGCACCTCTTCGGCCACCTGGGCAGAGAAATTCGTCCGCCCGTCGAACATCGTCAGCAGCACGCCGAACACCGAAAGTCCCGGATTCAGCCGCCGCTTCACAGCCCGCAGCGTCGTCATCAGATCTGAAAGTCCCTCCAGCGCGTAATATTCGCACTGCACCGGGATCAGGATCTGATCTGCCGCACACAGCGCATTCAGTGTCAGAAGCTCAAGCGACGGCGGGCAGTCGATGAAAATATAATCGTATTCCGGCCGCAGCGGGTCGAGCGCACGCTTGAGCACATGCTCCCGATCGTCCACGCCGACGAGCTCCACGCCCGCACCGGACAGCGCCGGGTTCGACGGCAGCAGGTCGCCGAACTTCGTATGAACGACGGCGTCCTTTGCCTCCCGCTCGTTCACGGCGATATCATAGGTACTCAGGCGTACTGCGCCCTTGTCCACGCCAAGCCCGCTCGTCGCGTTGGCCTGCGGGTCAAAATCGCACAGCAGCACCCGCCGCCCGGCAGCATGCAGCTCCGCGGTCAGGTTGACCGCCGAGGTCGTCTTGCCGACGCCGCCCTTCTGATTTACAAACGCGATCACCTTTGCCATGCGCGCACCCGCTTTCTCTCCGAAAAATCACATGAACTATTTTATTATACGGCCTGTCCGTCTGAAATGCAATAGAAAAAGGTTCCCTTCGGCTTCAATCTGCCGCAATCTGCCCCAACTGCCGCGTCTTGTCCATCAGCTTCCGGTAGACCGCCCGCATTTCCGGTTCCGAGACCTCGCACAGCACCTCCTCTGTCGGGATCCAGCGCACTGCGCTGTTCTCATCGGCCTTGCTCCGGATAGGAAGCCGGTCGTCCGCCTCCAGCAGATATGTCGCATTCAGATGCAGATGCGTCCCCACATAGCGGCCGCGCTTCACATGCCCGTCCACGCCGAGAATCTCCAGTGAGAAAATCCCATTTTGCAGCGGCCGCGCCCCCACAATGCCGGATTCCTCATTGGCCTCCCGCAGCGCCACGCGCAGCAGATCTTCCTCCCCATCCGCATGCCCGCCAAGCCAGGCCCAGGACTGATAGAGATTGTGATAGGCCATGAGCACGCGGTCGCGCGCCGGATTCACGATCCAGCACGACGCCGTGAAATGCGCCATTTCGTTTTCGCGCACCAGAAGATCGGAAAAGCGGTCCATATACTGCAAAATCAGTCGTTTCTCCGTCTCTTCCTGCTCATTCCAGGGCTGAAGACCCTGTATTTCCTCCCACAGTCCCATGTTTTCGTCCTCTTTTCTATCCTGATTCCAGCGCAGATTTCCCGAAATCCGGCCCCATCCCGCCGCAGTCTGGCGGTTACCGGCTGTCCGCCTTCTCGCGGCGCCGGATGGCGCGGCGGGCCGCCAGCAGAACGGCGCCGCCGCCGAGGAAAAATGTCCCCAGTGCGACCGGGATCATCCACCATTCAAACGCACCCATCTCCGCAGGCGTCGGTTCCTGTGTCTCGTCGGTCGTCTCGGCCTCCAGACGTGCCTGCTCTGCCTGCTCCTGCTCCGCCGCAAGGCGTGCTGACTCAGCCCGTTCCGCGTCGATACGCGCCTGCGCCTCCGCGTTGGCTGCGGCCCGCTCCGCCGCGAGTTTGCGCTGTGCCTCGATTGCCGCCGCACGCGCCCGGTCTTCCGCCGCCTGATTGGCATCCTGCCGGGTCAGCAGGATCTGCTCCTGATTATATTCATAGGCCAGCTGTGCCGCCTGCGCAACGATCTCCTCGCCGACAGACTGCGTATAGACTGCCAGCAGAAACGGTTGTTCCGTGTAGAAAATGCCGGTGTCGTTCTCCGCGCCCTCGAACGAACCGTACTTATGTGCAATCACCACATCTTCCTCCGGGAGGTAATGCCGGAAATAGGCATCCTGCGGCAGGGACTGCTTCATATAGTCCAGCATCTCAGGAAACTGCTCTGCATTGGCGTAGAGGTATTTGAGCGTATCCATCATCATGCGCGTACAATAATAATTGTTCTGATAGTATTTCGGGTCGATCTCGTCGTCGGTCATTGTAAAATAGCGGCGCATCGTCTCCTTGTAGGTCCGGAAGTTCCCGATCCGGTAGAGCAGCGCAATGGAAACCTCGTTGTTGGACTCGACCAGGCTGAGATAGTGGCAGCGGTCGAGTGTCGCACCGCCCTCGGTGATCACCGTATCGCCCGAGATCTGCCCTTCATTCTGCATCTCATAATAATAGAGGTTCAGCGGGAGCTTGTAAGTGCTGGCCGCAACGAGCATCGTTGTCTCGTTCCAGTTGTATTCCTCGCCGCTGACAGTATCATAGTAAGAAACGGCAAAGTTTTCTTCATTCAGACCGTAGGTCTCGCGGAAAGCATCAAAGCGCTCAGCCAGTGTGCGCTCCGGCTGCGCGGCGCGTGCGCCGCCCGTCAGCAGCAGCGCAGTCAGCAGCACGCAGAGGACTTTTTTCATGAGGGGCACCTCCGGTTTTCGTGATTTTTCGATTATAGCGCATCCCTGGCAGGATTGCAAGCGCACCAATGGGCGCTCCGCGGCATATGGTAATGGTAGCAAAGAGAAAAACAGCCATTGCAATAGGAGTGATGATATGAATTCCTGCAACAACTATACGACGACCGGCGGATGCGGCTGCGAGCCGCCCTGCCCGCCGCAGCCGCCACGCCAGCCGGTGATGCCCTGCGTGCCGGTCTGCCCGTTCCCGCCTCCCCCGCCGCGGCCCGCGCCGCCCACCGTTGAACCCGCGGACATCAGCTGCGGATGCAGCTGCGCGGCCGGTATGGCAGGCGCGCTGCAGCTGCTGTGCGACGCGCGCTTTGCGCCGTTGGTGGACTACACCCAGTTCGCATTTTTCACAGAGCATTACGTACTCGGCACGTCGCTGAGCTGCCCGGCGACCTCCACAGCCGCCTATGACAACCTGACCGGGCCGCTGGCAGGCCGCTTTGTGCGGATCTGCCCGAGCTCCTGTGAAAATCTCGAGGTCACGGGCCAGGTCTACTACGCAATGCCGGTCTGCACCGGAACGACTGAAACGCCCTGCTGTGCAGAAGGCCCGGCGTTTGACGCCGGAGAGGTTCCCCTTTGTGCGCTGCGCGCCGCCGCCTTCACGGTTCCGGCCGGAGACGACGCCGCCGCGGACTACGACCAGCTCAAGGGCCTGCTCTGGCAGGCGCTCCATCCGGGCCGCCCGCCGCTGCCCGGTACAACGCCGTCCATGAAGCCGACGCCCTGCGACTGCTCGTGCAGCGGCCTGTCCGGTGGGAGCGTGACGTCGGTGGCCGCCGGGCCGCTGATCGTCGGCGGTGCAACGGTACTCGGCAGCGTCGGAGACGTCCTGGTCCTCGCCAACGACACCGACCGCCGCATTTACTATGTCTGCAAGAGTCAGATCGAGTTTCTGAGCTGAGCGCTTCCGCTCCGCGCTGTCCTCCGGGCGGTGCGGAGCGGTTTTTGTTGACATCCCTCGCCCTTTCCTGTATACTGAGTTGGATTTCGACATTTTTCACTGAATACGCGGAGGCGGAACATGAACCAGACAGGCATACACGAAAACAAAATGGGAACACTGCCGGTCGGGAAGCTGCTGGCCGACATGGCCATCCCGATGATGATCTCCATGCTCGTGCAGGCGCTCTATAATATTGTAGACAGCGTCTTTGTCGCGCGGATCAGCGAAAATGCACTCAACGCCGTCTCGCTCGCATTCCCGCTGCAAAACCTGATGATCGCGTTCGGCGGCGGTACAGCCGTCGGCATGAACGCGCTGCTCTCGCGCTCGCTCGGTGCCAAGCAGCAGAAGCAGGTCGACCGGGCGGCCAACACAGGTATCTTTCTGTTCGGCTGCACCTATGTGCTGTTCGCGCTCATCGGCGTATTTTTCTCACGTCCATTCTTTCTTGCCCAGACGAATGACACGGAGATCGTGGGCTACGGCGTGGAGTATGCCTCCATCTGCCTGATTTTCTCCTTTGGCATTTTCGCACAGTTCTGCTTTGAGCGGCTGCTTCAGGCCACAGGCCGGACGCGCCTTTCCATGATGACGCAGCTGGTCGGCGCGGTCATCAACATCATTCTCGACCCGATCCTGATCTTCGGCTGGTTTGGCCTGCCGCGGATGGAGGTTCGCGGTGCCGCGATCGCAACCGTCGCCGGCCAGATCATCGCGGCAGTGATCGGCCTGTTCGTCAACCTCCGGCGAAATCCGGAGATCCACATCCGCTTTTCGCAGATCCGCTGGCACCGGGAAACATCCTCCGAAATTTACCGCGTGGGCATCCCGTCGATCATCATGGGTTCCATCAGCTCCGTGATGACGTTCGGCATGAACAAGATCCTCATCGGCTTCACCACAACGGCCACGGCGGTGTTCGGCGCGTATTTCAAACTGCAAAGCTTTGTGTTCATGCCCGTTTTCGGTCTGAACAACGCAATGGTGCCGATTCTGGCATACAACTACGGCGCGCGCAAGCCCGATCGGGTGCGCCAGACGGTGCGCCTCAGTATCCTGACCGCCGTCGGCATCATGCTGTTCGGCGTGCTCGCCTTTGAGCTGTTCCCGGATGCGCTGCTGGAGCTGTTCGACGCTTCCGCGCAGATGCGCTCCATCGGGCGTATCGCGCTGCGGATCATCGGGCCGCATTTCCTGCTGGCCGGCATCAACGTGGTCGCCTCGTCAGTCTATCAGGCGATCGGCAACCCGGTCTACTCCCTGCTGTGCTCCGTCTGCCGGCAGCTGGTCGTTCTGCTGCCCGCAGCGTGGCTGCTGGCGCAGACCGGACGTCTGGAGCTGGTCTGGCTGGCATTCCCGATCGCAGAGGTCGCCGCGCTCATCATGAGCGTCGTGCTGCTGCGCAGGACCATGTACACCGCAGAACGGCGCATGGCAGACGACGATTTCGGCGAGGACGTCTGAACGGTTTCTTTACAGCGGCATCCCGATTTTTTACACAAATAAACGGCGTCTTGCGCTATGATACTCCCGGTAATTTTGTATGACCGGGAGGAGGCAAAACAATGTTTTTGGTGAATCAGGCGATGGTCGACGTGCCCGTCGGAACTGCTGCTCTGATCGTAGTCTTGGGTATGGCGGTCGTCTTTTTCGGGCTGATCCTGCTGATGTATGTGACAAAGATCTCGGGCAGGCTTATCCAGAACAAAGCGAAAAAGACAGAACCGGTTCCCGAAGCGCCTGCTGCGGCGCCCGCGCCCGCTGCTGCTCCGGGCTCGGCCGGCCAGATCAAGCTGCACGACGTTCCCGACCGGACGGCAGCCATGCTGATGGCCATCGTCGCAGACCGTCTCGGCAAGCCGCTCAACGAGCTGCGCTTCATCTCCATCCGTGAGATCAGGGACTGACGCAATACATAATAAGGCCCCCGTTTCGTATTGAAACGGGGGCCCTACTTTATCTATTTCTTCATCCGATTTGCTCTGAAATAGTCAAAAATCAGTGCAAACAGAAGCAGCAAGCCTTTTGCGACCGATTGCCAGAAGGACGATACGCCAACAACGGACAGTCCGGTGTTGAAGCATTGAATCGCAATCAGGCCAATGAAGCATCCTCCCATCGTACCAACGCCTCCGGTGAACGCAACACCACCCAGAATTGCTGCTGTAATTGCGTCGAAATCCGATCCTTCCACTGCGGTTGGCGCGCCGACATGCATCCGTGCTGCCAGAACTGCACCGGCAAGCGCACCGATCACAGAGCTGAGAATGTAAAGCCGCAGGGCAATTTGCTCCGGTTTGATACCGGCCAGATGTGCAGCCTCCGCATTACCGCCGACGATATAAATTTTTCTGCCGAAGGTTGTCCGTTTGAGAATGAACCCGAAAATCAGGAAAAATGCAATCAGCAGAATTGCGGGAACCGGAATCAGGCCAAACACCTTATACGTACCTACATTGATAAATGCGCGGTTTGTGATACTGATCGTCCGGCCATTGCTGATAATATATCCGATGCCGCTGCAGATGGACGAAGTGGCCAGAGTTGCAATAAATGGCTGGATCTTGAAGGTGCTTGCCAGAATGGAGTTCAAAATTCCGACAACCGCACCCACTAGCAGAACTATCAGCAGGGCCGCGGGCCACGGCATCCCGGTACGCAGCAAAATTGCAATCAGAACGCCGCTCATTGCGCCGACCGATGCGCATGAGAGGTCAATATGTCCGCAAATTATCAAAAATGTCTCTCCGATCGCAAGCAATCCAACTGTTGATGCCGCATAGAAGATATTGGTAATATTTGTGCTGGAAAGATAGTTTTTGTTGAGCACGGAAAATACAAGAACAATCAGTACCAGAATGACAAGCAATGTCGCCATATTGGATTTGAAGATAACCTGTGAAAGCTTTTGTTTCTGTTTCATTTTACACCATCCTCAGTTGATCACATGCGACATTGCAGCATGCAGAGCAATTTCTTCCGAACATTCTTCCCGCTTGAATCTGCCGGCGATATGCCCTTCTGACATAACATAGATCGTTTCACTGACGTTGATAACCTCTGTCAGCTCAGAAGACACAAAAATAACGCCGATCCCTGTTTTCGCCAGAGAATGCACCATCTGGTAAATTTCTGCTTTTGCACCAACGTCAATTCCCTTGGTTGGTTCATCCAGAATCAGGATGCGCGGCTCTGCCGCCATCCACCGCCCAAGAATGACCTTTTGTTGGTTGCCGCCCGACAGTTCCTTCGTAATTTTTTCTGTGCTGGGCGTACGGATATTGAACATTTTGACAGCGTTATCTGCCATCACCCGTTCCGCCTTCGGATCCAGGATTCCATTTTTGGATACCTTCTCCAGATTTGCCATCGTAACATTATCCTGAACGCTGCGGCTCAACACCAATCCCTGCGTTTTTCTGTCTTCCGGACAAAGCCCGATTCCATAGCGCATTGCATCCTGTGGGGAATGAATTCCAGCTTTCTCTCCATCAATCAGAATTTCGCCTGAGTCGAGACTATCCACGCCAAAAATTGCACGCATTGTCTCTGTTCGTCCTGCCCCAACCAATCCCGCAAAGCCGATCACCTCGCCTGCATGGAGCTTGAAGCTGACGTCATGAATATGTCTGTTGTTCAGATTCCGTACTTCCAACAGCGCCTCACCGTGAGATGTGCATCGGTCCAATGCACGATAGACATCGCCAAGATTCCGGCCGACCATATGGCGAACCAGTTCTTCTGTACTGGTCTGCTGCGTCTGCACTGTCGTAACATATGTGCCATCTTTCAGAATCACGATCCGATCCGTCAGCTCAAACAATTCCGGCAGGCGATGCGAAACATAAAATATGATCTTGCCCTCAGCCTGCAATTTCCGGATGATCTTGAATAAGCCATGAATTTCAGCATCTGTCAGACTGGCTGTCGGTTCATCAAATGCAATAATCGGGCATCGTCTGCGAACAGCTTTGATAATTTCGACCATCTGCTGGTGTGCAATTGACAGCTCGCTGACCTTCTGTGTTGCTTTGAACGGAAGCTCGAACATATCAATCAAAGCCTGCGTGCGCTTATTTGCGTTTTTGTAATCCACAATTCCGTATTTTGACGGAATATTCTCCATGTATATGTTTTCCATAACCGTGAGGTTCGGAACCAACTGCCGCTCCTGATAGATAATGTTGATTCCAGCTTTGATTGCCTCCATCGGATCAGCAAAGTGCCTGACCTCGTCATTGATCAGGATTTCTCCGCTGTCTTGCTGATACACCCCGCTCATAATCTTCAGAAGTGTACTCTTGCCCGCTCCGTTTTCCCCAAGCAGTGCGACAATCTCTCCGCTCCTTGCCTCAAAGCTGATGTTCTGCAGCGCCTGAACG
>DBLB01000155.1:26859-27297 GCA_002298695.1 Clostridiales bacterium UBA735 | reverse complement strand
CGTTTACGAGGATGACGTTGCCGAGCTGAAAACACGGCAAGCGGAAATTTGGGAGTTGCTGAAAACGCGGCAGAAGGAAGAGCTTTGACCACAGCGGGATTTGCCATGTGTGGGTTTTCCATTACCGGCTTTTCAGACAGTGGGCAAGCTGACGTTCCAGAGAGTTCCGTAACTGGATTTCAGGACGCCGGGTCCCGTGACGTTCATCGAGGCTGAAAATCATCCTCTAATCAATAAGAAAGAAATCAACTCTCAAAAGAATCAATCTATCAATCCAATCAATACAAAAATGGATGGATTGATGGATGGGACAGGAGGTCAGATGAAAACGTTTTGTAAGTTTACCACCGGTAGTCCGGCAGCGTCCTATGTGCCGCTTCCAAGGTTTCTTCTGCAAGACGAAACTCTGTGCGACATCAGCAACGACGCCAAGGTACT
>DBLB01000155.1:5238-26759 GCA_002298695.1 Clostridiales bacterium UBA735 | reverse complement strand
TCAAGCTCCACCGCAGCCGCCAGAGCGCCACGCGGATCTTCCGGGAGCTGGAGTACAGTGGCCTCATTATCCGCCGCAAGCAGGGGCTGGGAAAGCCAGCCCTCATCACGCTGAATTACCCGGCGGATGCAAAGTTGATCGTCAAGGAAGAGCCCGATACGCAGAATTGAGACCATGCATAGCATGCAAAACATCTACATACGCATTGGAAATCGCGCATAGATTGAAGCAGCAAACGCTCTGGAAAGGAGGGCAGCGATGGAAGTATTTCTGATTTTCCCCAAGTCACAGCAGGCAAAGCAGGAGCTTGCACAGGAGTTGGCGAAGTTCCAGTCCGAGCAGGTGCTGAAAAATGTCCAGAAGCTGCCCTGTTCCACGGAACAGAAGCTGGAGCTGGTAGACGCGGCAGTGAAGCACCTGAAGGCGCAGAAATGATACATACACAAACGGGCAGACCGGCATTGAGAGCCGGTCTGCCCGTTTGCTATGGTTACGTCTGTTTGAAATACTTCTCCCATGTGGATTTGAATATCTGCACCTTACCCTGTTCCCAGCGCTTGAGCTTTTGCAGCGGGACACCGAGTTGTGCGGCATATGCCTTCTGCGTCAAGCCGAGCTTCAGGCGAATGGCTTTGATTTGCTCCCCCTGTCCCCGCAACAGAAACAGGTTGTAGTCATCTATCAAATCTTCCAGCGGCACCTCAAACAGCTCCGCCAGTTTCTCCATATGCTCCTTCGGATAATAGTCCCGGCCTGCTTCTTCATAATGGATATAGGTGCTGCGGTCGATGCCCGCATAGTCCGCCACGTCACGCTGACGAAGTCCTTTCTGATAACGATACCACCTCAGCTTGTCCGCAATTTCTGTGATCTCGGATGCGTCCGAAAAGCGCAGATTGAACTTCTCGGCATCCAAAAACTTGTGGGGAAGAATGACCGGGAACTTGAGAATTCGAAGCGGCGCAACTTTTAACGTGCCTGCAACATTCGCAGCCAATACATAGCTGCGGACTTTCAGGCGGCAGAACATAGACCATTTTGCCCCAAAAGGTTCATGGTTTTCCACCTGAAACGCCGACTGTTCCACTACGTTAGTATAGCATTTTCTACGCATCTGGCTGCATAGGTTGCGAGGCGAGCACCTTTTGACGGATCGAATGTGGAAATGCCTTTGATGAGGCCGATTGTACCGATGGAAAGCAGGTCCTCCTGGTCGGCGGACTGTGAATAATATTTCTTCATAATATGGGCAACAAGCCGCAAATTCCGCTCAATCAGAACATTTCGCGCCTCTAAATCCCCTTCGGCGTACCGTGCCAGATAGTACCGTTCCTCCTCTGCGCTGAGCGGCTTCGGGAAGGAGCTTCCGCCGCTGGAGACGCGAAGCGAACAAAGCATACTGCTCAGCATCAGCCAGACCGCAGCAGACAGCATGGGCATCACCTCCATGCCGCATTGTATGTCGGGGCGGCTCGTCCGAATTCCATCATTTTTCTGAAAAAATATGAAAAATCTCTGGACATCCTTGGTTATTCCACACTTTTTGATTGAAAATCTGCTGAAAATCAGTCTGTATTACGGGTTGGAGCAAAATATTGTGCGTTTTTTGGTATATAATCCGAAAAAGTGCGTAAAAGCGCGGGACATCCTGGGATGTCCCGCGTTTTTTGATTGAAAATCTTCCGTAAATCGGATTGTATTTTGGCGGTTAGAGTGGACTGTTCCGCGTTTTTTCGGCGGAAATGCAGTGTTTTGCAGGAATGAAATCCGGCGGGGATCAATAGAGGCAGCGGAGATAGCGGAGGGCGAGCTTTTTTGGGAATTTTGTTCCGGTTTTGACCAAATTCAGCACAGTTTCATGGTATTTTTGCATGGAATTGCGCTCAGAATCGTCCGGTTTATGGCTGGAGAAAAGTGCCTTTGCGTTCAACGCTGCCATGTCCGAATAAAGCGCTGCCGAACCGTCGCCGAAGCGGGACTGAACCGTGGGCCGAAGCGCGTCCATCGACCCGGTCCCCCGGTCGATGCCCAGCGCGGCGAGCAGCGCCGCCGCGTCTGCGAACAGACTGGCCACTGCCTCGGCATTGTCCGGGTCTTCAAAGGTCTTCCGACGCTTTCCGACAATCACCGCGCGGCGGATGACGAGCGCCGCGGCAAGCAGGAGCAGCAGCGCCGCGAACAGCAGCAGCCAGAAAGCAGGCTTCCGGAGCAGGCCGGTACGCTGACCGCCGTCGGGCGTATCGTCTGATTCGTCAGACGGGTCCGCGTCCTCTTCCTCGGGTTCCTGGCCCTCGGTGATGCGCGGGCCGTTTCCTTCTCCCTCACCGGCGCCGACGGGGCGGATGCCGGTTTCCGTCTGCTCCGGCGCGAGACTCTCAAGGCCGGGCGTCAGCGCCAGCGGCAGCCAGCCGACGCCGTCCTGATACACCTCGACCCAGGCGCCGGCGTTTTCCGCTGTGACGGAGCTGTTCTCATTTTCCGCAGTTTTGACGGTAAAGCCCTCGACATAGCGGGCCGGGATGCCGTAATAGCGCAGCGCGAGGGCGGCAACGGTGGCATATTGGTAGGTCGTGCCCTTGGCAGTGCTGTCCAGCGGAAGGGACGTATTGCCGCCAAAGCAGGTTTCCAGGAAGGAGAGGGCGCAGAGCTGGGCCTCTTCCTTTGTTAAAGCGCCGGAAAGGTTGAGAGTTTGCTTGGTTTCTTCGAGCAAGCTGCCCAGTTCGTCCGTGAATTCCTGCGGGACAGCAAGGGCGTAGGAGTCAACAAAGTCGCGGTAGGCGCTCTCCATTTGGAGGTAGGCGTCGTCTGCTTCGTTTTGCTGCAATTCGTCCAGAATCTGCGGGAGAATGGTACCAGCGTCTGCAATTACCGTGTAGGAATATTCGCGTTCGCCGTTCCAGCCTGAGGTTTTCACAGCGGAAGGGGTAAGCCGGTTCCTGGCCGTCCCGGCGCTTGCGGGCAGGACGGAGAACGGTTCATACCGGTAGAGCGAGCAGGCGGAAAGGTTGCGAATCTGTATGGTTTCCGTCTCATATCCGCCGGTCTGCTGCGCGGCGAATGCAAACTGGGACTGCGGATAGAAGCCGTTTTCGTGCAGCCAATAAAACAGGTCTTTTTCCGCCGCGGCGGTTTCCGTATCGAGCGCAGACCAAGTGCCATTTTCATAAGTATCGCCGACGAAGCCGCGCAGATAGAGCGTATCGGCACGGTCGGCGGTGACAGAGAGGAGCACGGTCTCGCTTGAAGTTTCCGGAAGGCTGTCGCTGAGCTGTCCTTCCGGGAGCGGATCTTCTGCGGTCTCATAGCGCCAGCGGTGCGGCAGGGACTGTGCCTGCGTCAGGGCGCTTTGCAGCAGCGCAGAACGGCTGACCGGCAGGGCCAGCAGCAGGCAGAGGGCCGAAAGTGTGAAGCAGGCCGTGAGGCCGACCGCGCTCTGGCGGTGCAGCGTCAGAAGCAGGACGCTGACGGCGGCGGCCAGCGGAAGCCAGGCCGTCATCTGGACAAAGCCCGCCGCGATGGTCAGGCCGATGAGCAGGCACGAGGCCGGCAGCGGAACACGCGCCAGCAGGAGGCTGAGCGCGGCCAGAAGCAGGCCGAGCAGGGCCGCCGCCAGCCAGAGGCCGCTGCCATCCGTCCCGGCCAGCGGCAGGAGCAGCCCCCGCTGTGCCGCCCAGAGATCGCGCAGTCCGTTCCAGAGCGCGCCGAAGCCGTTCAGCAGCAGATCGCGGCCAAGCACGGCCAGCAGGGCGAGCGCCGCGAGTGCGGCGAGCAGCAGCAGGTTTTCCTGCCGGAGCTGCCGGGCCAGCACGCAGAGCGCCAGGCCGGCAAAGCCGGCGGCCAGAAGCGGCAGGACGGCAGTCAGCCCGGTGACAGAGATCAGCAGCCCGGCAAGGGCCAAGAAGATCAGGGCTGCCGGGAGGATGGAGGCCGCCAGGCTGTGTTTCAGAGTTGGAGGTTCCCGGTATTTGCCGACATGGAGGCCGGATGTGTTCTGTTTCATAGCGGCCTCCTCAGATCGTCAGCTCAGAGAGCTGTTCGGCGTAGCCGGTTTCCTGGTAATGCACGCCGCAGACGAGCGGCGTGAGGCTGCCGAGCGCAGCGAGCTCTTCCGCGGCGGGCTGCTCACCGCTGACGTAGATCAGGTGCGAGTAGGCGCCGGGAGCTACGGTTTGCAGCAGCAGCGACGCACCGGACGCACCCTGCTCCGGCGCGGCCTTGAACAGGCGCGGCAGAAGGGCGATGAGTTCGTCCAGGTCGCGCACGAGATGGCGGACGAGGCGGCCATGCTCATTCCAGCCGAGCGTGAACTGCACGGACTGTGCCAGTAGATTGCGGCAGAGCGACACGACGACTTCCGCCTCCGCGTCGGTGCGGACGGCGGTCGGGTGCGTCTCCGTCCGCTCCCAGAAGAGGGCAGCGGAGCGCGTGATGGGCAGGGAGGCATCTTTGACGATGAGCTTCCCATATTTCTGGGAGAGCTTCCAGTGGACCTGCCGCGGGCTGTCGCCCGGGACATAGTCGCGGATCTGGAAAATTTCCGAGAGGTCGCTGCCGGGGCGTTCGGCGGAATAGTCCTCCGCTTCCTCCACCCGGGCGGCGGAGGGCGTGAGCACGAGCGTCTGCGGGAACGTCTCCGGCTGGACGACGCAGGCGGCATGCGTCCCGGCCGCCGCTCTGACCCCGATGAGGCCGAAGCAGTCATAGAGGCGCACGGACTCCGCCGTCAGGCGGATGCGGCCGCAGTAGGGGCTGCCGAACGACGCGCGGACGGTCTGCGTGCCCTTCGGCCAGATGCCGCAGGCGAGGTCGGCGGTCCGGTTCTCCCCGTTCAGCTGATTTTCCAGCCGGATGCGGCAGACGCACAGGCAGACCGGGAGCGCGGACGGGTTCTGTACGGTCAGCACCAGCGCAGCGTCCTCGCTCTTGCGGAGGTTGACCGGCAGCTGGGCCGTCAGCTTCAGCTTTTTGGCCGCAAGCAAATTGAAGGGCAGGCAGAGCAGTGGCAAAACCACCATGCAAATTTCCAATCCGAGGGCCAGGGGGCTGGCCGTCTGCACCGTGAGGATCAGGAGGCCCAGCACGAGCAGCAGCCAGACAAGCTTTCGAAGAATTCTCATTTTTTCAGCACCGGCATATCGGTCGATCTCAGGATCTCCGCGAGAATGGCCTCCGGCTTTTCCTCCATCATGCGGGCCTTCGCCGACAAAATGAGGCGGTGCGCACAGACGTCCGGGAAGACAGCGGCGACATCCTCGGGCACGACGAAATCACGGCCCGCAAGCAGCGCGTGCGCCTTTGCCATGCGGCACAGGGCCAGCGCGCCGCGGGGGCTGACGCCAAGCTCGACCATGGGGTGGGTGCGGGTGGCCTCGGCGAGGGTGGTCACATAGTCAAAAATGCGGTCGTTGGCCTCGACGCTGCGTGCCTCCTGAATGAGCTGAAGCAGTTCGTCCTTCGTGACGACGGGCTGGACGCGGTCGAGCGGGTTTTCGCTGTGCCGGTCGCGCAGGATGTTGATCTGGCTCTTATGGTCGGGATAGCCCATGCTGAGACGGATCAGGAAACGGTCGAGCTGAGAACTCGGCAGCAGCGTCGTGCCGGCGGAACCGGTGGGGTTCTGCGTGGCGAGGACGACGAAGGGCGTGGGCAGGTCGTAGGTCTGGCCGTCGACGGTGACGCGGTGCTCTTCCATCGCCTCGAGCAGCGCTGACTGTGTCTTGCTGGAAGTTCTGTTGATCTCGTCGGCCAGCAGCAGGTTCGTCATGATCGCGCCGGGCTTGTAGACGAAGGAATCGGCCTTCTTGTCGTACACGGAGTAGCCGATGACGTCGGAGGGCACCGTGTCCGAGGTAAACTGGACGCGGCGGGTATCGAGGCCGAGCACCTTCGCGAAGGTCAGGGCGGTCGTGGTTTTACCGACGCCCGGGACGTCCTCCATCAGGACGTGGCCCTGGGCTAAAATCGCCATGAGGATCTTTTCGACGTTCTCGTTTTTGCCGACGATGACGGATTCAATTTCTGTTAAAATATTCTGGATCTTTTCATTCATTTCCTGAATTCTCCTCATCTTCAGTTTCCTTCGTTGGATCGGTTGGTTCGGTCGGGCCGACGGGCGGGTCGACCGGCTGCGGCGCACCGCAGTAGATGCAGAAGCCGTTTTCATAGACATGACCCTGCGTGGTGCAATCGTGCGCCGGCGCGGCGGTGTAGCCGCAGACAGTGCAGACACCGTTTGCATCCAGTTGGTGAGGCGCTGCGGCGTGGATGAGGCCGCAGGTGGAGCATGTCCATATATGCGTCGCGCCGTCGCCGCTGTCGGCGGCGGTGAGCGTGCCGCCGCAGATCACGTCGTGCCAGCCGCCGCAGACGGTGCACTGATAATACTCGCCGTCGCCGGTATAGGTGTGCTGGCCCTCGTTGACGCGCTCGCCGCATCGGTGGCAGAGCTGATAGTGCGTGTGGACGCCGTCCATCAGCCATTCGTTGACCTCGTGGCCGAGCGCTTCGCTGGGTATGGTCTTCTCCGCGCCGCAGTCTGCACAGCGGACGGTTTTTTCACCGGGCTGCGTGCAGGTGGCCGTGTTGCTGTCCGGGACATCCTGCCATGTGTGCGGGAGGGATTCTTCGTGGCCGCAGCGCGTGCAGACAGCCGTGTGCGTGTCGCCCTCGCCGGGCGTGTACGTCCACTCGTGCGGCTGGGGGTCGCCGATCTGCTTGCCGTTTTCATCGTCGCAGACTTCGACGCATGTGCCGTCGCCGAGATCGCTCCAGTGGGTGTTCGTGTGCGGGCATTCCTGCGTCAGGCCGCAGCTGCGGCAGACATACTGGCCGTCGGCGTTCTTTTCGAAGGTGTGGTTGACGCTCCATCCGCCGCCCAGCCAGCGCGTGCAGTAGCCGACGCTGCCGCCGCGGTCGGACGTGCCGCCGACGTCCCAGCCGTAGGCCAGCGTGTAGCGGAGGGTGAGGATGTCGCCGTCTTTGAGGTAGTAGTCCGACATGGCGGAACCGGGGTAGAACGTGCTGCCGCCGACCGAGTACAGCCAGCCGGAACCCATGGTATAGTCGAATTCGCCGAGGCTGCTGCTGGTACCGGACAGTTCGATGCCGTTGCGGTAGATGCAGCGCCAGAACGAGGCCAGGGCCGTGCCCGCACCGAAGCGCGCGTCGATGGCGGCCAGGACTTCCTGTTCATTGCTGCCGTAGTCGCGCCAGCTGCCGCTGAGGAGCGTGGAGGGATCCACCGAGACGGGGATGGCGCGGAGATAGAAGCCGGAATCGAGCGTTCCGCCGTAGGAGCAGAGGCTGGCGGCGAGATAGAAGCTGTCCTTCGCGGTACCGAACGGTTCTCCTGCGTCGTAGCCCCAGACGGCCTTGGCGATCGAATAGGAGATCGGCTCGCCGGAGAGGACGTCGTAGGAGATGGGGCCCATAATGCCGCCGCCCACGACGCCGGCGTCGATGTAGATGCTGGCTGTACCGATCTTCTGGCCCTTTTCGGTGCGCTTGCCGATCAGACGAATCGTTTCTTCCTTATAGTTGCCGTAGGCGTCCTCGGCGTAGATCGTGAGCGTATGCTCGGTGCTGTCGCCGGTCTCGGGATTTTCGGGGAAAAGCGCGTACTGCTGCGTATCGCCGGACTGGCTGACATAGTGGATGAGCTTGCCGTCGAGCTTGACGGTCAGCGTCGTGTTCGCGCCGTTGGCGTAGATGTAGGTGCGCTTGCCCTGCGCATCCTCGCTCCAGGCCTCGACGGTCAGGTCGACCTGCTCGCCGTTCGTGACCTCCATGCCGTCGGTCAGGTTGGTGCGGATCTGCACCGAATTGTCGCCGCGGTGCTTGTAGGGAACGGTGATCGTGAAGGTATAGGTCTCGCTGCCGGAGACGGCCGTGACGGTAAAGGTGTTGTTGCCGGTCTTGCCGTCGCGCAGGTAGAGCGTCACGCTGCCGTCCGGGCAGGCGAGCGTCTCGGTGCGGTAGTTGTTGCCGCTCTGGCTGCATTCGACCGACTGAAGCGTCACGCCGTCCGTCTCCTCCCCTTTCAGACGGAACTGATAGGAGAGCAGGCCGTCCGTCAGCTGATCGTCGTAGACGGGCTCGGCGCTGGCGGTCTTCTTGTTTTCACAGGTGATGAGGCATTCCTTCTGCGCGCCGTCTTCGAGGACGAAATAGTGCATTTCGAGCGCGATGTCGCTCGTATAGCGGATGGTAACGGTGAAGGTGACGGTCTTGTCCTGCACCTCGGCAGTGACAAGCACGGTATAGACCGCGCCGCCCTCGGCGCTTTGCAGCGGGAAGCTGCCTTTCTCGGTGTTCAGGGGCGTGCCGTCGACCGAGGCGGAGACGATCTGCGCTTCGGAGGCGCTCTCGCCCTTCAGCTTGAGCTTATAGAGCAGCTCGCTGCCGCTCACCTGATTGTGCTTGACGGCGAGGTTTGCCCGGTCATTGGCGTCACAGAGCAGCCCCTGCGCTGTCACGCCCTTTTCGTACCAGGTAAACTGCAATTGCAGGTCGAGGCCGGCCTCATAGGTGATGACAAAGGTATAGCGGAGCGTCTGGCCGGAGACGCGGGCCGTGACGGTCAGATAATAGGTCTCGGTGTCCTGGCCGTCCGCCGGGGCCATCTGAAGCTCTCCGGAGCGGGAGAGACTGCCGCTCTCGCCGTCCGTCGCGCGGTATTCCGCGCTCAGAAATTCGGCATCTGCCGCGCTTTCTCCCGAAAATTCGAATGAATAGACAAACAATCCGTCCTGGATCGTGTCGCCCTTGACCGTGCGGGCAACGGAACCGTTCGCGCCGCAGGTCGCCTGTCCCGGCTGGCTGAGCGTCTGCCAGTCCAGTTGCAGATCCAGGTCGATGCCGGCCTCCAGCCGCAGGACAAACGTGAACGTCAGCTCCGTCTCCACGGCCTCGCCCTTCTGGTTTTTCTGCATGGCGCGGACCTGCGCCGTGAAGACATAGTTCCGGTACTCCGTTCCGTCCGGCAGCTCCATCGCGACCGCGCCGCGCGCGTCGATCTGGCCGGGCAGGCCGTTTCCCTCTGCAAACGTAACGGAGGTGATCTCCGCGTCGTCCGCGTCGAGACCCGTCAGCGTCACGGCGTATTGCAGCGCGCCACCGTCCAGCTGGGCCAGCAGCACACGTTTGCCGACCGACTGGCCCGGCGCGCAGACAATGGAGCTCGCCTGCGTGCCATATTTATACCATGTCAGCACCGCGCCGAGGTCGAGCGGCGTGACCGGCAGGTCTGCATCCGCCTCGCCGGTCTCGCCGGCCTGTTCGCCTTCATCGCCCTGATTGGAGTCGGTATTCGTGCCGACGTCGGCCTCAGAATAGTCCGGCTGCGTCGGCTGCTGCTGCGGGACCGTCTCGGTATCGGTGTCCTGACCGGACTGGTCGTCGGTCTCCTCCGGGTCTGGCTGCTCCTGCTCGCCCGTGCGCGTGCTGTCCGCATTGCCGCCGGTGCCGGAACCGGACTGGTCGGCGCCCTCGCCGGAACCGGCGTGGCCGGGCGCGTCGCCCGCCTGCAAAACCGTGATCGCCTGCGGATGTGCCAGCAGAATCGGGTTGTCCGGCTCCGCCGCACGCATGCCCATCAGAGGCAGACACACGCTCAGCACCAGCGCACAGACCAGCACGCTGCAGCCGACCGGACGCAGCCAAGGGTAACGTTCAAAAATCTTTCTCATAGGTCATTCCTTATCCATAGCAAAAAAACCGTTCCCCGGAAGGGATCGGTGTTCCGTTCAAGCAAACAAGGACAGCAATTCTCCTGACTTGCGATCCGGGCGGCACTTCGCCCACGCCCGCGTCCTACCTTCTCACGGAAAACTCCGCAATGGCGGCCTTTCGGCCAGGCTGCATGGGCAGCTTCGGACGCGATCTCTCGCGCACAGTTCTTTCGAGCGGCTTGCGTCAGACGACGCTTCCTTCCTTTTTCACCGCCGTCTGCCGAACACCCCGGCAAATCGCGGTTACATATCCTCGTAATTCCGATGATTCAATTATTATAGTAACCGCTGATTTAATCATCGGTTGCTGTAGGACAGCCCGCGGCCATCCCGGATTTATTATACAGATTCCCCGGGGAAAGTCAATCGGGCGGCGCGCCGTCAGGCGCTTTTTTTCCGGAAGGCCAGATTGAGATCGACCGGCCCGTCCACGCCGGAGAGCATGCCGTCGTTGGCGTACTGCCAGACGCCGAAATGGTAGGCAAAAGAAGGCGTGGCGTTGTACTCGGCCAGCCAGAGCTCATAGTCCTGCAATTGGGACAGGTCAAACTCCTCATAGCCGAAGCGCTGGTTGAAGTAGACGCCGGCGCGGTAGCCGTTCAGCTCGATGCGCTTGCAGAAGGCCAGCGCGCAGCCGGTCAGCGTCAGAGAGTCCATGCCGTCCGTCCGGGCGTCGGCCTCGATATCCTCCCAGTCGAAGAAGATCGGGTAATCGAGCGCCGCGCCGTTCAGCAGGTTCAGCACGAACTCCGCCTCTTCCACAGCCTCGGCCTTGTCCAGCGCCTGCGAGAAGAAGTAGACACCGACCTTCAGCCCTGCCTCCTTCGCCGCCGCAAGATTCGTCAGAAATGTCTCGTCCTCCTGGATTGCGCCCTCGGTATAGCCGCGGTAGCCGGCGCGGAGGATGGCAAAATCGACGCCCGCTTCGCGCACCGCCGCCCAGTCGACCGTGGTCTGGTGGGACGAAATGTCCACGCCGACTTCGCTGGTCAGTGTGTCGTCCTCATAGCGCAGGAAGCCGCCCTCCTTATAGAAGCAGTCTGCGTTGTAGGCGTTTTCCGGAATGTCGGCTGCCGCGTCCTCTGCTGCCTGTGTCTCGTCCGAGGCCGGCTGTGCATCTGCCTGGCTGGCACGGACAGTGCGGCTGCCGTAGCGGAGGAATTTCTGCGCCGCAGACACGACGCCCCAGACGAGCGCTCCCGCCAGAAGCAGGCAGAGCAGCAGCGCAAGCCAGTTCCGCTTCCGTTTTCTTCTGTTGCGTTCTCTCTGCATGGCGGCATCTCCTTTCGCCCGGGCTCGACCGGTTTCGCGCTTTATCATACCATATTCCGGCCGGTTTGCCAACTGCCGCGGCTTTTTTGACGAAAGGCATTGAGAAATCCGGGATCCTGATGTATAATAGTGCAAAAATGCCGGAGCGGCCTGTTTTCTGTGGAAACGGCGGATTTTTCCTCCGATTTCCCGTAACAGAATCGTTTCTTTCGTAACAAATAATTTACAATTCCCGGAGGTTTTCATGCCGCAGACCGAATTCAACCAGAAACAGCAGCTCGACGAGGCGCGCCGCCTGCGCCGGCTGGAGCAGCGCCGCAGGCAGCGCGTGCAGATCCGGCTGGTGCTGTTCGTGCTGCTCATCATCGCCGTGCTCTCCATCGTGCTGGTCGTGCGCGGCTGCCGCGCAGACAAGGCCGCCGCTCCGAAAGACGACACGCCGAAAGCCGGCGCGGCGCTCGTCGAGACGGAACCGGACACCACGATCACCATCGCGGCCGTCGGCGACATCATGATCGACGACGATCTGCTCGCCGCCGCAGTGCAGGACGACGGGCGCTACAATTTCTCACGCAGCTTTTCGGCCGTGGCGGGCCTGACGGGTTCGGCAGACCTCGCCATCGGCAATCTGGAGCTGAATTTTGCCGGAGAACCCTACGGTTCCCAAAGCGGCAGTGCGCCGGCGGCCCTCGCCGAGGCGCTGGCCGGAGCGGGCTTTGACGTGCTGCTGACGGCCAACAGCGCCTCCATCCAGAACGGCCTTGCCGGCTTGCAGAACACGATCCGCACGCTGGACGCCGCCGGGATCGACCACGTGGGGACGTATTCCAGCGCAGAGGAGAAGGCCGAAAATGAGGGCGTGCTGCTGCGCAGCGTGTCCGGGCTGCGGGTCGCCATCCTGGGCTATACCAAGGGCTTCGGCGGACTCAGCCTGCCGCACGGGTCGGAATACGCGGTCGACGTGCTCTACGAGGACTACGCCACCGATTTTGACCAGATCGCGACCGACGCGATCACCCGCTCGCTTGAGGCTGCCGCGGCGCTCCGCCCCGACGTGACCATCGCACTGGTGCACTGGGGCAGCGAATCCGACCGGACGGTCACGAAGTCGCAGGAGCGCATCGCGAAAATGCTGCTGGACGGCGGCGTCGATGCGATCATCGGGACGCATTCGCACATCGTCGGGCCCATGGAGACGCGCAGCGTCGCCGCTGCGGACGACAAGGAAAAAACGTGCTTTGTGGCCTACAGTCTCGGCAATTTCTATTCCAGCATGGATTCTGCGACCGCGACGAACTGCCGCGACGGCGTCGTGCTGAACCTCTCGTTCACGAAAAACGGCGAAACCGGCGAGACGGCGCTTTCCGGTGTCAGCTATACGCCGACGTATTTTGCCGACCACGGCGAGGACGCCAGTCCGCGCTACGAGATCCTGCCGGTGCGCACCGCCATCACGACGAACCTGTTCCCCGCGCTCAACAGCACCATGACAGACACCATTGCGCATCTGCGGACGTATACGCAGTCGGATTTCGATTCCGGCAAATAAACGTGAAACAGCCGGCGGCCGCCCGATTGGGCAGCCGCCGGCTCAGCGTGTCGAAAAAGTCCTTTCGCACGCGGACAAAACAAAAAAGAGACGCCGTGCGGCGTCTCTTTTCTGTACGAATCAAACCTTTTCCTTGACCTTGGCAGCCTTGCCCAGACGGTCGCGGAGATAGTAGAGCTTTGCTCTGCGGACCTTGCCGTGACGAACCGTTTCGACATCGACGACGTTGGGCGCATGCACCGGGAAAACCTTCTCACAGCCGACACCGTAGGAAATGCGGCGAACGGTGATGGATTCCTCGATCCCGCCGTGCTTCTTGGCGATGATGGTGCCCTCAAAGATCTGTATTCTCTCGCGGGAACCTTCCTTGATTTTGACATGAACACGAACCGTATCGCCGACATTCATTTCCGGCAGTTCCTTCTTCATGTACTGGCTGGTCAGAGCCTTCATCAGATCCATAATGCTTGTCCTCCTTAAAATTAAGGTGTTCATGCCGCAGGAAATGCCGCTGCGCCGTAGCGCCGGCTGCGACAGAGGACCATCCTTTTCACAGACCTGATTAGTCTACCACAGCAGTTGCGGAAAAGCAAGCGTTTTTTTCGTTTTTATCCGAAAAGCTGTAATTTATCGTTCTTTGACAGTCTCAGCATGACATGTTATGCCATTTATGCCATGACGCAGAAGCCGTTTTCGTTGAGCGTCACGGAATCCGGCGTACATGCGCGCAGGTTGCCGCCGAACAGCAGCGTCCCCTGAAACTGCACGTGCCAGGGTTCGCGCGCGGCGTTGGTGAACACCGTGACCGTCTGTTCGCCGCATATCCGGCGGAACTGGACGCGCCCGCCGCCCGCCGTGAGCACCTCGATGCCGCCGCGCCGCAGCGCGGGGCTTCCCTTCTTCAGGCGTGCCAGCGCACGGTAGAACGCCTGAAGGTCGGTATCCTCGCTGCCCCAGGGATAGAAGCCGCGGTTGAACGGATCGCGGTAGCCGGTCATCCCGGCCTCGTCGCCATAGTAGATACAGGGCGCGCCGGGCAGCGTAAACTGCAGGAACGCGGCCAGCTTCAGAAGCTCCTTACCCCAGGCCAGCTGCTCCGGCGTAAAGCTCCGCCGGGCCAGCTCGTCGCGGCTGCCATCACGCGGGTCCAGAAGCGCGTTGATCGCGCGGGGCGTATCGTGCGTGGAGAGGAGGTTCATGCACGCGTTCAGGACGTGCGGCGGATAGTTTTCCGCCAGCGTCATCACCTGCTGTCCGAATTCCGCCCCGTCGTTTTCGCGGCGGACATAGCGGAAGATGGCCTTTTGCAGCGGGTAATTCATCACGCTGTCGAGCTCGTTGTCGACGAAATAGCGCCGGCGGCGGTCATAGGCAATTTTGTTGGATGCATCCTCCCAGACCTCGCCGATGAGAATGGCCGACGGCTTGACCTGCCGGATGCGTCGGCGCAGCCGGAGCACGAATTCGTCCGGCAGCTCGTCCACCACGTCCAGCCGCCATCCGTCCGCGCCGGCCATCAGCCAGCGCACGGCGATGGAATATGCCCCGTCGATGATATAATCCAGAAAACCGGGGTCCATCTTGTTCACGCACGGCAGCGTCGTGATGCCCCACCAGCTGGTATAGCGGTCGGGATAGTGCTGGAAGTCGAACCAGCTGCGGTACGGCGAGTTCGGGTCGGAGATGGCGCTCTGGAAATAGGGGCTGCGGCTGCCGACATGGGAAAAGACGCCGTCCAGGATGACCTTCATGCCCCGCTCATGCGCCTCGTTGCAGAGCGCGCGGAAGTCGTCCTCCGTGCCGAGCATCGGATCGATGCGGGCATAGTCATACGTGTCATAGCGGTGCGTCGACCAGGCCATGAAAATGGGGTTGAAGTAGAGCACCTCCACGCCAAGCTCCTGCAAATAGGGCAGCTTTTCGCGGATGCCGGCAAAATTGCCGCCGTAGAAGTCGGTATTTGTGACCTCGCCGCGGTCGTTCGGCTGCCAGACCGGGACGTCGCGCAGGTTCTCGTGCACCCAGAAGGGCTGGAGCTTGTCGTGCAGATCGCACTGGCCGGCCTTCGCAAACCGGTCAGGGAAGATCTGATACATGACTGCACCCTCGAGCGCCGCGGGCACCGGATAGTCCTCTGCGATGACGCTCACCTGCCACCAGTCGCCCGCCTCCATGTTCGTGTCGTCGCCCTGCCTGAGCAGGCGGAACGACTCGTTTTTCGTCGTGATCTGGAAGAAATAGAAATAGAGATCCGGGTCATCCAGGGCAAACGACGCGCTCCAGGTCTCATAGAGCGCCGTCTCCGACGTTTTGGCCATCGGCACGTTCAGAAACGGCGTTCCGTCCTCGCGCAGCAGCCGCACCTCGACGTGGACCGTCTGGCAGGAGCATGGGATCTGGATGTGCATCGTACAGCGCTCGCCGGGACGGAGCGTTCCGAATGGCGTCTTGAACTGAGAAAGCTTGCTGTTGTATAAAATCCGCATGGTGTTTCCTTCAGCGCAGGCTCTGGTAGAGCTGCATATATTCCATTGCGGGCCGCTCCCAGCCGGAGTCGATCCGCATATCGTTTTCAGCCAGCTGCCGGAACTGCTCCGGCGCGTCGTAGTAGAGGGCCAGCGACCGGTCGATCGAGGCGAGGAAGTCGTCGGCGTTGTAGCTCTGGAACGTAAATCCGCGGCCCTCGCCCGTCGTCGGGTCGTAGGGCGTGACCGTGTCGCGCAGCCCGCCCGTCGCGTTTACGACCGGCACTGCGCCGTAGCGCATGGCGATGAGCTGTGAAAGCCCGCACGGTTCCGCCTTTGACGGCATGAGATAGAGATCCGCCGCCGCGTAGGCCAGATCGGCCAGCTCGGCATCGAACACCAGATGCGCCGCGACCTGCTGCGGGAAGCGGTATTGCAGCCCCGAGAGGAACCATTCATATTTCTCCTCACCCGTGCCGAGCACGGCCAGCTGTACCCGCCGCTGCAAAAGCCGCTCGGCAATGTAGCACAGCAGATCAATGCCCTTGTGCCCCGCCAGCCGCGTCACCATCACGAGCAGCGCCGTGTCTTTGTCCTCAGGCAGGCCGAGTCTGTGCTGCAGCGCCAGCTTGTTGGCCGTCTTTCCTTCGTGCAGCGTCTGCGCGGTATAGTGCTCGGCCAGATTCGGATTGGTCGCCGGGTCGAACAGCGCCATATTGATGCCGTTCACAATGCCCGTGAAGTCCGCACCGCGCGACGCCAGGATCTCCGACAGCCCATGCGCATAGTAGGGATAGCGCAGCTCCTCAGCATAGCTTTTCGACACCGTACCGACCTTGTCGGCCGTGAGGATGCCGGCCTTGAGGAAATTGCTGCAATCATCGAAGCGCAGCAGCTCATCGCACTGCGGCGGCGCGCCGAGCACCTCGCGGTTGAAGTCGAGGCCGCACTTGCCCTGATACTCAATGTTGTGAATGGTCAGCACCGTCCGCGTCTCCGGGAACGCCCATCGGTACTGCTCGCGCAGCAGCATCGGCACGAGCGCCGTCTGCCAGTCGTGGCAGTGCAGCACATCCGGCTGCATGCCGAGATATTGCAGCCCTTCCAGGCAGGCGCGCGAAAAATACGCGAACCGCTCGCCGTCGTCGGGATATCCGTAGGCCGACGGCCGATTGAAATACTGCTCGTTGTCGATAAAGTAGATCTGTAATTTTTTCCGGCGCGTCTTCAGCCGGAACAGCCCCACATATTCGCGCCGCCAGGCCAGCTGCACGTCGAAATATCCCAGAAAGTCCGTCTTCCACTGTCCGGAATATTTGATCCTGCTGTAATACGGCAGAAATACGCTGACCTCCACCTTCGGCAGCCGGCTCAGCGCCTCCGGCAGTGCCTGTATCACATCGCCGAGGCCGCCGGTTTTACAGTACGGCGCGCACTCCGACGCCAGAAATGCCAATTTCATACGATCGCCCCTTTGTTGATGATGAGCGGATGGTCGGGCGTGCCGAGCAGTCGGACGTGCGGCCGGATGACGACGTTCTTGTCCAGGATCGCATACTGGATCCGTGCCCCCGCGCCGATCTTCGAGCCCTGCATGACCACGCAGTCCCGGACCTCCGCGCCTTCTTCGATGTCTACCTCGCGGAAAATGATCGAGTTTTCCGCAAACCCGAACAGGTGGCAGCCGTCGGCCACCAGGCAGTTCGGCGTGCGCCCGTGATCGCCGAACAGCGTCGGTACTGCGTCACGCACCTTCGTGTAGATCGGCACCTCGCTGCGGTACAGCCCGTGCCGGACGTCCTCGCGCAGCAGGCGCATGCTGTTTTTATAGTATTCCTCGATGCTGTCGTTGAACAGCACGACATTGTGGAACGGATAGACGTTGATCTTCAACTTCCCCTCGTTGTACTGCGGCAGCAGATAATCCCGCTCCAGATGGTATTTCCCGTGCGGGACGCTCTCGCGGATGATCTCGATCAGCTTCTCGCGGGCGATGACGAACATGCTCATGCCGACGAGATAATTCTCCGGCGCCTGATAGTCGACGGCCATGTCCTCAATGCCGCCGTCGCCGTCCAGCCGGAACGCCACGTGCTGGATCTTCTTCCCGTCGGCCACGCCCGCCTTTGCCACGACCGTCACGTCGCAGCCGGAGCGGATGTGCTCCTCCACGACGAGGCGGTAGTTGATGGCGCAGAGCACCATTGTGTCTGAGAGGACGACATAGTCCGCGTCGCTGTGCTCCAGCACGGGCATGGCCGTCTGCAACGCCTCGAGCTTGCCGCGGTACGCGCCTGTGTGGCCCGTGGCATAGGGCGGCAGGAAACGCACGCCGTCGCCGAGCTTCAGATCCCATTCCTCGCAGTTTCCGAGATGATCCATCAGCGACTGATAATTGTATTTTGTGATAATGCCGATGTTCTTGATGTCGGAGTTTGCCATGTTGGACAGCACAAAGTCCACCTGCCGGTAGCGGCTGCCGAACGGAATCGACGCTGAGGTGCGCATGGCGGTCAGCTCACCCATGTTGTTGTCATAGATGTTGGAAAAGATGATACCCATCGTGCTCATTTCAGTTTCCTCCTTTTCCGCGCCCTCAGACGATCGCGCCGGCCGCGATAACGGCGCCCTCTGCGATCTGCTTGTCCTTGCCGACGACGCTGATGCGCCGTTCGCCGTCGCCGGCCAGTTCGCCGATGCGCGCGCCGGCCCTGATATGGCAGCCCTCGGCGATGATGGCGCTGCGCACCACCGCGCCGTTTTCGATCACAACGTCCGGCATGATGACGCTGTCCGTGACCTCCGCCCCCTTGCCGATGGCGCAGCCGGTGGAAATGATGGAATGGTTCACCATGCCGTAGACCTCACAGCCTTCGGAAATGAAGCACTCGTGCAGCTCCGCCGATTTGGCAATGAACGTTGCAGGCTTGGCGGAATTTCTGGCGTAGATCTTCTTGCCGCCGGACAGGTCGAATGCGGGATCTTTCCCGAGCAGATCCATGTTCGCCTCCCAGAGGCTGTTGATCGTGCCGACGTCCT
Organism: Clostridiales bacterium UBA735; assembly: GCA_002298695.1. Taxonomy (GTDB): domain Bacteria; phylum Bacillota; class Clostridia; order Oscillospirales; family Oscillospiraceae; genus CAG-170. Next base: position 8,706 of record DBLB01000155.1, on the reverse strand, counting down.
TCCAGTAGCCCTCAAACTCGTAGGCGTACAGCTTGTGCCCCGCCTCCAGGATCGCCGGAATGACGTTCTTGCCGAAGTCGTTCTCGCTCTTCGGGTCGGCCTCGTCGGCCTCGAGGAACTGCTTCAGCACGCTCCACTTGAACGCATAGATGCCCATGGACGCATTCGTCGACTTCGGGTGCTTCGGCTTCTCCTCGAATTCATAGATCGAGCCGTCTTCCCGGGTGTTCATGATGCCGAACCGGCTGGCCTCCTCAAGCGGCACGTCGCGCACGGCGATGGTGCAGTCGGAATCATGCTGCTCGTGGAACGCCAGCATGGCCGCGTAGTCCATCTTGTAGATGTGGTCGCCCGAGAGGATCAGGACATTGTCCGGGTCATAGCGGTCGATGAAGCCGATGTTCTGATAGATGGCGTTGGCCGTGCCCTTGTACCATTCGGAGTTCTTGCTCTTGGCGTAGGGCGGCAGGACCTGCACGCCCCCGTGCGAGCTGTTCAGGCCCCACGGCTGGCCGTTGCCGATGTATTCGTTCAGCTCCAGCGGCTGATACTGGGTCAGGATGCCCACGGTATCGATCTTGGAGTTGACGCAGTTGGAAAGCGGGAAATCGATGATGCGGTATTTTCCGCCGAAGGGCACGGCGGGCTTTGCCGTGTTCTCCGTCAGGACCATCAAACGGCTGCCCTGTCCTCCGGCCAGCAGCATCGCCACGCAGCGCTTTTTCTGGAAGTGCATAGAAAACTCCTCCTTTGGGTGGAGCAGCCGCACGTGCCCGACAAGCCGCGCACGTCCGCTCATTTCCTCTGTTTTCCTGTTTTTCTGACTGTTTCTGGTTTATCCTTCTGTTTTCGTTCCGTCTTTTCCGGGGTTGGTGCGCCGGTGCAGATAATAGACCGCGCTCATCGGCGGCAAGCGGAACCGGCCCTCGTGGCCGCCGCCCGCCGTCCGTGCGGCATGGACCGTCTCGGCCTCGAAACCATAACCGCCCCACTGCCGGTCGTCGCTGTTCAGCACCGGTTCATACCAGCCGGACTTCGGCAGCGGCAGCGGATAGTCCTCGCGCAGCACCGGGCAGAAGTTGAACACCGCGATCACCTCGCGCCCGCTCCGGCTGATGCGGCGGAAAGCCACGACCGAGCAGTCCCGGTCGTCACAGCTCATCCACTGGAAGCCATTCCAGTCCGAATCGTTTTCCCACATTGCCGGGTGCCTGAGATAGAACCGATTCAGCGTCCGGACGTAGTCGCGCATCTGGCGGTGCCGGTCGTAGTCCAGCAGCAGCCAGTCGAGGCCCTGCGTGAAGTTCCACTCGATGAACTGTGCAAACTCGTTGCCCATGAAATTGAGCTTTTTCCCCGGATGGCCCATCTGATACGCGTAAAACACGCGCAGATTGTTGAATTTGTCGTCGTAATTGCCCGGCATCTTGTTGACGAGCGAGCACTTGCCGTGGACGACCTCGTCGTGACTGAGCGGCAGGATGAAATTCTCGCTGTAGGCGTAGGTCATCGAGAACGTCAGCGCATTGTGGTCGCCCTTGCGGTAGAGCGGGTCGAGCGACATGTATTTCAGCATGTCGTTCATCCAGCCCATGTTCCATTTATACAGGAACCCCAGCCCGCCGTCGTAGCCCGGCCGCGTGATCATCGGGAACGCGGTCGACTCCTCGGCGATCATCATGACCGCCGGGTCTGTCTGGAACGCCGCCTCGTTCAGCTGCCGCAGAAACGCGATGGCCTCCAGATTTTCGCGGCCGCCGAGGCGGTTCGGCTTGAAGTTCGGGCGGTTATAGTCGAGATAGAGCATCGATGCCACCGCGTCTACGCGGATGCCGTCCACATGGAACTCGCGCAGCCAGTAGCAGACGTTCGAGATCAGGAACGACCGCACCTCGGGCTTCGCGTAATCGTAGATCCGCGTGCCCCACTCCGGATGCTCGCGCATAGCCGGGTCGCTCAGTTCATAGCAGCACGTGCCGTCAAATTCATACAGGCCGTAGCTGTCCTTCGGGAAGTGGGCGGGCACCCAGTCAAGGATCACGCCGATGTTTGCCGCGTGGCATGCGTCGATCAACTTCCGCAGCTGCTCCGGCGAGCCGTAGCGATGCGTCGGCGCGTAATAGCCCGTCACCTGATAGCCCCACGATGGATCGTACGGATATTCCATCAGCGGCAGAAACTCGATGTGCGTATAGCCCATGTCCTTCACATAGGGGATGAGCTCCGCAGCCAGTTCTTCATAGCTGAGATAGCTGCCGTCGGCGTGCCGTTTCCAAGAACCGGCATGCACCTCATAAATGTTGACCGGCCGCCGGAGGCTTGTCTGCCTGAGCTTTGCACGCCGATAGGCCGCGTCGGTCCAGCGGAACTTTTCCGGCGGGTCGATCACACTCGACGTCTCCGGCAGCGCCATCGCACGGTTGGCATATGGGTCGGCCTTGTAGACCTTATTCCCATCCGCGCCGGTCACGCAGTATTTGTACGCGCCGCCGCGCTTTGCAAACGCCGACACCGCCTCCCAGACGCCGCTGTCGCCGAGCCGCCGCATCGGCAGGTCATCCTCGTTCCAGAAATTGAAATCGCCGGTCACGCTCACCGCCTGCGCATTCGGCGCCCAGACGCGGAACACGAAGCCCTCCTCGCAGGCATGACAGCCGAGGTAGCGATCCGCCTCTGTGCTGCCCTCTGTTTGAAACTGCCGCAAAAACGCGGCCAACTGCTTGTTCATATGTACCACCATCCTACGGCACGCTAATGATTATAGAGTTCTGCGCTGTCGGAAACAAGGGAAACGCCGCGGCCGGGCCGACGCGCACGGTTCTGCACGGTTCCGCCCGCCTGCGCTCCGGTTCCGGCAGCGGTTCAGCCGCGGCTGCCCGCGCCGAAAAAACGCAGACAGCCAGCTCCCCCGCACGGCGAGCTGACTGTCATTTTTCCCGACCCGGTCACGCAGACGGCGCCGCCGCAGAGCGGCACGGAACCTCCCGCGGCAGAAACTGTCGCAAATCCACCCGATATCCGCACATTTTGGTTAGTTTTGCCCATAATCCTTGTTCCCGGTTCTTTGTGATATGTATACTTTACCATATCCCGGCGCACTTTGCAAGCCCGAAAAGCATCCTGCCGTCAATTTCCGGCAAATTGTTTGTAAAATCCGCCCATTTCTCTGTCCTCTCGTGAAAAACCGACAAAATCAGCCTTCCCCCGTTTTCCGCAGTATCGTATGGCATCCGGAAGACCAGCGATCGGCCCCTGCCAAGCGAATGCAGGCATCGGCCTGCCTGCGCGATCTGAAATCTGCCATGCCCCGTCCGCCGCCCTGCAGAAACGCGCAGAGTCCTCGTGAAAAATCGCAGATCATCCGTGGGTCAGCGCAGAAAAAGCCCGGAGAAGTTCTGTTTCAGACTTCTCCGGGCATAAATTGTCGCCGAACGCTTTTCCTGGGTGTATCTGAAACCTGTCAACGCA
>DBLB01000155.1:0-5139 GCA_002298695.1 Clostridiales bacterium UBA735 | reverse complement strand
ACGCAATTGTGCGGTGCTGCCCTAAATCTCCAGCAGTCGTTCCAGAGGCACATGTAGCGCCTCTGCCACATCCAGAAGCAGACCGACTGTCGGCTTGCTGACTGCCGTCTCCACGCGCTGGACATGATTGCGGCTGTAGCCCGTCATTTCCGCCAGCTCGTCCTGCGTCAATCCCTGTTCCTTGCGGCAGCGCATGATATTCAAGCCGATCTGTATGTACTGCTTATAGTGTTTATCGATCATCGTCCACCCTCCATACGTCTTTTTATTGTACGGGATGGCTCCATAAAATACGCCCCTGCAATCCGCGCAAATACACAAATTATATTGTATTATCCCGAATTATATGGTAGAATGTAGCATCCTTTTCTGGAAGGTGTTGATCAGATTGAGCTTGTACCAGGAAAAATTCGACAGTGCGTTGGAAAAATTTCTGCAAGCGCCGGTATACGGGGCCGCAAAGGACGCTGTTTTTACTCTGACGCGCGCCGCGTTCCTCGCCGGATGGCTGGCCGCAGGCGGCGCTTCGCCGCAGGAAGAACGGATATTTCAGGTCCTGCCGGGCGGGGCTGCGGAGCAGAAGGACTGAATGTGATATTATGGGATGTTTATCGTACATTTATATGCCATTATAGTGGAATCTGCGCCCGTTTGCAACCGGATGCCCCCTTGTTTTTCAGCGGCGCAGCGGATATAATGGAGCTACCATGAAAAAGGAGCGCATTGCGATGGGTACTCTACTGATCGAAGGCATCTCTCAGCTTGTGACCTGTGACGGCAGCGACCGGATCCTGAAAAACGTCGACCTCTACGCGGAGTGCGGCATCATCCGGGCCATCGGCCCGAACCTCGGCAAACAGGCGGACACAGTCCTCTCAGGGCAGCACATGCTCTGCTATCCGGGCCTCGTGAACACGCACCACCACCTCTATCAGCAGTTTTCGCGGAATCTGCCGCAGGTGCAGGACATGGAGCTGTTCGACTGGTTGAAAACGCTCTACGAGATCTGGAAGAACCTCGACGCGGACGTCATCCGCCTGTCCAGCCAGACCGGCATGGGCGAGCTGATGAAATACGGGTGCACGACGTGCTTTGATCACCACTACGTCTTCCCTGCCGGTTCCGGCGACCTGATCGGCGCGCAGATGGAAGCGGCGGACGCGCTCGGCATGCGGATGGTCTCGTCGCGCGGGTCGATGGATTTAAGCAAAAAGGATGGCGGCCTGCCGCCCGATTCGGTCGTGCAGACCGTGGACGAGATCATGCGCGACTCGATGGACGTCATCGAGAAGTACCACGATCCGTCGTTCGGCTCGATGCGGCAGGTGGCGCTCGCGCCGTGCTCGCCGTTCTCGGTCTCGGCGGAGCTGCTCCGGCAGAGCGCCATTCTCGCGCGGCAATATCATGTCCGCCTGCACACACACCTCTGCGAGACGAAGGACGAGGAACACTATATGCTCGCCCGCGAAGGGATGCGGCCGCTGGCGTTCATGGAGACGCTCGACTGGGTCGGCCCGGACGTGTGGTACGCGCACGGCATCCATTTCAACGACGGAGAGCTGAAGCTGCTGGCCGAAACGGGCACGGGTGTCTGCCACTGCCCGATCTCGAATATGAAGCTCGCGTCCGGCATTGCGCGCATCCCGGAGATGCTGAAGCTCGGCGTACATGTCGGTCTCGGCGTGGACGGGTCTGCGTCGAACGACGGGTCGAGCCTGCTCGAGGAGCTGCGCGTGGCGTTCCTGCTGCACCGGCTGAGCTCCAGCAAGGCCGCGCCGAACGGATATGAGATGCTCAAAGCCGCGACGCGCGGCGGCGCGGCGCTGCTTGGCCGCGAGGACATTGGTGCTCTGGAAGTCGGCAAATGCTGCGACCTCTTTCTGGTGGACGACCGGCGGCTGGAGCTTGTCGGCAGCTGCTATGACGCGGGCGCGGTGCTGGCGACGGTCGGCCTGCGGGCTCCGGTGGACTATACGGTCGTCAACGGCGTCGTCACTGTCGCGGAAGGGCGGCTCGTGCGTGTGGACGAGGCGAAGCTCGCCGGGGATGCGCAGCGGAAATGCGCGGAATATCTGGCAATGTGACAGTTTTCTTGCTCAATACCCCTCTGTTTTCGTGATTATGTCCAAAACGATGTTGTATATTTGTTGAATTTGGCGGGGCAAAAATTTTTCGGGGTGCTTGAAAAATTTTTGCCCTGCGTTTATAATAGAGATACAATCTAAGATTGGTAGCTGTAAGGAAGTGTTTCGCACACGGGCTGCAACTATCACTCGGCTTGCTGGTTGAGTGTTTCAAACCGATGCGGTTTGAAGCACTTTTTGCATCATCGGGTGGACACACAAGGAGGAATTTGGGATGTATTTACTCACAAATGGCCGCGTCATCACGCGCGACCCGAACGGCAGGGGCTACTATGAAAAAGGCGCGGTCGCGTTCGAGGGCACGAAGATCGTCGAAGTCGGCAATGAGGCCGATCTCGCGGCGAAGTATCCGCAGGCCGAGAAGATCGACGCCAAGGGCGGCGTGATCATGCCGGCGTTCATCAACGCGCACACGCACATCTATTCCGCACTGGCCCGCGGGCTTTCCATCGTGGGCAACAACCCGACGAACTTCTATGAAGTCCTCGACGGCACATGGTGGGCCATAGACCGCAAGCTGACGCTGGCGGGCACGCGCGCCTCGGCTGACGCGCTCTACATCGACTGCATCAAGCAGGGCGTCACGACCATCTTTGACCATCACGCCTCGTTCTGCGAGATCCCCGGCTCGCTGTTCCAGATCGGCGAGAGCGCGAAGAAATTCGGCATCCGCAGCTGTCTCTGCTACGAGGTCTCCGACCGCGACGGCGAGGAGAAGAGCATCCAGGCCGTGAAGGAAAACGCCGACTGGATCACCTACTGCGAACAGCACAAGGATCCGATGCTGGCCGCGATGTTCGGCGGACACGCGCTGTTCACGATCTCGGACAAGACGTTCGACCGCATGGTCGAGGCCAACAATGGCCGCACCGGCTATCACATCCACGTCTCTGAGGGCATGAACGACGTCTATGACAGCCTCCAGAACTATGGCCGCCGCCCGGTGCAGCGTCTGCACGACCATGGTATCCTCGGCGAGAAGACTCTCCTCGGCCACTGCATCCATGTGAACCCGGCGGAAATTGAGCTCATCCGTGACACCCACACGATGGTCGTCAACAACCCCGAATCCAATATGTCCAATGCCGTCGGCGTCTGCCCGGTGCTGCCGCTGAGCCGTGAGGGCATTCTGCTCGGCCTTGGTACGGACGCCTGGACGAACGACATGATCGAGTCGCTGAAGGCCGCGCTCTGCGTGCAGCGCCTGAACGCCTGCCTGCCGAACGTCGCGTGGTGCGAAGTGACCGGCATGCTGTTCAAGAACAACGCGAAGATCGCCGCGAAATACTTCCCGGATGAGCTTGGCGTGCTGAAGGCCGGAGCGGCGGCGGACATCATCGTCATGGACTACAAGCCGTTCACCCCGTTCTCCGACGAGAACATCGACGGCCACATCCTGTTCGGAATGACCGGCAAGCTCTGCCGCACGACGGTCGGCGCGGGCAAGATCTTAATGCGTGACCGTGAGCTGGTCGGCATCGACGAGGAGGCCGAAAATGCGCATATCCTCGAAGAGGCCAAGAAGCTCTGGGGTGCACTGAATCACAGAGAATACTGAGTTTTTTCGAACCCATTCTTTTCTTTCTCTGCCAGAAAGAAAAGAACGGTTTCGCGCTGCCAAGAAAAGAAAGAGGGCCGAGTGCGAACCGTTGTCCTGAATTGGCCTCTGAAAATTTTAGCCATCAGCTGTCCGTCGCGTCAGTCCCTACCACCCAAAAGGTCTCTGCGCTCTGCGCATCGCCTTTCGGAGGGACTGCACCGCAAAATCGCACAGCAGTTGTCTGACCGCCATCATCAAGATCGCGTGCGGCGCGTAGTTGGACTATGTAGGGTGACTAAGGGCGGGCAAATGAGGCTGGGTACATGAGCTGTCACATGATGGCGGCACGGGATGCACTTCCGATTTTAGAAGGCTTCTCTTTCCTTTTCTTCACCGGGCGCGGCGGTTCTTTTCTTTCTCAAAGAAGAGAAAGAAAAGAATGGGGGCGCAAATGATTTGTTTGAAATTTACAAGGAGGAAATTTCATGTCTGAAAGAATGTATCCGATCCCGTTCCGGTCTCTGATGAACTGGATCGTCACGGAATATGCCCGCGAGGGCGAGATCTTCGGCGTTCACGTGCCGTATCACGCCTCGGGCAAGACGCTGCCCATCTTCGGCGAGCGCATCGAAACGCCGTTCGGCCCTGCCGCCGGCCCGAACAGCCAGCTGGCGCAGAACATCATCGCGTCCTACATGGCAGGGGCCCGCTTCTTCGAGGTCAAGACCATTCAGAAGATGGACGGCGAAGAGCTGGCCCGCTGCGTGCCGCGTCCCTGCATTCTGGCCGCCGATGAAGGCTACAACCAGGAATGGTCGACCGAGCTGGAAGTCCCGCAGGCGCAGAACGAGTATATCAAGGCATGGTGCGCTTTGAAAGTCCTCTCGAAGGTCTACGGCTTCGGCGATCCTGACGGCTTCGTGTTCAACATGTCCGTCGGCTACGACCTCGAGGGCATCAAGGGCGAGAAGGTCAACAGCTACATCGACAACATGATGCACGCGGAACACACGCCGCAGTTCCAGGAATGCCTCGAGGTGCTGACCGAGCTGTTCCCGGAGGAAAAGGACTTCATCGCGAACATTTCGCCGCGCGTGTCCCGGAGCGTCACGGTCTCCACGCTGCACGGCTGTCCTCCGCAGGAGATCGAGCGCATCGCGTCGTATCTGCTGACTGAGAAGGGCCTGCACACGTTCGTCAAGTGCAACCCGACCATCCTCGGCTACAAGACCGCCCGCACGATCCTCGATTCGATGGGCTATGACTACATCGTCTTCGACGAGCACCACTTCAACGAAGATCTCCAGTGGGAGGACGCCGTCCCGATGTTCCACCGGCTGCAGGCGCTGGCCGACTCCAAGGGTCTTGAGTTCGGCCTGAAGCTGTCGAACACCTTCCCGGTCGACACGACGCGCGGCGAGCTGCCGAACGACGAAATGTACATGTCCGGCCGCA
>DBLB01000159.1 GCA_002298695.1 Clostridiales bacterium UBA735 | reverse complement strand
GCAAGCACAAGATGGTCATTCTCTACTGCCTGATGGAGTTTGAAACCGTGCGGTTCAATGAGCTGAAACGGTATCTGAAAACCATTTCCGACAAGACCCTCAGCACGAACCTCAAGGAGCTGGAAGCAGACAAGCTGATCGTCCGCACCGAGTACCCACAGATCCCGCCGAAGGTGGAGTATTCTCTCTCCGAGCGTGGAAAGTCGCTGATGAAGGTGCTTGACCAGCTCTGCGTTTGGGGCGAAGAAAATAGGCTGGTGGAGTGATAACTTCTGGCTTTCTGTTTTATAGTCATCGAGAAACGCCCCTACACCATGAGTCTACGCGCGCGCAGTGTGGAATATTCCTTGGACGCGTCAAGATCATCCGAATAAAAATGAAACAACCATCGGCATATCCGGTGGGCGGTCATGCCGATGGCTGTGTGTTTCATCAGAGCTTTCACTCGATTTTTTTGGGGGGCAGTAGTAGTGTGTCATTTTCGCGCCTGCGATCCGATTTTCCATACACCATTTTTACACCATTTCGGCGTGGAGTAGTATGGAAGTGCATGAAGTAATATAGTGGATGTTTGTGCAGAAAACGCGCTAAAATCAGGAAATATCGGTATTTATGGAGCAATATTGAGATATAGAATCAGGTGAATCGCTCTCGTCTCCGTATTTTCAGACCGGCTTTCTTTTCCGGAAAACCGTCTTTGTCAATCGCCCTCCACCATCCGGTAACCGATCCCGGTTTCGGTGAAGATATACTCCGGCTGCGCCGGATTCTTTTCGATCTTGCGCCGGATATTCGCCATGTTCACGCGCAGGATCTGGTTGTCGTTGCGCGCGCTCGGTCCCCAGAGCTCTTTGATGAGGTAGTCATAGGTCAGCACCTTTCCGGCGTGCAGCCCCAGCAGCGCCACGAGCTTGAATTCGTTCTGCGTCAGCTTCGCATCCACCCCCGCGATGTAGACCCGATGCTTATCGTAGTCGATGAGCAGATCCATCGCCTGAAATTTTCCGGTATTCGCCAACCGGTCGTTGTTCGTCATCGTCCGCGTATGGCGCAGCGCTGCCCGGATGCGGGCCAAAAGCTCTTCGGTGCCGAACGGCTTGGTCAGATAGTCGTCTGCGCCCGCGTCAAGCGCCGCGACCTTGTCGCGCTCGTGGCTTCGCGCGGAAACCACCACGATCGGTACCTTCGACCACTGCCGCACGCTTTTCAGGATCTGCATTCCGTCCATATCCGGCAGTCCGAGATCCAGAATGATGAGGTCCGGACAGTGCGACGCGATCAGCGTGCTGGCCATCGTCCCGTTTTCGACGATCATGACCTCATAGTCCCGCGCCTCCAGCGACGCGCGCATGAAGTTGGCGATCGTGTGCTCGTCCTCAATGATCAGGATCTTGTCTCGAATTGTCATAGTCCATATCCTCCAATGGCAGTCTGAATTGGAACAGTGCACCGCCGATCTCGCGGTTCTTCGCCGCCATCGTCCCACCGTGCGCCTGTACGATCGTCATACAGACGGAAAGCCCGATTCCCATATTGCGTTTGTCGTCCGACGATTCCTTCGCAGCGGACGACACAGAGCCTGTAAACAGCACCGGCATCAGCTCCGGCGCAATGCCGCGTCCGTTGTCGGCTACCTCAAACAGCGCCCACTCTCCCTCGCGCCGCAGATGCAGCTCGATGCGCGAGGTCGTCTCGCCGTGGAGTGCCGCGTTTTCCATCAGATTGATGAGCACCTGTTCAATGAGAATGGCGTCCATCGGGATCATCAGCAGCTCCTCCGGCGCGCGGATGGCGACGGCGATCTCCGGGAACCGCTTGCGGAACTTGACGCTTGCCGCGCTGAGCAGCTCTTCACCGGCCTCAAATTCCTTCTGGATCTTGGACGCGCCGGAGATCCGCGTCACCGACAGCAGGTTTTCCATCACACCCACCAGCCACTGCGCCTCTGACCGGATATCGGCCAGCAGTGCCCGCTGCGTCTCCTGCGGCATCCGGTCGCCGGAATCGAGGATCGCGTTCACACCGCCCACAATGCTTGTCAGCGGCGTGCGGATGTCGTGTGAGACCGCGCGCAGAAGATTGCCGCGCATCTTTTCCTTTTCCGCTTCGCTGCGGATTTTTTCCTGCTGTTTGATCTGCGTAGTCAGCGCACTGACTACGATTGAAACGGCCAGCATCACGAGGAACGTCAGCGGATAGCCGGAAATTGTAAAATTGAACGCAAAATAGGGATATGTAAAGATATAGTTCACGCCGACCACGCCGACGACCGATGCCAGCAGCCCGTAGAAATAACCGCTTGTGAACCGTGAGACAAGCACGACCGCAAGTTCGAAGATCAACGCCACATAGACGTCGGAATCGTCGAACAGGCGGAAAAAGAAACAAAGCCCCGCCGCCGCTGCCAGAATCCCGATACAGACGGCCGTGTTGGCCCATGAAAACGAAAAAAATGTCTCCGGCGCCATCCGCGCCCGCCGCATCTCCTGCATGGCCGACCTCCTGTCCCATTGACCGGACAAAATAATACCCTATTTTATAATATCAGCTTTTCCCCGTGAATTCCGTTAAGATATCGTTAAAAAGAAATCTGTCGAAAAACGCATCTGCAAAAACGAACCCGCCGGACGGGCCGGCGGATTCGCGCAAATTTGAAATTTTATTTCGCAGGCCGGATATAGCCCACACCGCGGATCTCAGAGTAGAATACGCGTTGCCCCTCCGCAAATACGTCGGTTGCCGCAAACGGCTGCACCGCGACCTCCGTCTGCGCGACCCGGGCGCGCAGCGGCGATGTGCTGACCACCTCGGCCTCCCGGACAGCCGTCACCAGAACCGCATCAAATTTCAGGTCTCCGGTATGATCGATGACCGTGATCTTGGCCCGATCCGGCAGCCGCGAGAGCAGATCTGCCCCCGCCGGTTCGTAATTCAAATAGTATGCACAGTCTTCCGCAAACGTAAAATTGTTGGAATCGCAGACGGCCTTCAGCTCCGCCGCGTCCGCAAACGTGTAGTAGATCTCCCCGGCAGATGCCACCGGCGTACCGACCACATTGCCGTCCAGCGTGTAGATATCCACATTCCGCCCCAGCAGGCTGAGATCGGTCGAGACCGCAAACTCCCGGTGCCCGGCCAGCTTGCTCATGCCCGCGGCCAGCTTGCTGCCCGCGCTTGTCAGGTCGGCGCACTCGTTGGCCTCCAGCGTGCCTGTGTAGCGCACCAGCTGGAACCGCTCCTCCAGATATGTTTTCGGATTCATCAGTTCATCGAGCGCATAGCGCATCACACCGACCGCATTCGCATTGGTCACAGCCGGGCACTGCATCGCGTTGTAGATCAGCAGGCAGGCGTCGTCACGTGAGATGGCCGCCGCCGGCTTCCCGCCGAATCCGTCATAGATGCCGAGGTGCAGCGCATCCACATCCACATGCGCTGCCCACTGCGTGCCGGTATAGCATTCGGCGTCCTCGCCGAGCACCACCAGCAGCATTTTCGCCAGCTCCCGGGCGGTCACGTTGTCCTTCGGGCGGAACGTCCCCTGCCCGTCGCCGGTCAGGATCCCGCGCTCGGCACAGAAACAGATAAATGTATTGCCCCAGGAACCCTGTGTATCCTGAAAAATCGCCGTATTGGCCGCTTGCGGCGCATCAGTGCACAGCAGTGCGATCACCTTGGCGATCTCCTCGCGCGTCACCGGCGCATCCGGTCGGAAGCTCCCGTCCGTGTATCCGGAGATCAATCCCAGGTCGACCAGCATCCGGACCGCACCCGGATTCTGAATTTCGGCCTGGTCGCTGAAATCCTGCCGCTGCATCGGGGCTGCCGCCGCGGGCAGCACGCACGCCGCCGCAAGCAGAAGGGCCAGCACCCATGTATAGAACCGTTTCACGGCGTCCTCCCCTTTCCTGCAAAGGTCTCCGGTATAGAGACCCGTATTTTCTGCTTCTCAGTATAAATGAGATGCCGCAGGAATGCAAGCAAAGCGCCGTGCTTGTAACAAAACTGTAAAGAATGGAGACTTTTCCCGTAAAAACCTTCCCAAAGCCGAGAAACCGGTTTCTCTGCTTCCTTCGCGCCCATAGGGATGGGCGCTCCTCGGCCCTCCCGCACGATCTGCGTTCTTTCTCCGCACCCTGTAGGTGCCGGCGCCTTCATCAGCAAGCCCGTACACCCCCCGAAATCTCCCCCGCACCCTGTAGGGGCGGACGCCTCTGTCCGCCCGGCAGCACGCACCGATCCTCCGCAAACTTTCCGGCGAATCCGCCCCCTGTAGAGGTCACTACAGGCATCCGCTCAGCAGCGCTCCTGCATACCGTTTGCATCGCTTTATAAAAATCGGACTTCTCTGCCCTCAAGAGGCACAGAAGTCCGATTTGACAGCTGTCAGCGCGCAGCGCGAAGAAAACATGCGCCGCTCAGGCGGTCTGAAGATGTCTGCAAAGGTATGCTTTGACCTCCGCAGGACGGATCCCGAGCACGTAGCCGAATTCCCCGTAGAGCAGCTCCTCCGCCATCTTCCAGTTGCGCAGCTCCGTGGAGCTGATGTTTTTATGCCGTGCAGAGAGCGCCTGCTGTTTGGCATACAGCGACTTGCACAGGCGCAGCAGCCTTTCACAGTTGTGCTCAGCCAGGATCGCGCGGTAATATTCACCGGCGCTGCGGCTGTCGGTCGGCATGTCCTCCAGCAGCGGGATCTCCGGCAGCCGCGGAACCAGCGCTTCCAGCGACTGGCGGCTGATGACCGGCCGCATAACCGCGCGGCCGTCGACCGGCGTATAGATCGTGCCGCCGCGATAATAGGGCGTCAGCCGGTAATAGTCCCGGTTCCGGTCCAGTCCCGGCACCCGCAGCCGTCCGGCCTCTTCGACGCGGCAAACACCCTCAACGCCGTAAACAATCATGTCTCCTACTGAAAACATTGCGTTTTTCCCGTCCTTTCTTTCTTTTTGCAACTTCTTCTATGTTTTCATTATATCAGATTTTTTGCGGACGGGTAAGAAAAAAGTTGCCGCTTTTTTTGTGGATATGTACCAAAAGCCCGAGAAGCGCCGTCCGGGCGAGCGAAATTCGCAGAACGGTTCAGCCCGCACCCTCGCGGGACTGGCAGGAAAACAGCAGGATCTGGCGCGCCTGCGCCTCCTGCCGCAGGACGGCGAGGGCGTTTTTCAGCCGTGCATCGTCGAAGCAGACGAGCGCGTCGTCCAGCACGACCGGCGTGTCCGCCGGAAGGGCCAACCGGCAGATGGCAAGGCGCAGCGCAAGGTAGAGTGCATCCTGCGTGCCGGCACTGAGATATCCGCCGGGGCGGAGCACCGCCTCGCCGCTCTCGCCCGCCATCACCTCCATCTGACGGTCCAGCAGCATCCGGTCGTATTTTCCATCCGTCAGCGCCGCAAACAGCCGCCCTGTTTCCTCAGTCAGAGCCGGAGCAAAGCGGCGCTGCATTTCGGCTGCGGCCTCCTGTAAGGCGGCCTCGGCCAATCCGGCGGCGTCATACTGCATCTCCAGCTCGCGGATGCGTGCGGTAAGCGCCTCCTGCTCAGCGGCCAGCGCAGCGGGGTCGCCGAGCGCGGCGCGGCTGCCCTGCGTCTGGTCGATGCGCGACTGGACGGAGGCCAGCTCCATCTCCGTGTGCGTCAGTTCCGCACGGACGGAAACCGGCGTCCAACCTGAAAGATCGCGCGCCGGGAGCGGCTGCTCCTCCACGCCATCCAGTGCGGCGCAGACGGCATCGTACTGCATCTTCGTCTGCGCGGCCGCGGTCTGCGCGGCAGCAAGCCCGTCCCAGGCAGCCAGTGCCTCAGCCGCGGCGCGCGCAGCGTCGTCCAGGCTTTGGACGTCAGGGCGGAGCATGGCGGCGCTGCCGATGAGCTGCGCAGTCTGCCGCGCCTGCTCGTCCAAAAGGCGCTGCCGCTGTGCGGCCTCACGGCTGAGCTGCTCCGTTTCCTGCTGCCAGCGCAGCAGTGCTGCGCGGTAATCTGCAGCGCAAGCGGAGAATTCGTCGCGGCTGTGCCGGCCGTAAAGGGTCAGCAGTGCGTCGGCCTCGGCCAGCTGCGCGTCATACTGCCGGTTGTGCCGCCGGTCGAACAGAAACAGGATACCGCCGCCCAGCGCCAGCGCGGCGCAGACGGCGCAGAGCGGAAGATTTTTCAGAAAAACGCCGCACAGCACGGCGGCTGCGGCGAAGAACGCCAGCGTCAGCATGCCCCGGATCGCAGGGCGGCGGCGGATGGCGGTCAGCCGGTCGAACTCGCGCCCGTCGCGCGCGGCCTTTTCCATGAGCTGCGCCTCCGGCACGCCGCGCAGCGCCTCCGGGCAGTCCGGTGCCGACGGCGGCGCGGGCGGTTCCGGCGGGATCTCCATCGCTTCAACCGTGCGGATGCGGGATTGCAGGTCAGCGAGCACCGCTCGCGCCGGGAGCTTGCCCGTGTGCGCCTGTGCACCGGCGAGACGGTTGGCCGCGTCGATCATGGCCGCTTTGGCGTCGTATTTCTGCTGTAATTTCTTCCGGTTTTCCAGCACCGTCAGCCCGGCCTGAATTTCCCGAAGCTCCTCCTGCTGTTCCCGGAGCGCCCTCTGACGGGCGCGGAGCGCCTGCTGCTGCGCAGTGGAGCTGCGGAGCTGCTCCAATCGGGCGCTGATGTCCTCCAACCGGCGGCAGGCGTCCGGCAGGAGGCCGGTTTTGTTGTGGCGGATGCGGTTCTTCCGCTCGCGCAGGCGGCGGGCCGTCTCGGCGGCGCTGACGTCTTCCTCGCCGGAAGTGACGAGGGCGGACAGGCGCTTTTCCAGCGCATCGTCCGCGCCGACCGCGAGGCCGAGCTGCCGGACAAACGCGCTGCGCTCAAAGACACTGCGCGGCACACCGAGCAGCACCTGTCCGCAGTTTTCGCCGGTCAGACCCTCCACCGGCGCGCCGGACTCCTTTTCATAGGCGCGGAACTGCCCCATCGGCGTCTTGCCGCGGCTGGTGCGCTCGAGAACGATGCGCCGGCCGTTCCAGTCCAGTTCGACGCTGCCCTGCATCGGCGCGCCGGACCAGGGCTTATATTTCGTTTTGGCGGGCAGATAGCCCGCTTTGGCGCGTTCCGCGGTGTCAATGCCGTAGAACATGGCGAGCAGAAATGCGCTCCACGTGGTTTTCCCGCTCTCGTTCGGCATGGTGAGGATATTCAGGCCGTCATGCAGTTCGAGCGTCTCGTTCTGCAATTTTCCGAAGCTGGCGGTCATGCGGTAAATGGTCACAGCTCGTCCCTCCCCTCCATAGCGGCCGTCAGCATCCGCGCGGCAAGGGCCGCCGCAACGCGCATGTCCTCCGGCGCGGCGTCATACTGCGCCTTGAGCTTTGCGAGAGCAAGACCGCGGAGCGTATCCTCTCCGGCGTGCTGCCAGAGGTCGCGCCGGGGCATCGTCTCATCGCGGAGCGTCAGACTGAAGCAGCGCGGAGCGAAACGGGCATAGAGCGCGTTCAGGTCGGGGCGCTCCGCCTCCCCGGTCAGGATAACGCGGCAGATGCTGCGCGCGCTGTCCACCGGCAGGGCCGCTTCAACGGCAGCTGCCGCGTCGTCCTCGGCGGGGACGCGCAGAATTTCATAGTTCTGTTCGCTGAGCGGCAGAAATTCCAGACGGCAGTCCGTGCCGTCCAGCGTGACGAGGCAGGCGCCCTTCGGGCCGAGCTCGTCAAAACCGCGGCCCATTGTGCAGCCCGGCCAGGCGTAGAAGGTCTTTCCGGCGCGCAGCAGGCCGCTGGCCTGATGGATGTGGCCGAGCGCGAGATAATCAAGGCCGGAGGCAGCGATCTGCTCCTTCGTGACCGCGTTATAGGGACTGTTCTGGTTCAGCGCATCGCCGTGGAGCACCATCACGTTTGTCCAGCCGTCCTGCGCCGCACAGAAACCGTCCAGCAGGCCGCTTTCATAGGCCGATTCAAAGCCCGCGCCGTAGACGCGGCAGCGCAGCGCCGGAAGCTCGGCAGAGGAGACGGCACGGGAAGCGAAAATATGGACGTTTTCCGGCCAGTCCGCCGTGCGGTACGGCGAAGCGGGCAGCGCGGGGTCATGATTGCCGGAGGCGAGAAATACCGGGCATGGGCAAGCGGCAAACGCAGCCTGCAATGCCTCGACGGTCTCCGGCGCAACAGCCTCACCGTCGAACAGGTCGCCCGCAAGGAGCAAAAAGTCACACCCGTGCGTCCGGGCCAGCTCGGAGAGCTTCGCCGGCAAGCGGCGCTGCGCTTTGCGGCGCGCCGCAGCCTGCTCGGGTGAAAGGCCGGAGAACGGAGAATCCAGATGCAGGTCGGCTGCATGGAGAAATTTAATCAAGATGCTTCACCCTCTCTGCGTTGGTACAGCGGCGCGTCTGCGTGTCGACCGTGAAGATCGTGCCGCAGAGCATGGCCGGCCCGGGGGCCGGTTCATAGCGGCTGGTCAGTTCGCCGCGGAATTTGGCGATGGACTGTTCGGGCCGGACGCCGATGACGGACCGGACCGGGCCGGTCATGCCGAGATCGGTCTGATAGCCGAGACCGTCCGGCAAAATCTGCTCGTCCGCCGTCGGGACGTGCGTATGCGTGCCCCAGAGGGCCGAGGCCTTGCCGTCGAGATAATATGCCATGGCGAGCTTTTCGCTCGTCGCCTCGGCGTGGAAATCGATGAGGACGGGGACCGTGCCGACGTCCTTCAGAATTTTATCCACGACACGGAACGGATTGTCCGGCGTGAAATCCATCGCGCAGCGGCCGATGAGGTTCGCGACGGCGACCGGCCCGGCGTTCGTCTCAAACACGCCCCAGCCGCGCCCCGGAAGGCTCGGCACGAGGTTGGCCGGGCGGAGGATCTCGCGGTGATCGTCGAGATACGGGCAGATCTCGCGGCGGCCGAACGTGTGGTTGCCGAGCGTGATGACGTCGGCCCCGGCGTCGAAGATCAGGTCGGCCTGACGCGGGAGAATGCCCACACCGTTGGCGTTTTCGCCGTTGACGACGCAGAAATCGATTTTATAAAGCTGCTTCAGTCTCCGCAGGTGGCGGCTGAGATACGAAAGGCCCGGCAGGCCCACCACGTCGCCGACGGCCAGAATTCGAAATTCCATGAAAACCATCCTTGCTGTTTTTTACAAGTATATCATTTTCTTTTGCGTTTTTCCATGCTATACTGAAACCGCGGATCAAATTTTTCGTCTTTTCGGGTGAGAGGGGGAATCAGATTGGAAGATTCCAAAATTATTGATCTTTACTGGGCGAGAAAGGAACAGGCTCTTGCAGAGACAGATGCAAAGTACGGCAGCTATTGCCGTACCATAGCCAGGAATATTCTGCGGAATTTTGAGGACACCGAGGAGTGCGTCAGCGACACCTGGCTGCACGCCTGGAACGCGATGCCGCCGCAGCGGCCCGGCATTTTATCGGCGTTTTTAGGGCGCATCACGCGCAATCTGTCCTTCGACCGCTGCAAATACCGGCAGGCAGACAAGCGCGGCGGCGGAGCGCTCCCGCTGGCATTGGATGAACTCGGCGAATGTATTCCCTCGGCACAGCGCGTGGAGCATGAGCTGGAGCAGAAGGAGCTGGCCGCAGCGATCGACCGCTTTTTGCGGACGCTACCGGAGAAGGACTGTAACCTCTTTCTGCGGCGGTATTGGTATGTCGACTCCATCTCGGTCATCGCGGACCGCTATGGCATGAAGGAGAACACGGTGAAGTCCATCCTGTTCCGGACGCGCGAAAAGCTGCGCAAGTTCCTCGGAGAGGAGGGGATCGCCGTATGAGAGAAGAAAAGCTCTTTCGGGCCATCGGCGACGTCGGCGACGATCTGATCGCGCGGGCGGATGCGCCGGTCGCAAAGAAAAAGCCCGTCCGGTGGGCGGGGATCGCGGCGCTTGCCGCGTGCTGCCTGCTCGCAATCGGACTGGCACGTCTTGTGACGCTGAGCACGAACAAAACGGCAGATTCCACCGCGTCGGCGGACTGCGCCGCCCCGGAAACGGCGATGATGCAGGCCACCGAGGAGGCCAAGAGCGGCAGCACGGAAAGCGGCGCGTCAAAGCAGGAGAGCGCGAGCGACATGATGGATACGGCGGCAAACGACGCGGAAGCTCCGGCGGAGACCGAGGATGCTGCGGGCACGACGGATACACCGGCGGATTCCGTGGAGACGTGGACGCTCGGGCCGCTGACGCTCGGCATGAGCGGCGAGGAAATTCAGGACATCCTCGGCGCGCCGGACGATGAGAGCAACAGCGGGCCGGTGGAAGAGACGGATGGCAGTCTCCGCGTGTGCTGGTTCTACAAAATCGACAATGCGCCGGGGCAGCTCTATTCCGTGAAGCTCGATCTGGCGGACTTCGGCGACGGATGGCGGCTGGACGAGGTCACGGTCTGGCCGAACGCCGACTGGAAGACGGCGGAGGGCATCGGCATCGGCAGCACCGAGGACGAGGTCCGCGCGGCGTATCCGGACGCGGAGACGAAGGACAGTACGCTCGTGGAGAACGATGTGGAGATCCCGCGGACGTTCTTCACCATCGGCGAGGGACGGACGAAGCTGCGGATCATGGTACGGGACGGGAAGGTCGCGGGTCTTGATCTCGGGACGTTCTTTGAGGAGCCGCCGTTTGAAGTAGGATAAGGATCAAAAAGCCAGCCCCCTCGGAAGAGGGGGCTGGCTTTCCGGTTTGCAGTGCAGGCGGGCGCTATGCGTCCTGCGCAGCAAGCGCAGCCGCCCGGACAAATTTGCTGTTTCTCTCCTCCCGCAGTCCATACCGCGCGGCGAGCGCGCGGGCAAAGGCCAGCATTGCCTCCGCGCTGCCGGACGTCAGCTCCAGCTCCACCTCGCAGAACGGCCGCCGGCGCGCGCCGCCGAGAAAATGGCCGCTGTCCGCGCAGAGCGCGCACACCGTGCCGTCCTCCAGCTGCAGCGGCGCGGTCTTCCGTGAAAACTGCACGCCGCACACGCGCTCCGCGCCGCTGGCGGTCAGTGTCTCCAGCTCTGCAGGCGCGCCCCGGCTTACCATTTCCCGAACGGCATCCGGCAGCGCGGCCTTCCGGCTTTCCCATTCGCCGCGGACGTAGCCGTCCCCCGGCGTCTTCATCGTATAGATCGCCTCACCGTTCTCCACGCGCCGCCGGAGCATCCATTTCCGCGCGGCAATGGCGCGCTCCGACGTGTCCAGATAGGTGGTCTCCATGCAGATCTCCTGCCAACCGCCGCAGCGCAGCGCCTCCACAGCTGCATCCGCGCAGACGGCGTCCAGCACCGCTGCACCGGACGCGGCCAGCTTGATTTCCAGTTCCTTTCCCACGTTTGTCGCCTCCCTTTTTTCTATTGTACGTCATTTTTGCCGCAAGCGCAAGAATTCCCTGTTTTCGCCATTTCCCATGACATTTCCCGACCAATTCTTTTGTCGCCTTCTGGTAGACTGTAGCCATCCGGGAAGAATGGGAGAGAAGAAGACATGCTGCTGCAAACGATAAGCCGCCTGCCTGGCAGATTCCGGCGGCTTTGGATGCTTCCGCAGGCCGCGATGGCGCTGCGGTGCGCCGGCGCGCTGGTCATGGGCGCACTGCTGGCCGGCGCCGGCGTGACAGAGCTTCCGGTGCCGCTGGCGCTGGCGTGGCTCAGCGCGCAGACGTTCGGTGCGGAGGCCGTGTGCGCCTATCTCGGCACGGCGGCGGGGCTGCTGCTGCGCTGGCCACTGAACGACGCGCTTGAACCGCTCGCGGCAGGGTTTCTGATGCTCGCAGGTCTCGGCCTGTTCCGCGGGCTGCTGCCGCAGGAGCGGCGCTGGTTCCTCCCGGCAGCGTCAGCGGCGCTCTATGCCGTCGTGGGTCTCGTGTTTCTGCTGCAAGGGCCCCTGCAGCCATTCGAGGCCGCGTTCTTCTGTCTCCGGCTGGCGCTGCTGGCCGCAGGATGCGCGGCCTTCTGCGGCAATTTCGCGCCGCAGGCACTCGTGCTGGCCGCCATTGCCGGAGGCTGCCGCTGGATGCTGCCGGCCGGACTGCCGCTCGGCGCGCTGCTGGCCGCCTGTGCCGTCTGCTGCACACTGGACAGCCCCTACTTTCTCCAGAGCGCAGTGCTGTGCGCGCTGGTGCTGGACCTCTGCTGGCAGCCGCCGCTCAGCGCGACGCTGGTATTCTCCGCCGCAGCACTGGTCGCGCACGCCATACCGTTCCAGAGCCGGCTGGGACGGGGGTTGCTGTTTTCCTGTATTTGCAGCGTCTGCATCCTGCTTGCCGGCGGACTTGCGCCGCGGCTGATCCTGACGACGCTGGGCGGCGCGCTCTGCGCGGCGGCCATTCCGGAGACGCTGCTCGCGCGCATTTTCCCGTTGCTGGGATGGCAGGGAGAAACGGACGCAGCCTTCGGCCCGGCGGCGGAGCTTCTGACCGAGCTTGCAGCAGATCTGGCGCGTTCCGCTCCAGTTGGTGCGCAGCGGACAAGTGCAGCAGAAACGCAGCGCCGCGCCCGGCGCGCAGAAGCGCGGGAGATCCTGGCGGAGCAGTATCGCATTCTGTCACGATTGCTGACGGCCGGCATGCAGACGCAGCGCAGCGAGCCGGCGCGGTTCGTGCCTGAGGTGGAGACGGTCTCACATGCCTGCGGTGAGATCTCTGGAGACCGCACGCTCAGCTTCCGCTGCGGAGAATGGTTCTATGCCCTGCTCTGCGACGGCATGGGTACCGGCCCGGAGGCCGCAGAAGCAGCCGGGCAGGCCGCGTCGCTGCTGCGCCACCTGATCGAAGCAGGCTTTGATGCGCAGGACGCAATGCAGATGCTCAACGCGCTCTATATTCTCCGCGGTGACGGCGTGTTTTCCACTGTGGACCTGGCGCAGGTCAGCCTCTGCACCGGAGAGGGCTATCTGCACAAATGGGGCGCGGCTCCCTCCTATCTGCGGCAGGCGCGCGGCGTGCAAAAAATCGGGACAGCCTCGCCGCCGCCGGGACTTGGTGTGGGAGAGACACACGAAGCCTGGTGCGCGAAGCTGTCCCTGCGGCAAAAGCAGACGCTGGTGCTGGTCAGTGACGGAGTAGGAGAGACGGACGTGCTGGACGGTCTGCATACGGACGCGCCGCTTCGGATTCTGGCCGCGGGGATCGTCAACCGAGGCCAGCCGGAAGAGGCAGATGATCGGAGCGCGGTGCTCTTGCGCCTGCGTCCCATTCGTCCGCAGCACAAGCATAGCACACGGGCAGTGCACTTTCTGTCGAAACTCCGCTGAAGAATACCACATTTGGGAAATCATTTCCCGTTCGACACAAAATATCGTGTTTCCCGTATCTTTTCCCGGAAGTGACAGAAGCACGCTCTCACAGCTCCCATCCGGCCACATCGCCTGCACGGCCCAAAATCTCCCCCCGCAGCCTGTAGGGGCGGACGACCCTGTCCGCCCGGCGCTCCGCACCGATTCCCCGAAAGATCCCCGGCGGATCCGTACACCCCCGCAGGAAGCCGATACCCTCATCCCTCCCGCACAACCCCAAATTCTCCGCTGCACCCATCGTGACAGCAGGCGGCATCCGCTTCTTCGCTTTGCCCCCATAAAAACCCCTTCTGACCTGCCGAAAGGCCCTGGGCACGATAAACTGTACCCCAGGAAGTG
>DBLB01000008.1 GCA_002298695.1 Clostridiales bacterium UBA735 | reverse complement strand
CGTCGGCCTGACGAGTATGGCTCGCGAGGTCTTTCGTCTTAGAGTGGCATACGGTAACGGTATCCTCATACATCGGTTTCCACCTCCAAATCGCCGAAAATGCTATGCACGGTAAAGGTTACGTGCACGGTCTTTTTTCCGGTTTCAAACTCGAAGTCGTCTACCGCGGTGATTCGGTCGTCCTGCAGTAGGGCCTCTGTAATGCAACGCTTAATCTCTGGAAGCGCGTACTCTTTCGGCTGGCCGATAAGCTCGACGAGCTCAACGCCGTAGTTCCACGAGTAAATGAGATAGGCGTATCGCTCCGTGCTGAGAATCAGGTAAATGGCCTGCCTCAAAGATTCAAGCTCGTCTACCATGCCGCGAATGCGCCCATGCTCAATATCCAGAGCGTAAGTAAGACTCGGCTGAGTCTCGACCTCAAGCGTCAGGAGGTCGTTGTCTACTTTCGGTATCATGTAGGTGCCTCCACTCTGTCTATAATAATAAACTTCTGCCCGCCGTCGGTACGGAGAAGCAGCACCTGCTCGCCGGCTTTCAGTCCGAGGTGGACCTTAAAAGCCTTTTTACCCTTATAGGCGTGCTTGTGGCTTGCAAATGACGCGTCTCCGCTTCCGCCCGCGGTGTTTTCGGTCTGATGGTCTACCGTCATATAAACGGTATAGTCCCGGACCGCGTTCGTCAGGATAAGCTGCGCCGCAGTGAGTTCGAGCTTCTGGTCGACCTGCACCTTGAGCGGCGATACGCTCGTCACCTTGCCGAGAACGAAGGCGAAAGGCTTTGCGGCGTTAACCGCCTCAAGCGCGGCGCGCTTTACGTTTTCTAAAAAGCCGTTCATATCAAGTGACAAATGTACCACCTCGCAATTTCAGGTCCATCAGGTGCTGCTCTTGCTTGAACTTGTGCGTCACCGACTCGACCAGTAGATAGCTCTGGACATTGATGTCCCCGAGCCCCAGCTTAACAATAACGGACGAGCCCGCGCGGACTCTCGTATCGCCGAGCGCGTCGGAGATAGAGAGCGAGCGGGTCTTTGTGTTGTAGAGCTTCAAGAGGGCCTCTGCCTTCGCCGCGCCGCTCGAGGAGAGCTCGACGGTATCGGTGTATTGCAGAAGACCCCACTTGTTGATATTCGAGCTGTCCTTCGCAATGAAGATTTCGCGCTTGCCCGAATCCTTGTTCTCAAAGGTAATCTTGATTTGGTTGTAGGTCTGCTTGTCGATGGTGCTTGAGTAGGAGTACTCGCCGATAGTGTCGGCGTCGATAAGCAGATTCAGCTTCATGCTCTCGATGTCCTGCAGCGTCAGCTTGCCGACTTTATCGTAGAGCACATAGAGCTTAGTTTTCGCCCGGAGCGTCTCGTCAAGCGCGTTCTGGGCGATGTCAAAGAGCGTAGCGTTGTCCTCGGTCCTCGAGCCGATAACGTACCCCGTGTCTTCAAGAGTTCCCACGCTGAGACCGAAGTCTTCGGCTATCATCTTAATAACGTCGCTCGCTTTCTTGTTCGAGTAGACGTAGGTGTCCTTATTCTTGAAGTAGCGGAGCTGGTCGTAGGCGGTAACCTCGATAACGTTCGGCATGCGTCCCGAGCGGCTCTTTGTAAAGACAAAGCCGTAAAACATGTCCGTCCCATCGACGGACAGCTTTACGGCGTCTCCTTCCTGAAAAGACAAGACGGAATCCTTTACCACGGAAAACTTGAGCTTTCCGGGAGAGCCCTTGCGGTCCCACGAAAGGCTGATACCTTCCTCAACAATGGGGTAGAGAATTGTGCTGCCGCTCTGAATGATTAAATCTACTTTACTCATGGAATCGTCAACACCTGCCCCGGGTAAATAAGGTTAGGATTCTTTATCTTGCCCTTATTTGCGTTATAGATTTTTGTGTACTGCGCTCCGTTGCCGTAATACTTCTTAGCGATGTTCCAAAGGCAATCGCCCTTCTTTACGGTATAGGACTTCGTCGTAGGCTTGCTCGAGGTCTCGCGCTTCTTCTCCTCCTTAATAGTAGGCTTACTCGCTGCCGCAGCCGGTTTCGTAACCGTGACGGTCTTCGTAGCGTAGTCGATATACTGCTTGAGCGTTACCGAAACGGTCACGTCAGGGCCTTTTGTGGCGTCCTCTGTGATGTTGTAGCTCTCAAGGCTTACTTTCATATTCGTGTCGAACAGAAGCCTCCCAGAGGGCGACACACGGCTCACGATGAAGCGGAACGGAGTCTTGCTTGTCATGTAGTTCTCGAAAATGCCGAGGTAGTAGTCGGGTCTGTGGAAGGTGTCCGCAAAAGAATACTGCCCCAGCATAGGGAGAACAACGTCAAAGCTGATTTCGGTCAAGCTGGGAGAGCGCAAGAAGTTAATATCGCCCTCATTGACAAGGGTAAGCGTTTTGTTGTTCCCCTTGATTTTGGTCGTCAGCTTCTGCGGCGTAACCGGTAAAAGCAGACTTCCGAAGTAAAAGCTATACATTATTCATGCACCCCCTCAGCAGCGACCTCGAGCGCTTCCGCGAAGCCCTCGGTCAGAGTATTCAGCACGCCGTCAAGGTCCATATCGGAGTCAATGCGGTTAGTCATGCCGGTCATATCGATTTTGACCTCAGCAGTCGTGAAGCGGTTGATTGCTTCCTGCTCCGCAAGGTCTCGCATATACTTCAGGTCCTCGGTCGTTTCCTTCAAGGACGCAGCTGCGCTTCCTGCGCTGTCGTTAATGCCGGCGGTGTCCGCGCCGATACCGTCGAGAGCGGTCTGCTCTGCGGAGCTGTCCGCCGCGGCGTCGGCTTTTGCTTGAGCGTAAGCAGCCTGCAAAGCGTCGACCGAAGAATTGAGCTCAGCTTTCAGAGAGTCGATATGCGCGTCTCTTCCGGCCTTCGCGCTTGCGAGCTCGCTCTCATACGCAGCAAGGTCTGCCGCACGAGCGGACTTCGCTGCCTCGTTTTCGGCCGCCGCGGTTGTCGCAAAGGTCACATGCTCGATGGCGTCGATACTCACGCCGGGGATTTTATTCAACACCCCGATGAACTTATTGATAATATCGATAGCGCCGTTAATCATGTTCTGGAGAATTGTCAGTACAGAGACCTTCATATCTCCCATGAAGTTCGCGATTGCGACGCCGGCTTTCTGCCAGCAGAGCTTGAGCTTGTCTACGAGGTCAATGACCCAGTAGACGCCGGTGAAGAACGCGAGCTTGACTGCGTTCCAGCCTACGATAAGCGCGAGCTTGCAAATCTCCCACGCGTTTTTAACGCCACCGATAGACTGAATCCACCGATACATTGCCGCAACAAGTACGCCGATGATAATGGCAATCCAGAGAATCGGATTCGAGAGGAGCGAAACGATGAGCGCACGATTTGCCGCAACGGCAAGCCACTGAGCAGCGGCATGAACGGCCCACGCGACAGCGAGAATGCCGACCGTGGTAGCCAGCCCCACGAGTACCGCGCTGACCATATCCGCGTTCTCCGTGAGGAAGGCGATGATATTATTCAGCCACGAGACGATAGTCGTAAGGACCGGCAGAAGCTGCTCGGCCATAACGCCGGTAAACTCGAGCCAGCTCTCAGAGAGAAGCCGGGTCTGGTTGGCGTAACTGTCCTGCGTGCGGGCAAAGTCTCCTTGCGCGTCGGCGGTCGTGCTCATAAGGTAGTTATACCGGAGCATGACCTGCTCGGCCTGAGACATTTCATTGTACGCCGTCGTGATACCCTGCGAGAGGGCGTAGGCCTCAAGGTTGGCAACCGACATGTTAATGCCGAGCTGCTTTAAGGGCTCTGTCTCGCCGGAGATACCGGAACGGATTTTCTCGAAGGCGGTCTCAAGGTCAAGGTTGTAGAACGACGCCATATCGCCGGCAAGCCCGACCATATCTTTCGACATGTCTACGATGGCGTCGCCCGCAAGTCCGGAAGACTTGAGCATGGCGCCCATCGTGCCGGCATACCGCTTTGCGCTCACTTCATTCATGCCGTAGGCGGCGAGACACTCTTTCGACCACGAGTTGATAGCCTCCGACGAGCTTCCGAAAGTAACGTCGACGACGTTCTGGACTTCGGCAAGGTCGGAGGCGTAGTCAATTCCGGCCTTGATAGTATCAAGCGCCTTGCGGGCAATCATCACAAGCCCGATAGCTTTTGCGAGCCGGCTGAAGGCGTCAGTCGATTTATTCGTGTGGTCTTCCAACTGGTCCAGCGCGGCACTCGCTCTCGCAAGCTCTTCGCGGGCCTCTTGAATGGAGGCAGTGTCGATAGCCCGTCCGGACGCGTCCTGCATAGCCTCGAAGCTGTTAAGCACGATATTCATCGCCTTATTGATACTCTTGAGCGGGCCGGTCATGCCGTCCGTAAGTACGAGCTGCGACTTGATAAGGGCCATAGGCCTCCTCCTTTCCGGGAGCCGGCACTGAGGCTCGACCCGGCTTTACCTCAGTGCTTTTTCCCGTGTTTTGCTTTGGCCGCTTCTTTCTTCTCTTGCTCGACCTTTATATCGATAGGAGCCCATGAGCAGGTTGTCGCGGACGCTCATCTGATTGAACAGGTGGCGGCCCTCCGGAACGAGGGCGATGCCCATCTGGGACATTTTATAGGTCGGCGTTTTGGTGATCTCCTCGCCGTTGTACCAGACATGGCCGCCGGTGGCGCGGACGGTGCCGGTCAGCGTGCGGAGCGTGGTGGTCTTGCCGGCGCCGTTGGAGCCGAGGATGGCGACAATTTTGCCCTCTTCCGCCTCGAAGCTGATGTCGTGGAGCACGGGTGTGCCCTGATAGCCGGACTGCAGGTGTTCTGCCTTGAGAATTACCATGTCGTACCTCCCAGATAAGCGCTGATAACCTCCTCGTTGCTCGCGACCTCCTTCGGGGTGCCCTCCATCAGGAGTCTGCCGCCGTTGAGCACGACGACCTTGTCCGAGACGTTCATGACGATCTCCATGACGTGCTCGATCATCAGGATCGTGACGCCGCGGGCGTGGATCTGGCGGATGAGCGCGGTTGCGTCACGGCGCTCGATGCCGGACAGGCCGGCCATGGTCTCATCGAGGAGGAGCAGCTTCGGTTCCGTGGCCAGCGCGCGGGCAATTTCCAGGCGCTTTTTCTGAAGCACGTTCAGCGAACCGGCCGGCATGGCGATGAAGTCCTTCAGACCGCATTCTTCGATCACAGCCTCCGCAGTTTCGCGGGCCTTTGCCGTTTTGTGGCGGCCGAGGCTGGCGACGAGCACGTTTTCCAGCACGGTCATCTCGTTGAGCGAGAGCGGGATCTGGAACGTGCGGCCCATGCCGAGATGGCAGATGTCATAGGGCTTCAGTTTGGTGATGTCCTTGCCCTCGAAGATCACATTGCCGGATGTGAGCGAGTGGACGCCGCTGATGGAGTTGAACAGCGTGGTTTTGCCTGCGCCGTTCGGGCCGACGATGCCGACGATGGTGTTGCGGTCGACGTCGAACGTGACGTTTTCATTTGCAGTCAGGCCGCCAAACTTTTTCGTGGCCTGCCGGATTTCAAGAATATGATCCATCAGACGTCACCGCCCTTCTTTCCGAACCGTGCGCGGCGGCGCGCTTTGGCAAGCTGCCGCACTTCCTTGTTGAATACCGAGATGATGCCGCCCGGCAGATACAGCACGATGAAGATGACCAGAATGCCGTAGGTCAGCATGTTCAGGCCGCTGTACGAGGCGAAGATGGCGCGGGCGTATTCCGAGATGAACGTCATGACGATCGCGCCGAGGATCGGGCCCGGCACCGTGCCGATGCCGCCGATGCCGCCCATGACGACCACGAGGCAGATCATCGTGGATTTGTCCAGCGGGAGCAACGTATACGGGTCGACGTAGGTGACATAGGGCGCGTAGAGGCTGCCGGCCAGACTGACGATGGCCGCGCTGAGCATGTAGGCGAGAATCTTGTATTTCGGCGTGTTGATGCCGACGCTCTGCGCGGAAGTCTCATTGGCCTTGACCGCGCGCAGATAATACCCGAATTTGGATTTGTCCAGATATTTCGACAGCAGCACCAGCAGCGCCGTAATGCCGAGTAGCAGATAGTAGAACGTGTCCTTGTTCTTGAATTGCAGCGTGTACCATTCGCTGTGGGCCTTGTCCAGGAACATGATGCCGGTTGCGCCGCCGAGGCTGGGGGAATTGAGCAGGATGACGCGCGCGCACTCCGCGACGGCCATCGTGGCGATCAGGAAGTAAGCGCCGTTCAGCCGGAGCAGCGGCTTGCCGAGCACGAAGGCCAGGGTGACGGAGATGGCGATGCCGATCCAGACGCTCAGCCACGGGGACATGTTGAAATGCTGCGCGCAGTAGGCCACGGCGTAGGCGCCGATGGCGTAGAACAGCGCGTGGCCGTTGGAGATCTGGCCGGCATAGCCGCCGATGAAGTTCCAGCCGATGCCCATGATGGACCAGATCAGGCTGAGCACCAGCACGTTGACGGCAAAGTCGGACGTCAGCAGCAGCGGCAGCACCGCGGCGACCACGAGACAGGCGGCGAAGGCGATCCAGAAGGTTTTGCGCTGTTTGCGGGTTTCTTTCATGTTCCTCGCCTCACTTTCCGAAAAGTCCCTTGGGCCGGAAGGTCACGATCAGCATGAAGATGACGCAGACGGCCAGATATTTGTAAGCCGTATTCAGGTAGACGCCGCTGAACGTGTCGGTGACGCCCATGATGAGGCCGCCGACGAGCGCGCCAAACGTCGAGCCGACGCCGCCGAGCAGCACCGCGATGAAGCCGAACAGCAGAAATGCCGCGCCGGCCGTGTAGTAAACCGGGAAATAGTAGGTGATGGCGCAGCCGGCGATGCCGGCCAGGGCGCTGGAAAGCCCAAAGGCGACCATGTAGGTGGTTTCCGAGTCGATGCCGACGAGCTCGGCTGCCTGCTTGTCCTGCGAGGTGGCCTGAATGGCCTTGCCGATCATCGTTTTGTTGAGGAAAATGTACATGAACGCGACCATGACCAGCGCGATGATGAGCGGGACGAGCTTCTGGCGGCTGATGGTCAGGCCGGCGAGATCAATCGAGCCGGTAAATGCGAGGTTCTGCACCGTGCGGTACTGGCCGCCGAAGAGCATCAGCGCGCCGTAGGTCAGCACCATGCCGACGGCAAAGGTGATGAGGCGCTGCGAAAGGCGGGGGCCGCGCAGGGCCTTGGCGATGATCGTGCGGTAGACGACGCAGCCGAAGCCGAACATCAGAAGTCCGACGATCGGCACGCAGACGACCGGATCAAGGCCGAGGTAGGTATTGGCGTAGAAGGTGATGAACATGCCGAGCATCATAAACTCGCCCTGAGAGAAGCTCAGGATGCCCATAACGCCCCAGACGAGCGCGATGCCCATCGCGATCATGGCGTAGATGGAGCCGTTGACGATGCCCTCCCATAATGTCTGTAAAAATAGCATAGTGTCCTCCCTGTCAGGTTCGGGCCCGGACTGTGAGGCCCGGCCTGGGTTTTCAGGAGGAGGCGCTGCGGATGCAGCGCCTCCAGAGTATTGGTGGAATCGGAGCGTTTCAGTCCGTGACCTTGCCGTCCCGCATGACGAGCCGTCCGTCCACGCGGATGGTCGGCGCCTTGAAGATCAGGTCGATGTGCTGCGCGCAGACGTTGTTTCCGCCGAAGCTCCGGTCGTCGCCGATGCCGAAGTGGATCGTACCGGCGCAGCCTTCGTCTTCGAGCATACGGCCGTTGAGGCTGCACGCAGGGTTCATGCCGAGGCCGATCTCGCCCATGAAATAGGCGTGCTCGGGGTCGTTGGCACTCTCAAGCACCTTTTTCAGGGCCTCCGCTTCTTCGCCGCCGGAGATATCCACAATTTTGCTGCCGCGGAACTCGACGCGGATGGGTTCGCGAATGGGGCCGAGCGTCGGATGCGGGATGCTGCCGTCGATGAAGACGACGCCCTCGCCGGTACCGTTGATGGCGCCGATGGCACACTCGACATCCGGCGGGAAGCACACGTCGCCGGGGTTCCAACTCAGCGCG
Source organism: Clostridiales bacterium UBA735 (assembly GCA_002298695.1). Lineage (GTDB taxonomy): Bacteria > Bacillota > Clostridia > Oscillospirales > Oscillospiraceae > CAG-170. The sequence goes on along the minus strand of DBLB01000008.1, from coordinate 403 downwards.
TTGGCGGCGATGGGCTCGCGGCCGTCGATGCGGGCCGTGAAGTGGCTGCCGTTTTGGGTGGTGATCTCGATGCTGCTGCCCCGCAGGCGCTCTGCCGTGCGGTTGACCAGCGGTACCAGCGCCTCAAAGTCGGTGATGAGGCCGCCTTCGGAGAGCATGCGCATGTCATAATCCGCGCAGTTGACGTCGCGTGCGCCGTTGGCGCAGGCGGCGCGGCGCGCCTCGGTGTTCGAGATGGAGAAGCTCGTCACGCGGAAGATCACGTCGGCTTCCATCATCGCTGCCCGGACGAGCGCCGTCGGCTCCTGGCCGTGTGTCGTCTGCGTGGGCATCATGACCATGCTCCGGTTCGGGAATTCGGCCGCATCGTCCCACAGGGCCATTAAACTGTACCCCAGGAAGT
>DBLB01000005.1 GCA_002298695.1 Clostridiales bacterium UBA735 | reverse complement strand
CTGGGCGCGTTGGAGATGCGTATAGCCCGGCATGATGGCCGTTTTATATTCCGCCGCGCGGGCGGTAAGCGCCTCGATCAGCGTTTTCACCTGCGCGGAGATGGCGTCGCACTGTTCACGCAGGTAGATCCGCAGGTCGAGCGCGACCTGATCGTTCCGGCTGCGCGCGGTGTGCAGCTTCTTGCCCACGTCGCCGAGCCGTTCGGTCAGAACCTGCTCGACGAACATGTGGATGTCCTCGCATGTGGGATCGAATTGCAGCTTGCCGGCGTCCAAATCGTCCAGAATGGTCTGCAGACCGTCGATCAGGGTGTCGACATCGGACTTTGGCAGGATCCCGGTCGCGCCGAGCATGGCGGCGTGCGCCATGCTGCCGGTGATGTCCTGTCGGTACATTCGACAGTCAAAGCCGATGGACGAGTTGAAATCGTCCGCCAGACGGTCGGTCTGCCCGTCGGTCCGCCCGGCCCACAGCTTCGCCATGCCCGCTCACTTCCTTTCGGTCAATCTGCGCCTGAATTACAGTTTCCCTTGCTCGCGGAGCGCCTCGACCTTGGTCGGAAGGCCCCAGATGTTGATGAAGCCCGCCGCCTGCGCCTGATCATAATCGCTCTCGCCGAACGTGACAAGCTCCTCGCTGTAGAGGGAGTAGGGGCTGGTAGTGCCGGCTGGGATGATGTTGCCCTTGTAGAGCTTCAGCTTCACCGAACCGGTGACATATTTGTTGGACTCGTTGGCAAAGGCAACCAGCGCGTTCGTCAGGCCGGAATACCACTTGCCGTTGTAGATCTGGTCGGCCATGACGACGGCCAGCTTCTTCTTCTCGTGCAGCGTGTCCTTGTCGACGGTCAGCATCTCGAGCTGCTCGTGCGCAAAGTAGAGGATGGAGCCGCCCGGCGTCTCATAGACGCCCCGATCCTTCATGCCGATCAGCCGGTTTTCCACAATATCAATGATACCGATGCCGTTTGCGCCGCCGATGGCATTGAGCTTTTCAATGATCTTGCTGGCCTTCATCTTCTCGCCGTCGAGCGCGACCGGCGCGCCGGACTCAAAGTCGATAGTCACATAGGTGGGCTTGTCCGGCGCCTGGAACGGTGAAACGCCCATTTCCAGGAAACCAGGCTTGTCATAATCCGGTTCGTTTGCAGGGTTTTCGAGATCGAGCCCCTCGTGGCTCAGGTGCCAGAGGTTCTTGTCCTTGGAATAGTTTGTCTCACGGCTGATCTTCAGCGGCACATGGTGCGCCTCGGCGTAGTCGATCTCCTCGTCTCTGGACTTGATGTCCCACTCACGCCACGGTGCGATGATCTTCATATCCGGGGCAAAGCGCTTGATGGCCAGTTCAAACCGTACCTGGTCGTTGCCCTTGCCGGTCGCGCCGTGCGCGATGGCGTCCGCGCCCTCAGCGAGGGCGATCTCGGCGAGCTTCTTGCCGATGACGGGCCGTGCGAAGGCCGTACCCAGCAGGTACGTTTCATACTTGGCATCCATCTTCATCGCCGGGACGATGACCTCGTCGACCATCTCGTCGACCAGATCGGCTACGATCAGCTTGCTTGCGCCGGTCTTGAGGGCCTTTTCCTCGAGGCCATCCAGTTCGTCCGCCTGTCCGACGTTGCCGGCCACGGCGATGATCTCGGGATCGTTGTAATTCTCCTTCAGCCAGGGAATGATGATCGAAGTATCCAGGCCGCCCGAATATGCCAGTACGATTTTCTTGATTTCTTTCTTATCCATATCCATGTTCCTCCGTTTGTCTCCGGGAAGTTTGTTTGTTTATGCGCTTATTGTACATCAATATTCACATTTGTCAATAGAATATTCACATTTTATGCATTATTTATGAATTTTGTGATATTCGCTGTTTTCCCCTTTCTCGCTGCGTTGCGCGTTATCAATTTTGCATAAATATGCATTTCATATCCGTGCATTTACCTTTTCTCTGCGCATATGCTACACTGGCATCATGAAACGCGCGCAACGCGCAGAAAGGGGCGCCGCCATGTCCGCAATTTCGTCTCTCATTGCCTCGGCGCAGCCCGTGGCCGCCGTCATCATCTGCATCGCGCTGATGCTCTTTTCCGGCTTTGCCATGACGCGCCTCACGAAGCTCCTGCGGCTGCCGAATGTGACGGCCTATATTCTGGCCGGGATCCTGATCGGGCCGTACTGCCTGAACTTCGTGCCGCAGCGCATCATCGACGGGATGGAATTCCTGCCGGACGTGGCGCTGGCGTTCATCGCGTTCTCCACCGGTGAATTTTTCAAGCTCTCCGTGCTGAAGCAGAGCGGCTGGAAGGTCGTCTGGATTACGGTTCTGGAGGCGGCGCTCGCGTCGGTATTTGTCTTTGTGCTGACATTCTGGGTGCTGCGGCTGCCGCTGGCATTCTCCGTGGTGCTCGCAGCGCTCGCTTCTGCGACGGCCCCGGCCTCCACCATGATGACCATCCGGCAGACCGGCGCAAAGGGCGACTTTGTCAACACCTTATTACAGGTCGTCGCGCTGGACGACGTAGTCGGACTGGTGCTCTATTCGGTGGCCATCTCCGTGGCCCTCGCAGCGCAGGCCGGCGGCGGGCACGGTTTTTCCTTCCAGACGCTCGTACTGCCGCTGCTGACGAACCTCGGCGTGCTGGCGCTCGGCGGGGTGTTCGGCCTGCTCATGAAGCTGCTCATGCCGCAGAAGCGCTCGACCGACAACAAGCTCATCATCGCCGTCGCGCTGCTGTTTGCCTTCTGCGGTGTCTGCGCGATGCTGGATGTGTCGCCGCTGCTCGGCTGCATGTCGATGGGCACCGTCTATACCAACATTGCAGACAGTGACAAGCTCTTCAAGCAGCTGAACTACTTCAGCCCGCCCATCCTCATGCTCTTTTTCGTGCGCTCCGGCATGTCATTCCGGCTTGACACGCTCATTTCTTCTTCCGCCGCTGGCCTCGGTGTGCCGCTGCTGACCATCGGCGTAAGTTATTTTTTCGTCCGCATTCTCGGCAAATACCTCGGTGCCTGGCTTGGCTGCCGGATGGTGAAAAAGCCGCGGAAGGTGTGCGATTTCCTTGGCCTCGCGCTCATCCCGCAGGCGGGCGTCGCCATCGGTCTGGCCGCGCTCGGCGCACGGACGCTCGGCGGCGAGACCGGGCAGGCGCTGCAAACGATCATTCTTTCTTCCAGCGTCCTCTATGAGCTCGTCGGCCCGGCCTGCGCAAAGCTCTCGCTCTATCTCTCCGGCTCCTACTCTACAAGGCTCGAGGACCTGGCCGACATCCCGACACAGACCGAGACCGGCGAGATCAAAACACCCGTCCAGCTGCTCACTGAACGGATCGCAAAGATCCAGTCGGAGCTGCCCAAGCGCGCCGTGCCGCTCAGCGAGGAGGAAGAAGCGTTCCTCGAAGCGGCGGAGGAGCAGCTGCTCGCCGCACAGCGCCCCGCACGGCGCAGTCCATTTTTCAGGAGGTAACGGAAATGAACTTCTTTGCATCCGATCCCATCGCCCGCCTGCTTGGCCCGTGGAGTGCGGAACCGGGCCCGTGGTGCGCCGTGTTCCGCATTGCACTGTCCGTGCTGCTGGCCGCGATCGTCGGCTGGGAACGGTCGAGCAAGCGGCACTCCGCAGGACTGCGGACGTTCATGCTCGTCAGCCTGGCCGGAACAGTCACGGCGCTGCTCGATCAGTCCATGGCGCAGAGCGCTGCGCAGCTCCCGCTGCTCTCGGCAGCGGCCGTCGTCGGAACTGCGATCCTGAGCTGCAATTCTGTGCTGTTCAGTTCCAAAAACCAAATCAAGGGGCTGACCACCTCCACCGCGCTCTGGGCCTGCGGTCTTCTGGGGATCGCATCCGGAAACGGGGCTTATGTACTGACGCTGGCCGCCTTTGCCGCGCTGCTGCTGACGATCTCCTGGTTCCCGCGGCTGGAAAACTACCTGAAGGACCGTTCCAACCACTTTGAGGTCCATCTGGAGCTGACCAGCAAGGGCAAATTGCAGGATTTTGTCGCCACCATCCGCGCCCTCGGCATCCGCATCGACGACATTGAGGCCAACCCGGCCTATGCAGGTTCCGGGCTGAGCGTGTTCTCCGTCAGCTTCACGATCACAAGCCCCGAGCTGAAGCAATATAAAAAGCACGCGGAGATCATTGAAGCGCTTCGCTCGCTGGACTATGTCTCCCACATTGAAGAAATGAATTAGCGCGTGCAAGCGCAAATAGTGCCCCGGCGCAGCCATGAACTGCACCCCATTTGTTAGGGTGTATCCGAAAACTGTCAACGCCCCCGGACTGCGCCGAGGATCTGTGCGCAGGCTTCACTGTCGCCGGTATTGGCGAGCTTATGCGCCAGTTTCTTGAGTTCGTTGGTGTGCGATACATTATGGCCGTCCATATAACGTATTAGGGCGATAAGCTCGTCGGGCGGCGCAGATAAGATCATCAAGCGCGAGTCCGGCATGACGCCCGCCGTCCGATAAGAAGGCGATGCCATGACACTTCTGACCTGTGTGCTTGCGGCGATCATCTGCTCGATCCTGTGTGTGGTGAAAGCACGCGCCGGATAACACCATGCGGCTTGGTACACTGAGTCTCATGTACCGGGGCACGTCGCTCATGTGGCTCGGTGATGCGATCTTCGAATACACCGAGCTACACGAGGCATTTTTCACGCCGGAACCGATCGATATGCTCAGCGACTTCTGCCTTGGTCTTTCCGTGGTCGCGCCGGGGCTTATCCTCTGGCTTGTGATTTTGCTCATCAAAGACCCGAAGAATGCGGTAAAGGCGTCGCTGCTGAAAAAGAAATGAGCACAAATGCCCGATGCAAAACTGCATCGGGCATTTCATATCCCCTGTACGGGATATTGCGTGTTGACACCGTCGTTTCGAACAAAATGCTGTCGAAAATTCAGCTATATTGAATAAGTATCTCTATATTTGAAGACCAAATACTCTCCGTAAAGCGTTCTATTTACGCGATTGACCCCCGGAGGGGGTTCCGATTTCCGGGCCGCGCCTGAAATTTCATCCCCCGGGGAGGCTTACGGTGCGGCACGAAATCTTGTAAAATACAGAGGATTGAAAGGCGGTGGCATATGTGGATGAACAGGAGCAGGAACATTTTCATGAACGCGGACACGCGCATGACCACGCGCATCCGCACGACCACGAGCATGCGGACGGGCGCAAGCACCTGCACCGCCACGAAAACACAAAATACGTCCAGAACCGGCTGGCCAGAGCATCCGGACATTTGCAGCACGTCCGTGCGATGGTGGACGACGGCGAGGACTGCTCGGACGTTCTGATGCAGCTTTCCGCCGTGATCGGTGCGCTGCAATCCATCGCCAAGGTAATTTTGAAAGACCACCTCGACCACTGCGTCGTGGACGCGGTGCAGTCCGGCGATACGCAGACGCTCGACGATTTCAAAAAGGCCATTGACCGCTATATTCGCTGAGGAGGGATGCTATGTTCGACAAGAATTTTGACCCGTGGAAGCGGGTGCGGGAATTTGACCCCGAAGCGCTGCTGGCAGAAAGCAGTGATCTGGTACAGTGGCCGATCAAGCTCTACAAAGCGCCGAAGCTCTCGCCGTACTATCATCATGGGCATCTGCTCATCGCGGCGGACTGCTCGGCATTTTCCTATCCGGGCTTCCACGACGTGCTGTCCAAGGGACGGGTGCCGCTCATCTGCTGTCCGGAAAACGACTTTGATATTACCGTGAAGCTGGCGGACATTTTCAGCCTCAATGACGTTGCAAGCGTCACCATCGTCACGATGGACAAGCCCTGCTGCGCCGATCTCAAGGATATGGTGCTTCGCGCCGTCAAGCAGAGCCGCCTGCCGATCCCCGTGCAGGTCACGAACCTGTTCGTGGACGCGGAGGAGGTTGATTGAGATTTCATTCAAACTGCAAATCTCTGATTTGACATATATTCACACAAAGGAGAACCACAAATGAAAAAGCTTCTTGCTTTGCTGCTCTGCCTGAGCCTCGTATTTGCTCTGTCAGCCTGCAGCACCCCTGGATCCCCGGCACAGCAGCCGTCGGAACAGCCGACACAAACTGACAACCAGCCGGAAGAACCGGCGCAGACGGAGCAGCCATCGGAACCGGAGACCCCCGCATACCCCATTGGGCAGTTCACGGTCGGCACGACGGCTGCCATTGAAACGGCAACGTTCGGCGAGTATAACTTCGATATGCTGGCCAGCGGTGTCAGCGAGCTTCCGCTCGTCTGGCAGGACGCGGAGGGCAATTACCATCCGCTGCTGGCTTCCTATGGCACGGAGGATTCCGTCACCTGGATCTACACCATCGAACCCGGCATGACATGGTCGGACGGCGAACCGGTCACGGCTGCGGATATTCTGTTTACGCTCCAATATGACGATGCAAACGGCAGTGCAAACTTTGTCTCCCAGACAGACGAGGACGGCAAGGTCACGGAAGCAAAATATGCTTCCTACGAGCTTTCAAGCGATGAAATGTCGATTTCCCTGACGCTCACCTCTGCCAACGTGCGTGAGCTTTCCAATATGACCTCCTTCCGCGTCATGCCGAAGCACATCTATGAGGGTAAGGATTCCGTCACGGAAGAGGAAGCCCGCGTCACCTGTGGGCCGTATATGCTCGAAAGCTTCAACAAGGAAGCCGGTACGCTCACCTTCGTTCCGAACCCCTATTATCCGCAGATGCCGAACGTCGGCAAGATCGTTTATCGTCTGTTCGGCAATGAGGATACCATGTATCTGGCGCTCCAGCAGGGCGATCTGGACATGACGTGGGCATACTCTGCGGGCGTTTCCGGTTCGTATCAGGATGTTCTGGCTGCGACCGATACGCTGACGCTCGAAGCTGTCACGGCGGCGAATGCCCCGGCCGTGCTGGCGTTCAACAACGCGAATGGACCTTTTGCGGATGAGAACCTCCGGCTGGCAGTTTCCTACGCGCTGGACTATGACAGCTTCCGCACCGTGTTCGGCAGCGCCTATGCTTCGAACCCCAACCGCGGCTTCGTGCCGCCCGTGACCGTGGGGTACAAGGAGACCGAGGCGCTCGGTCAGGACCTGGACAAGGCCGCACAACATATGGCGGATGCCGGTTACACGGAAAAGAATGCGGACGGCTTCTATGTGAATGCGGACGGCGGGGTCTGCGCGTTTACCCTCACCTGCAACGCGGGCAAGGAAGCCCACGTCGGCTACGCGGAGCTTGTCAAGACGCAGCTGGAGCAGTTCGGCATTCAGGTGGATCTCGAAACGCTGGACGCAGACAGCTACAACGCGAAAACCAGCAACAAATTCTCCGAAAACAACATCACGATGGAAGCCGCGATCTATGGCTTCACCGCCGCCGGTATGGGCATGAAGAACGGGCTTGCTTCCATCTACGTCGACGGTACGCATCCCGTGCAGGGCGGCTGCCAGGTGTTTGACGAGGAATTCCAGTCCATCCTTACTGCGATGGGCGAGGCAAAAACTGTGGAGGAATACACCGAAGCGGCTGGCAGCTTGCAGGACTGGTATGCCGCGCACACGCCGCTGATCGCGNNNCGCGCTCTACTGGGACAGCCAGATCCTTGTCCATAACGCAGCGTATAAGAATTTCACCGTGGACGCGGTGTTCGGGCTCAACAACGCAAACACCTGGTTCTCGATCACGGCAAAATAAGCAGGCTTCATTTCAAACGCGGGGATTTCTTCGGAAATCTCCGCGTTTTTATCAAATTCTATCCCCCTGGGAGGGTTACGCAGATCGTCTGAATACGGTACAATAATCAAAATCACGACGGGAGGGAACGCCGATGGCTGCAACCGAAAAAACACCGGCGTTCTCTTACACCTGCGGGATGATCTCCGCAAAGCTTTCGCGCGGCGAGCGCATGCTTTTGCAGGATGTTTCTTTCTTGCTATCCTCCGGAGAGCGGCTGGCGATCATCGGCGAGACCGGCTCGGGCAAAACGATGCTGGCACTTTCGGTTCTGGGGCTTCTTCCGGCAAACGTGCGGATGCAGTGCGGATGCGTACAGCTGGACGGTGAAGCGCTTCCCAGCGGCAAGCGGCTGCAAACGCTGCGCGGAGACAAGCTTGTTTATATTCCGCAGAACGGCGCGGAGTTTCTTTTGTCTACGCGAACGGTCCGCAAGCAGCTCTACGACAGCCTGAAAAGGCTCGGATCGCCGCGCAAGGATCTCCCGGCATTGGCGGCAGAAAAGCTACGTCTTGCGGGCTTTGGCAAGCCGGAGGACGTGCTGGACAAATATTCGTTCCAGTTATCCGGCGGCATGGCGCAGCGCG
>DBLB01000022.1:4974-28695 GCA_002298695.1 Clostridiales bacterium UBA735 | reverse complement strand
ACGCAGCCGGTACCGGAATCCATGGTGACGTAATCCGCCAGCACCAGACGGGAGGTCTTGGGCAGGAAGGGATGGTCGGCCAGCATGTTCTCGAAGAAGGAGCCGGGGTGCGTCTCAACGATCTCATAGCTGTCGAAGCCGCCGATCTTCATGACCTTCTCGGCCAGCGCCTCGGCGACGATATACATCTCACCGTTGTCGTCATTTTTCACGACGGCGTAGCTCTCGTCGGGGTGCAGGGCGATGGCGAGGTTGCCGGGAAGCGTCCAGATCGTGGTCGTCCAGATGACGAAGTTCAGCTTGCTCTTGTCGAGGTGACTCAGCTTGCCGAGGTCGTCATGCATGGCGAACTTGACATAGACGGTCGTACAGGGGTCGTCCTGATATTCGATCTCGGCCTCGGCCAGGGCCGTCTCGTCGTGGTAGCACCAGTAGACCGGCTTCAGGCCCTTATAGATGTAGCCCTTTTTGTACATTGCGCCGAAGACCTTGACTTCCTCGCCCTCAAAGCTCGGGGCCATAGTCTTGTACGGGTGCTCCCAGTCTGCAACGACGCCGAGGCGCTTGAAGCCCTCCATCTGGACGTCGATGTAATGCTGTGCAAAATCGTGGCAGGCGGAGCGGAATTCCGGAATCGGCATAGCCTTGTGGTTCAGCTTGTTCTGCTTGATGATGGCGGACTCGATGGGCATGCCGTGATTGTCCCAGCCGGGGATGTAGGGCGTATAATAGCCGCGCATCGCCGCAGAGCGGGTCATGAAGTCCTTGAGACACTTGTTCAGCGCATGGCCCATGTGGAGCGCGCCGTTGGAGAACGGAGGGCCGTCATGCAGGGCAAACCTGGGCTTGCCCTCGTTCTTTTTGAGCAGCTCGTTGTAGAGATCCAGCTCATTCCAGTGCGCCAGCATGTCCGGCTCGCGCATTGGCAGACCGCCGCGCATCGGGAATCCGGACTTGCTCATGTTGAGCGTCTTTTTGTATTCCATGTCAATTCTCCTTTGAACATATTTTATAAAACGAAATCGCCCTGAGCGATGCTCAGGGCGATCAAAAACCGCGGTACCACCTGAATTCCCGCCGCACGGGCGGACACTCTGCCTCTGTAACGGGAGAACCCGTCCCGGCTTACTGACCCTGCGGCGTTCGGCGGGATGCTCCAAGGGGATATTCGGGTCTGGCTGCCGCTGCCTCGCACCGCCCGGCAGCTCTCTGACGCAGTAGAACAGACTGTACTTGTCCTTTTCAACGCACCATATTTATACACAAAATAGTTTACCCATGCAACACGGGTTTGTCAAGAGATATTCCTGAAAAAAGTACCGGAATGCGGTTTCCGGCGTAGAGAAAATAGTTGTTGTATTTTTTTGCGTTTTTGCTATAATATAGTGCATATATCATCCCAGGGGGGGATCATATGGCAATTACAAGTGCAAGTCTGCCTGCCAAGAAGAGAATTCTGACTGCTTGTGTGCGACTGTTCCTGGAAAAGGGCTATAACCGGGCGACGTTGGCCGAGATCCTGCGTGAGGCAGCCGTTTCATCAAGTAGTTTTCAGAATATTTTCCGTACCAAGGACGGTGTTCTGATCGAACTGGTGCAGTTCATGTTCGACAGTCAGTTCGGAACAGCCCGGCGCATCGTCGGAGAGGCCGTGCCTGCGGTCTATGTCTACGCCGTGGAGACGTCCATCCAGCTGACGCTGACCGAGCTGAACGAAAATCTCCGGGACATCTATCTGGAGGCTTATACGCAGAAAGAGACAGCGGAGTACATCTACCAGAATACCTCTTCCGAGCTCTATCGGATCTTCGGTTCCTATCTGCCCGGCTACAGCGAGAGCGATTTTTATGAGCTCGAGATTGGTTCCGCCGGGATCATTCGCGGCTATATGGCCCGCAAATGTGATAAATATTTCCCGCTGGAAAAGAAGCTGCGGCGCTTCCTCACCATGAGCATGAGCGCCTATAAGGTGTCGGAGGAAGAACAGGCGCACGTGCTGGACTATATCGCCGCACTGGACATCCGCACTGTCGCCAATCAGACAATGCAGGAACTGTTCCACTCGCTGGCCATCCATTTTGAGTTTACGCTGCCGGCGCTCTCCTGACGCGGCACACCCATACAGTTTGAAGCGGCATAAGCGCGGCAGATCGTCAGATCTGCCGCGCGGATTCTTCACCCAGAAAGAATCGCGGTTCCGAAGAACCGCGATTCCAAAGGGAAATTTACTTGATGTTGTCCTGCACGTTGAGGGTAACGTTGGTGACGGCAGGCATCGTCGTGGTGTCGTTGGAGACAGTGACTTCACCAGCGAACATCTTGGCGACCAGCGCCTTGTAGTCTTCCTGCGTGAAGCCGTCGGCCCACTGCGTGGACTCCATCGGGAGCTGGACGTAGTTGGCTTCGGGGTCGTCGCCGGAGACGAGGCCGAGGGTCTCGATCTTGCCAACATAGTCAGCCCACTTGCCGTTGAGGATGATGTCGGTCAGAGCATCATAAGTGGCGGGGTACAGGCCCTTCATGGCGGAGGTGACGGTCAGGTCGAGGTACTCGTCGCCGCCGGCGTACTTGGCGATCACGCCAGCCTGGTCAACGTCGACGCCGATGACCTTCGCGCCCTCGACCTTCTTGGCCGCGTCAACCGCGGAGGTGTAGATGCCGCCGCCGCAGGCGAAGATGACCTGCGTGCCGCCCTGATACCAGACGTCCATGGCCGCAGTGATGTCGGGGTCGCCGGTGAACATGTTGCCGTAGACATAGTTCAGCTCGACAGTCTTGTCAAGCTCCTTGGCTGCGGCGTCAATGCCCTGCACGAAGCCGTAGCCGTAACGGACGACAGCGGGAACAGCCATGCCGCCGAGGAAGCCGAGCTTCTCATAGCCCAGCTTGACAGCCGCGTAACCGGCCATGTAGCCGCAGAGCTCTTCCTGGTAAATCGCGCAGTAGACATTGCTCATGTCGACATAGTCTTCGAGGTTCCAGTTGTCGGGGTTGTAGTCGTAGGTCTCGCCGGCAGCGGCAACGCCTGCCTCAAGCAGATCGCCCTTGGCCACGTCGAGCGCAATGAACTTCACGTCCTGGTATTCCGGAGCAGCCTCAACGATCGCGCCGCCGAAAGCATAGCCCGGCATGACGATGACATTGTAGCCCTCGTCAACAGCCTTTTCGATCATGGCAATACGGTCGGCAGTGTTATCGCCGGCGGGCTTGAAGTAGTTGAAGTCGACGCCGTTGGCCTCGCAGAACGCCTTGCAGGCTTCGTACGTGGTCTGGTTGAAGGACTGGTCGGTGATGTCGCCGTAGTCGGTGATCATGGCGACAGCGTATTCGCCATCGGTCTCGACGGGCTCCGCGTCCGTGGTGGTGTCGGCGGGTTCTTCCGTCTTTTCGGTATCTTCGGTGGTGGTGTCGGCCGGGGTAGTGTCAGCCGGCGTGGTGTCTGCGGACGTGTCATCGGTGGTCTTGGATGCACAGGCGACCATGCTCAGAACCATGAGGACTGCCAGCAGCAGCGCAATGATCTTTTTCATTTTTGTTCCTCCAATTATGATTTGTATGTCTATGACGGACATGCGGCCTTTTTGGCCGCATGCCTATTATGACACAGTTATGCAAAGAAATCAACTGTTTGGCGCGATCTTTGGCATAAATTCACAAAGTTTTTTTCGTTCCCAGACAGATTATTTGGCGGACATATATTTTTCCGCGTTGAAGCCGTAGGGCAGGAGCTTTTCCAGCGGGACGGCCTCATAGCTGTCGTCGCCGCGGCCCATGTAGATCATAAAATCCGGACCGCAGAACTCCTGCATCACCTGGCGGCAGACGCCGCAGGGCGGGAAGATGTCGGTGACGACGCCGTCCTTGCCGCCGACGACGGCGATGGACTCGAATTCCGTCTCTCCGGCGGCGATGGCCGTGAAGAACGCGGTGCGCTCGGCGCAGTTGCTGGGTCCAAAGGCCGCGTTTTCGATGTTGCAGCCGAGGTAGACCTTTCCGCCCTTCGTCAGGAGCGCCGCGCCGACCTTATAGCCCGAATAGGGCACGTAGGCACGCTGCATGGCCTGTTTGGCCAATTTGACCAGCTCGGTGGGATTCATAAAACCGTCTCCTTTCCGCAAAAATCAGACAATTTCAGAGGCAAAGCTCCGGCCCGGCGTCTCATACGGGACGCCCAGCAGCTCGGCGACCGTCGCCGCGATGTCGCAGAATCCGGGGCGCGTGCCGAGGTTGACGGGCTTGACCTGCTTGCCGAGGGCGATCATCGGGATATACTCGCGCGTATGGTCGGTGTGCTTGAGATAAGTGGGGTCGCAGCCGTGGTCGGCGGTGATGATGACCATGTCCTCTTCGCCGAGCTTGGCCAGGAACTCCGGCAGCCAGGCGTCGAACTCATGCAGGGCGCGGGCGTAGCCGTCCGGGTCGCGCCGGTGGCCGTAGAGCATGTCAAAGTCGACAAGGTTCACGAAGCAGAGGCCGGTAAAATCCCTGTCCGCGTAGGCCAGCGTCCTGGCGAGGCCGTCGGTGTTGCCGGTCGTGTAGACAAACTCGGTCATGCCGCGGCCGGCGAAGATGTCATGGATCTTGCCAACGGCGATCATGTCCTTCCCGGCGGCGACGATCGCGTCGAGGACAGTCTGACGCGGCGGCTCGATGGAAAAATCGTGCCGTCTCGGCGTGCGGTGGAACGGCCACTCGCCCTCGAACGGGCGGGCAATGACGCGGCCGACGCCGTGTTCGCCGTTCAGGATCTTCCGGGCGATTCGGCAGTAGTCATAGAGCTGCTCGTCGGGCACGATGGATTCGTGCGCGGCGATCTGGAATACAGAGTCCGCCGAGGTGTAGACGATGAGATCGCCGGTCTTCAGGTGCTCCTCGCCGTAGTCCTTGATGACCTCGGTGCCGGAATAGGGCTTGTTGCAGAGGACGCCGCGCCCCGTCTGCTCGCGGAACGGACGGAGCACATCCTCGGGGAAGCCGTTCGGATATGTGGGCAGCGGACGCTCCGAGACGATGCCCGCGATCTCCCAGTGGCCGATGGTGGTGTCCTTCCCGCGCGAGAGCTCCTGCAAACGCGCAAGGGCCGCTCTCGGCTGCGCGGCCTTTGGCAGATAGTCGACGCCATCAAGGTTTCCAAGGCCGTAGGACACGAGGTTCCGCATGTCAAACTCCGGCGAGGCCGCGCAGGCGCGCAGCGTATTCGAGCCGACGTCGCCGAACTCCGCCGCATCCGGCTCTTCGCCGATACCGCAGGAATCGAGGACGATCAGAAAAATGCGTTTCATCTGAAATTGCTCCTTCCAGAAGTTATTTTTCCAACTTGATGGCCGTCTCCAGTGCGAGCTGCATCATCTGGGTAAAGCCGGTCTGGCGTTCTTCCGAGGTGGTGAATTCCTGCCGGACGAGCTGATCGGAGACGGTGCAGATGGCGAGGGCACGTTTGCCCGCGCGGGCGGCGTTCATGTAGAGGGCCGCCGCCTCCATCTCGACCGCGAGAACGCCCATCTTCGCCCAGGCGTTGTTGGCCTTCCAACCGTCGGGCATGTCGCCGTCGTCGCCGTAGAAGCGGTCGGAAGACAGGAGGTTGCCGACGTGGTACGGAAGCCCCAGCTGCTCCGCCGTTTCGACACAGGTGCGCAGCATGGTATAGTCCGCAATCGGCGCGAACGTGCCGGGCAGATGATACTGCGTGGCCCAGGCCGAGTCGGTGCAGGCGCCCTGGCCGACGACGATGTCGCGGATGTTGACCTGCGGCTGCAGGGCCCCGGTGGAGCCGATGCGCATGATGTTCTCCACGCCGAAAACGGTATAGAGTTCCCACGAGTAGATGCCGATGGACGGCATGCCCATGCCGGAGGCCATGACAGACACGCGCGTGCCCTTATACGTGCCGGTGTAGCCCTGCACGCCGCGGACATTGTTCACGAGAACCGGGTTTTCCAGAAAGGTTTCCGCGATGAACTGCGAGCGCAGCGGATCGCCGGGCATGAGGACGGTCTGGCCGAAATCGCCGGGGACGGCCTTGATGTGGGGCGTCGGATAGTTTGCCATGAGGTCATTCTCCTTTATTGATAATATAGTGGGGCAAAAGCGCGGCAGAGGTCTGCCGCGCCGATGCTGTTTATTTTTCCGCTTCGAGCTTTTTCACGATCTTGACAACACGGCTGGTGCCGAGTCTGGATGCACCCAGCTCAATGAACTTCTCCGCATCCTCCAGCGACGAAATGCCGCCCGCGGCCTTGATCTTGACGCCGTTTGTGACGTACTTTGCAAACAGCTCCACGTCGTGGAACGTCGCGCCCGCGGTCGAGAAGCCGGTGGACGTCTTGATATAGTCCGCGCCGGAATTCGATACGATCTGGCACATCTTGATCTTCTCCTCGTCGGTCAGCAGGCAGGTCTCGATGATGACCTTCAGAAGTCTCCCCTCGCAGTGCTGCTTGACGGCCTTGATCTCTTCGAGCAGGTCGTCCCATTTCTGATCCTTGACCCAGCCGATGTTGATGACCATGTCGACCTCATCCGCGCCGTTCTGGACCGCGTCGAGCGCCTCCAGGCATTTGGCCTTCGTCGTGTCGTAGCCGTTCGGGAAGCCGATGACCGTGCAGATGGGAAGCTTGTCGCCGACATAGTCCTTTGCCTGCTTCACATAGGAAGCCGGGATGCAGACCGACGCGGTATGATACTTCATGCCGTCATCGCAGATGGCGCGGATCTCGGCCCAGGTCGCTGTCTGGGCGAGCAGGGTGTGATCTACCTTACTCAGAATTTCGTTCAGTTCCATGGAGTAATTCCACCTTTCTATGTTCTCGGATGTAATCCTGATAGCATTTATGACACATGGCGATATAGCTGTCGTTGCCGCCGAGGAAGACCTGGCTGCCCTCGGTGACGACATAGCCGTCCGGGCTGATGCGGGCATTTGTGGTGGCCTTGCGGCCGCAGTCGCAGATGGTCTTGATCTCGGTGATGGAGTCGGCCAGTTCGAAGAGTCTCCGGCTGCCGGGGAAGAGCTTCGTCTGGAAGTCCGTTCGCAGGCCGAAGCACAGAACGGGCAGATTCTCCCGGTCGACCAGCTCGCGCAGCTGATCGATCTGCTCGCCGGTCAGAAACTGACACTCATCCACAATGATGACATCCACATCCGGCCGCGCGGCGTACAGCGTGAGGATATCGGTCGCCGGCGGGATGGCCTCGCATTCGCTGGTCAGGCCGATGCGGCTTTTCAGGATGAACTGCCCGTCGCGCTCGTCGGCGGCCGGCTTGATGAGCCAGACACGCATCCCGCGCTCTTCATAATTGTACTTGGTGATGAGTGCCGTCGCGGTTTTGCTGGAGCCCATCGCTCCGTATTTGAAATACAGCTTGGCCATTGTGCGTTCCCTTTCTCTTCCGTGGGATAATGTTTATTATATCGGATTTGCCCACTGTTGGAAAGAGATTTTTCGTAAATTTTCTGCGGAATATTCGTCCATGCCGAAAAGTCCGTGCCCGGCAGACATCATATTGGATTCCGTCTCTGCCCGGCGCGCCTCGCCTGTGCCCAATGGTTGCATTTTTCGGGCTTCTGTGCTATTTTATTCATGATTACACTGATTTTTCCGCATGAGGTGAGAACCATCAAACGATTATTTCTTCTGCTGGTGCTGCTGGCGGCGCTGACCGGCTGCGCGCTGGCCGCAGACAGCACAACGATCACCGACCTCCGTACCGACTGCCTGGTCACGGCATCCGGAACCTGCCAGGTCACGCAGACCGTGACGATCGAGTTTGCAGGCACGGAGCAAAGCCTGACCATCCCGCTCGGCGCGAACGCAAAAAAAGGCACAGTCGCCGGATATCGCGCATCAAAGAGCACGGAAGACGGCTATACGCTGCTCACCGTGCAGAACGATGCCGGCTTTTCCGGCACACGAACGTTTACCGTCACCTATACGCTCAGCGGCCTTGTCAGCGAGACGGACGGCGAGCAGACGCTGACGCTTCCGCTGCTCTGCCCGAAGTGGGCTTATCCGATCACCTATTTCAGCTTCACCGTCAGTATGCCGAAGGACATCGAGACGGTACCGTCGTTTTCCAGCGGCTACTATGGCGACGTCATTGAGGATTACATCACCGCCGCCCGGCAGGGTGCGGTGCTCCGCGGGTCTCTGGATACCGCACTCAAAGACCATGAGTCGCTGCAAATGACGCTCTCCCTCGGCGCGCACTATTTCTCCGGTACCTATTCCAGCTGGTCGGCCGACTGGCTGTCCGCCGCCTTCTGCCTGCTGTTCGCGGCGCTGGCGCTGCTCTACTGGGCGCTGACGCTGCGCAGTCCGCGCATTCCGGTCTCCTCGCGGGCGCTGCCGCCGGACTCTGCGCTGCCGTGCGACCTGCCGTTCCTTCTGGCCGGCAGCCGCCCGGATTTCAACATGCTGCTCTGCCACTGGGCTTCGCTCGGCTATCTCTCCATCGCTGTCGACCCGCAGGGGCATGTCTCGTTGCTGCGGCATATGCACATGGGCAATGAGCGGCGCGGGCTGGAGGTCAAGCTGTTCTCTGCGCTGTTCGCCCGTTCCGACCGGTGTGACGGTGCCAGCCTCCACTATAAAAGCATCGCCAAAAGCGGCATGGGGGCGCTGAGCCGCTTCTGGGCGCGCCGTCTCTACTCCCGCGACAGCGGAAATGTGCTCATCATGCGTGCGCTGACCTGCCTTTGCAGCGCTGTCGCCGTGCTCAGCGCGGCAAGCCTACTGCTTCCGGTGCTGCCCCTGCGCTGGCTGCTGCTGATCCTCTGCTTCGGCCTTGGTGCACTCGCAAGCCTTCTGGTGCAGCGCGCGGCCATCTGCTGGTACCTGCGCAGCACGCCCGCGCTTGCGCTCGGCGGCCTCTGCGGCATTGCTATGCTGGTGCTCGGCAACCTGAGCGGGACGTTCCCGCTGATGCTGCTGGCTGCGGCACTCAGTGTCTTGACCGGCGTTCTGACGCGCCACGGTGGGCGGCGCAGCGCAGCGGGCACCCGACTGCTCGGGCAGATCCTGGGCTTCCGCCGTTTTCTGCTGCGCGCCTCGGAAAGTCACCTCTCCATGCGCTTGCAGCGCGACCCGCAGTATTTCTACCGTACGCTCCCTTACGCGGAGGCGATGGGTCTCGGCGCGCAGTTCGCCCGCAAATTCGGCGACACAGAACTCGAACCCTGTGAATGGTATCACGAACCGAATCTTCCCCGTACTGCCTCCGGCTTTTACGACAAACTTCAGGAGACGCTTACCCTGCTGGACTTCTCTATCCGCTATTAAACAACATAAAAGCGTCCTGTATACAACACGTATGCAGGACGTTTTTAGCCCTCAGATACACCCTGACGCGGTATGTCCGGCTCTGCAGATATGGCCGGAAGTGCGGCAGAAAACCGCTGAAGCGGTCGGACACGACCGGAGGCCGGCGGGAGACAAAGACCCGCCGGCCTTGGAGCGGGTCGGCGGGCGAGGTCAGGTTTTTTTGATGAACTGTTCGCCGCATTTCGGGCAGCGGATGTTGATTTTGCCGCGCCCGCGCGGCACGCGCACCGTCTGCCGACACTTCGGACAGGCGTAGTAGCGGTGCTGACGATCCCGGATGCGGGTCAGGAAACGGCCGAACGCGAGATTTTCGCGCCGGCGGGCCTCGATGTTCCGCGAATACATCCGGAAAATCGACCAGATCAGCGGAACATACGCCAGCAGGCTCAGCCCGGACAGCACGGCGCTGCCCGTCCGGCTGCCGATCATCCCGAGTACGATCAGCACGATCGCCGCGCCGAGCAGCCAGCGGCCCAGCTGGTCGCTTCCATAGCGGCCGATCATGAAGCGGCGCAGCGCGTCGCCGATTTTTCGAAACATAAAGCTCACCTGTTTTCTGTTTTTTTGTTATTATTATAATGCGCTTGGACGGAAAAACAAGAAAACACGCCGATTGTTTAAAAAAAGTTTATATTCCCAGCGCTTTCTGGGGCAGACTCAGCACGGCGATCGCTGCAAGCACCAGCACCACGCCCAGAAGGTTCATCCAGGTCAGCGATTCGTGGAACACGGCGGCGCCGATCACCGTTGCGACCACGGGCTCGACCGAGGCCAGGATGGAGGCGCGGCTGGATTCCATGCATTCCAGCCCTTTCGTGTAGAGGATATAGGCCAGGAAGCCCGTTGTCAGCGCCATACCGGCCGACCAGGCCAGCGTATCCGGCTGTGCCAGCGCCTGCCAGACGCGCGGCCAGACGCAGAGCGGAGCGCTCCCCAGAGCACAGAACACAAAGGTGTAGAAGGTGATCGTCAGCGAGGCGTAGCCGCGGCGGATGGCGTAGCGGCTGAAGATGGAGTAGAGCGAATAGCAGAAGCCCGATCCAAGGCCCAGAAGCAGTCCCTTTGTGCTCAGCGCGGACGCCGTGCCGAGGCCGAAGGCCAGACAGCATCCTGCAAGGCTCAGCCCCAGCGCCAGCAGCTTGACCGCGGTCAGCCTCTCCCGGAACAGGACCAGACTCATTAGCATGACAAACACCGGTGCTGTATAGAGGAGCACCGCCATCACCGACAGGCTTGCGACGGTCATGCCCGTGAAATAGCACCAGCTGAACGCCATCAGGCTGCAAATTCCGGTGCCGGCAAAGCACCAGAGGTCCCGCAGGCAGATCTTCAGCTGCGCCCGGTGGAACAGCAGCAGATACAGCCCTGAAAAGAGCGCGCCGCCGATCACACGGATTTCCACGACCTCCATGGCGTACAGCCCTGCCGCGTTCAGGTTTCGCGTGAACAGTCCCATACAGCCCCAGATCATTCCTGCCAGCAGTACGCAGACCACCGGCCTCCAAGTCTTTTTCATCTGTATTTCTCTCTTTCCAGTTATTGCCGCTCAGCCGCGGTGCAGCGTGAGGATCGCCAGCTCCGGCGGGTTGCAGATGCGCAGCGGCAGGCGGTGGCTGGGCCCGAGGCCGCGGCTGACATAGAGCTGCGTGCCGTCCTGCCGGTAGAGGCCCGCCTCGTCGCCCGGGAAGAACTCGAAGTGTGTCCCGAAAACGCCGCCGAGGCCGGGAATGCGGACGATGCCGCCGTGTGCGTGGCCGGAGAGCACGACCGGGATCCCGAGGCGTGCCCAGAGCGCGAGCTGGTCGTTGCGGTGGCAGAGCATGACAGTGAACACCTCGCCCTCGGCCTGCCGTAGCTCCTGCACCAGCGCTACGGGCGTCTTCTGGTCGGCCGGGCCGTTCGGGTCGTCCACGCCGGCGAGCACCAGGTGCTGACCGTCCCGCTCCAGGACGCGGAAGTCGTTTGACAGGCGCACGACGCCGAAACCGTCCAGCAGGGCGAAGAGCGTCTGCCGTGTCTGCCGCGTCATGACCCACTCGTGATTGCCGGTGACATAATAGACCGGCGCGATGGCCGTCAGTCCCGCCAGCAGCGGGCGCAGCGACGGCAGAGACGTATACTCGTCGGCCAGATCGCCGGCGAGCGCAATGACGTCCGGCGCGCTCCGGCGCACGGCGTCCAGCAGGTCTGCGTGCGCCTGCCCGAACGAGCGGCCATGCAGGTCGGCGATCAGCGCGATGCGGAAGCCGTCGAACGCCTCCGGCAGATCGGCGCAGCGGAGCGACGTCTGTGTGGTACGTACCGTAAAGTTGTCCAGCCAGCAGACGCCGGCGGTCGCCAGCATCACCGGCAGCAGCCAGAGATGCAGCTTTTTCTTCGCCATCGGTGCGGCCTCCTCTCCGTCTTTTGCCCTCAGTGTATCACAGCACGGCCAAAAAAGATAGCAAAACGTGTGCTGATACCGTCCATCAGAAAAAAAGCGAAAAAACCTCTTGACAAATTGCCGCGGCGGCGCTATCATATGACCAACCTACCGAGAAGGTATAGTTTGGAGGAAAGGAGAACCGCAAATGAAGAAGCTCTGCACGATGATGATGTCCATGGACATGCGCCGCATGTGCATGTGCTTTGCTGTGTCCATTCCGATGTGTTCTCCGGTGTCCGCCTGATCGTTTGGCGACCAGTTACAATGTGTACTGCCGGGAAGCTCCATCGGAGTTTCCCGGTTGATTTTATTTCTGGAGGTTTTCCATGCTGCATTTTGAGACGCTCATCCGGGCGAATCTGAAGGGCGGGCGAATGTGACGCCGCTCTGTGGTCCGGTTACAATAAATTTTCAACAAAAACTGATTCAGAACAAAAAGAGGTATTTATCATGAAAAAGATCGTTGCATTGCTGCTCTCTGCTATCCTGCTGCTCGGCGTTCTGTCTGCCTGCGGCAGCAAGTCGTCCTCCATCACCATCGCCGTTCCGAACGACGCCACGAACGAAGCCCGCGCGCTGCTCCTGCTCCAGGAGAACGGCTACATCAAGCTGAAGGAAGGTGCCGGCATCACCGCCACCATCAACGACATCGCCGAGAACCCGAAGAACATTGAGTTCAAAGAGGTCGAGGCTGCACAGGTCCCGAACGTCCTGCAGGATGTCGACTACGCCATCATCAACTCCAACTACGCGATTCCCGCCGGCCTGAACCCGACCGAGGATTCCCTGCTGATCGAGGATTCCGCCTCCGCCTACGGCAACATTCTGGTCGTGAAGGAAGGCAACGAGGAAACTGATAAGATTAAGGCCCTCAAGGCGGCCCTCGCCAGCCAGCAGGTCGCCGATTACATCACCGCAACCTACGGCGGCGCAGTCGTCAGCGTCGTGGAGAACCCGGGCGACGGCTACGACGAGACCGTGGACTATGATGCCCTTGCCGGCACGACGATCACCATCGCCGCCACGCCCACCCCGCACGCCGAAATTCTCGCCGTTGCGAAGGAAATTCTCGCCGCAAAGGACATCACGCTTGACATCAAAGAGTTCACCGACTATGTCCAGCCGAACAACGTTGTCGAGAGCGGCGAGATCGACGCCAACTACTTCCAGCATCTGCCCTATCTCGAGGACTTCAATGCCGAAAACGGCACGCACCTCGTCTCCGTGCTGACCGTCCATGTGGAGCCGATGGGCCTCTACGGCGGCAAGCAGACCACGCTCGACGCGCTGAACAAGTAAGAAGAATTTACAGGAATAACGCTGACGGCGGAACGCTGACAGCGTTATTCCTGTCTGTCGGAGGAATACTATGATCGAGATTCAGAACCTGTCGAAGACGTTTCAGACGTCCGGGGGAACCGTTGAAGCGCTGAAGCACATCACGCTGACGATTCCGGACGGCGAGATCTATGGCATCATCGGCATGAGCGGCGCGGGCAAGAGCACGCTCGTGCGCAGCATCAACATGCTCGAACGCCCCACGGAGGGCAAAATCATCATCGACGGCCGCGACATGGCGGCACTGACGGAGTGGGAGCTGCGCGAGGAGCGCCGGAACATCACGATGATCTTTCAGGGCTTCAACCTGCTCATGCAGCGCACGTGCCAGCGCAACGTCTGCTTCCCGCTGGAGCTGGCCGGCATGAAGCGGAGCGACGCGATGAAGCGGGCTGCGGAGCTTCTGGAGCTCGTTGGTCTTGGGGACAAACTGAAAAGCTACCCGTCGCAGCTGTCTGGCGGGCAGCAGCAGCGCGTGGCCATCGCTCGCGCGCTCGCCACAAATCCGAAGATTTTGCTCTGCGACGAGGCCACCAGTGCGCTCGACCCGCAGAGCACGCAGTCCATTCTCTCTCTCATCCGCGACATCCACGACCGACTCGGCATCACAGTCATCGTCATCACGCACCAGATGAGCGTCGTGGAGCAGATCTGCACGCGCGTCGCCATTCTCGACGGCGGCGAGGTCGCTGAGGAGGGCAAGGTCAGCGAAGTCTTCGCGGCGCCGCAGTCCAAAGCGGCCAAACGCCTGGTCTACCCGGAGGGGTATGAGCAGCCGGTCGTAAAGTTTGACGAGGGGAAGATGCTTCGTGTCGTCTTCAACGGCGCGAAGGCCACCAAAACGCCGCTTATCGCCCAGATGGCGATCGACTGCGGCATCACGGCCAGCATTCTCGGCGCATCCACCAAGGGCATCGGCGAGAAAGCCTACGGCAATATGCTGCTCGGCATTCCGGGCGGCGATGCAGAGCTTGCACGCGCCATGGATTATCTGCGCACGATTCCGGATATTTATGTAGAGGAGGTCGAGGGCCATGTCTGAGTTTTTCCAGTCTGAGGCGTTCCAGAACGCGCTGGATATCCTGATCCACCAGTTCCCACTTGCCATCTGGGAGACTGTCTATGTGACGCTGCTGTCCACGGCGTTTTCCGTTCTGATCGGCCTGCCGCTTGGCGTGCTGCTCGTGGCGGGCGAAAATAACCGTATCCTGCACATTCCGCAGTGGATCCTGAGCGTACTGAACGTCATCATCAATCTGCTCCGCTCCATCCCGTTCCTGATCCTGATGATTCTGGTATTCCCGCTCACGCGGCTCATTGTCGGCACTGTCGTCGGCACGCCCGCGACCGTCGTGCCGCTTGTGATCGCATCGTTCCCGTTCATCGCGCGTCTGGTCGAGTCCAGCCTGCGCGAACTGAACCCCAACATCATCGAGACGGCGCAGAGCATGGGCGCGTCCCCGATGCAGATCGTCTGCAAGGTTATGCTGCCTGAGAGCGTTCCGTCGCTCATTTCCAACGCCACCATCGCCGTCACGACCGTACTCGGCTATTCCGCCATGAGCGGCATCATCGGCGGCGGCGGCCTCGGCAAGATCGCCATCAACTACGGCTACTATCGCTATCAGTATCTTGTCATGGCGTTTGCCGTCGTGTTCCTGATTTTGCTTGTGCAGATCTTCCAGAGTGTCGGCACCAAGCTCGTCTCCAGATGCGACAAGCGGCTGAAGTGACCGCTCCGGAACCGGGAAAGGAGAAGCCATGATTTCTACAAAGGGACGCTACTCCATCCGGATCCTGCTTGATCTGGCGGAGCACCGCGGCGCCGGATATACACCGATGAAGGAGGTCGCCGCGCGGCAGGAGATCTCGCTGAAGTACATCGAGCGCATTCTGCCGCCGCTGAAGAGCGCCGGCCTCATCGACAGCACGCACGGCATCGGCGGCGGCTACCGCCTGACGCGCGAACCGGCGGATTATACACTCTGGGAGATCCTCTGCATCGCGGAGGGCGACCTTGCGCCTGTGTCCTGCTTGCAGCCGAACGCCGCGCCCTGTTCGCGTGCGGCAGAATGCCGGACGCTTCCGGTCTGGCAGGGCTATTACAGGCTGACTGAGGACTATTTCTCCGGCATTACGCTGGCGGATCTGATGAACACGCCGCAGGCGGACAACTATGTGATTTAGGATGGATCGTATGCTGAACCAATTTTCCAGAACAGAATTGCTCCTTGGCCATGACGCCATGGAAAAACTCGCCGGATGCCGCGTGGCGGTATTCGGCATCGGCGGCGTCGGCGGCTACACCGTCGAGGCGCTGGCCCGATCGGGCGTCGGTGCGCTCGATCTGGTCGACGACGACCGCGTCTGCCTGACCAACATCAACCGCCAGCTCCTCGCGCTGCGCACCACGGTCGGCCAGTACAAGGTCGATGTTGCGGCGGAGCGCGTCCGTGCCATCAATCCGAACTGCACCGTCACGACGCACCGCTGCTTCTACCTGCCGGAAACGAAGGAGCAGTTCGACTTCACGCAGTACGACTACGTTGTCGATGCGATCGATACCGTCTCCGGCAAGCTTGCCCTCGTCGAGCAGGCGCGGGATGCCGGCACGCCGATCATCTGCGCCATGGGTGCGGGCAACAAGGTCGACCCAACGGCCTTCCGCGTGGCCGATATCTACGAGACGTCTGTCTGCCCGCTGGCGCGCGTGATGCGTGTCCAGTGCCGGAAGCGCGGCATTAAAAAACTCAAGGTCGTCTACTCGCAGGAAAAGCCGCTCCGCCCCGTGGAGGACGCGGCCATCAGCTGCCGGAACCATTGCATCTGTCCGCCCGGCACGGCGCGCAAATGCACCGACCGGCGCGACATCCCCGGCTCGACCGCTTTCGTCCCGCCCGTTGTCGGCCTGATCATCGCGGGCGAGGTCGTGAAGGACCTCGTCGGTGTGATCGCAGCTAAGCCCGCAAAATGATCCATAAATGTAAAAGCCCCCGCATTTCTGTTCCCAAAGGAGAGAAATGCGGGGCTTTTGGCGTTTTAAAGGCGCTCGGACAGGCGGGCAAAGCGCGCCGGCGGGTGTCTGAACGTCAGGCTTCCGGATCAAATTTCTCAAAAATGCCGATCGAGCCGAACTTTTCGCACGCGAGCAGATCGTCCTTGCTGCGGATGGTCCAGCTCACCTCCTGCACGCCCCAGACGCGCCGCGCGAGGTCGAGGCAGAAATTATCCCGGTCGGAGAACTGATACGCGAGGAAATCCGGCCGCGTGTACCAGTTCAGCAGGACGTTCGTCATCAAAAAACGCTGATACCACGGCAGGCCCGACGGCTCCTTCAAAAAGTTCATGCTCAGCTGCCCGCGGCAGATGCCGGGCCGCAGCTTCCGCACGTCCGCGACCGCGAACGGGTCGAACGACTCGATGCAGAAATCGCCCGTATACGAATCCAGCCGCCTGCAGACCGCCTCGGCCAGCGCGCGGTGGTTGCCCTTCGCGGTCTTCAGCTCGATGATCAGCGGCTGCTTGCCCTCGAAAAGCGCGAGCACGTCGTCAAACAGCGGCACCTGTTCGTCCGTGCCCTCGAGGCGCAGCTCGCGCAGTCCTTCGAGGTCGAGATCTTCGATTTGCCCCTCGACGTTCGCGCAGCGCTTCAGGTCGGAGTCGTGGAACACGGCGAGCGTCCCGTCGCGCAGCAGATGCACGTCCAGCTCCGCGCCCCATCCGTGCTCGATTGCCCGGCGGAACGCCGGCATCGAGTTTTCCGGGATCGTGGGCTTGTCGTGATAGCCGCGGTGCGCATAGCGCTGCGGCTTCAGCTTCGCCCAGGCTTCATTGCCCTTCCGGCAGCGCAGCAGAAGCAGCAGCACCAGATACAAAGCGAGCAAAACCGCGAAGATCCATACGATGACCATTTTTCACATCTCCTTCTCCGTGTCAGTCATCCAAGTCTTTTGTGACGGGATCCCAATGATCCGGCGCATCCTCCGGATGCGCCATCCAGTAGTGAAACATGTGCTGCTCGCTCAGCGTGTGGCAGCCCGCGGGCGGGATGTCGTAATACGGCGAATGGAGCCCCAGCTCCGCGATGGTATCGTCCTCGTCCAGCCGGAGCGAGAGCGAATCGGCGAAGCTGCCATCATAGACCTGCTCTACCTTCTCCCACGCATCGCCGGGGCGCAGGCCGCGCGGCGTGGCAATATTGGGGTCGGACGTATACACGCCGACGATCGCGCCGGCGTAGTCGCCGGAAGATTCCGTTCCGCCGGCCATTGGCCGCAGCACGTGGACGCGCAGCCCGCCGCGTGTATAGGCCACGACGTTGTATTCCCCGATTGAGCTCTGCCCAAGCATGCCGGTCTCCGCAAAGCTCTCGCGCTGCTCCGCCTGGAGCTCGTCCCAGTTCTGCCAGACGGTAAAGCCGCCAAGTCCCGCCTCGTTCCGCTGCCCGTTCAGGATCGCATAGCCCGTTTCCGGGTCATAGGTGCTGCCGCCGAACAGCCATGGGACGAACTGCTGCCCCTTCCCGTCGGAAAATGTCAAAAAGTCCAGCGGCAGGAATACCACGCCGTCCCGCCGAACCGGCACGCCCGCAGAGCAGCTTTCGACCGCTTCGCCGTTCCGCGTAAACGTCCGTTCGCCGACCGTCAGGCCCAGCTCCTGCGAGACCGGCTTGCAGGGCCGGAGGTCATATCCGCTGTCCGGGGCAAAATCGACGCCCCACTCCCATGTTTTCGTCGCCGAGAGCGTGATGGTATCGCCGTTTTCCGCGTAGTGCCAGCCGAGCGCCTCGGCTGCGAAGCGCAGCGGCACGTAGAACTCGTCGCCCTCTAGGAACGGCGCGCCCTCCATCGTCACCTCTGCACTGTTCACGAGAGCAAGCGTGTCGCCCGCGAACAGCGTGATGCCGCCGCAAAACGCTGCGTCGCCATAGTCCGGTTCTTCCGGCGTTTCGGATGGTTCTGGAGCTTCCGCAGTCTGCGTTTCTGCCGAATGCGTATGCGCCGGTTCCAGCTCCTGTGCCGGAACGGTATTCTCTGCACAGCCGGCCAGGAGCAGCAACAGCAGAAAAATTGCAGCTAGACGCTTCATCAGTCGTCCATCTCCTCGAATGCTTCGAGGCCGCGCTTGCCCTCGGCCTTTGCGTCGCCGTGGCGCACGAAGCACATCGTCACGCCGGAGAGCGCCACAAAAAATGCCGCATACGGGAACAGCACGCGATAGTCGATGTGCCGCATCAGCGTCCCGGCCACGACCGGTGTGACCACCTGTGCAGCCATCGACGCCGTGTAATAATAGCCCGTGAACTTGCCGATATCGCTGCCGCGGCACATCTCAACGACCATCGGCAGCGAGTTGACGTTGATGGCCGCCCAGGCCAGGCCGACGAGCGCGAAGACGACGAACATGACGGCATTGATGCTCTGATACGCGGTCGTCAGCACGTAGCCGAGCGCGAAGCAGAATGCCAGCAGGATGACGCCGCCGAGAATGGTCTTTTTCCGCCCGATCTTCGAGGCGATCTGTCCGATCGGGATATACGAGACGATGGCGCCCGCCGTCGCGATGAGCAGGCAGGTCGACGCGCCGCCGAGCCCCTGTCCCATGACCTCGCTGACGTAGGTCGTGAACCACGTCGTCACGCCGTTGTAGCCGATGAACCAGAGCGCGATGGAGGCCAGCAAAAAGCCAAGGCTCCGCTTGACCGGCGCGGGCAGGACCTCATGTCCGGCAGAGTCCTCGGTCGCGAGGTTCCATTCCGGGTGCGCGGCCTCGAGCGCCTGATTCTCCGCAGTCAGCTTCGGTTCCTTGATCGTCAGGAACAGCACGCCGATCGAGACGAACATGATGGCCGACACGATCATAAACAGCGGCTGATAGTTCACGCGGCTGCCCGCAGCCTCGATGGCCTCGAGCCGCGACTGCGAATAGAGCACCGACGTGATGGCCAGATACAGAATACCACCCACCGCGCCCATCAGATTGATGATCGCGTTGCCGCGCGAGCGCAGCGGCTTCGGCGTCACGTCCGGCATCAGTGCCACAGCCGGGGAGCGGTACGTCCCCATCGCGATGAGCAGCAGACCCAGCACGACGACGAACGAGACGGTCTTCGCCGTGCCCGGCGCGGCATAGTAGCTGTTTTCAATGAATGGCAGCAGATTCATCAGAATGATGGCGCAGCCCGTGCCGAACAGGATGAACGGCATCCGCTTGCCGATCTTCGTGCTCGTCCGGTCAGAGAGCGAGCCGAAGAACGGCAGCAGGAACAGCGCGAGGATGTTGTCCGCCGCCATGATGAGGCCGGAGACGGTCTCGTTCATGTGGAACGTCCGCGTTAAGATCAGCGGCACGATGTTGTCGTACATCTGCCAGAACGCGCAGATGGAGAGGAACGCCAGACCGACGAGGATGGTGCGCTTGTTGTTGAGCTTCATACCGCTTCTCCTTTTTCCAATTCCGTCAAAAATGCCCGGATGTTCTGAAATACATAGCTGGGATGGACGTTGTATGTTTCAATGTCTGCCATCACGCCCTCGCCCGAGAGCAGGAAGACCGCGTCAATTCCCGCGTTCACGCCGCAGGCGATGTCCGTGTAGATGCGGTCGCCGAGGATGCACGTCTGCTCCGGCGCATATCCGGTGCGCCGCATCGCGGCGAGGGCCATGTCCGGCTGCGGCTTGCCGAGGATCTTCGGCCGCCGCCCGGTCGCGGTATGCAGCATTTCAATCACGCTGCCGCAGTCCGGCGCGCTGCCGTACCACGTCGGGCAGACCATGTCCGGGTGCGTCGCGATATAATCCGCGCCGCGCCCGAGCAGGATGCAGCAGTCCTCGAGCTTCTGGTATGTCAGCTCCGTGTCATAGCCGAGCAGCACCGTCGACACCTGGTCGTCCTTATCCGCCGCGACCGGCAGTCCCGCCGTGCGGAGCTGCCCCTTGAGCGACTCCGTTCCGCAGATATAGATGTTTCCTTCCGGCGGATCTTGATGAAAATAGTCCACCGCTGCGTCCGCCGATGTCAGAAAATCCTCCGGGAACGCCTCGATCCCGAGCCGCTTCATTTTTGCAATGTAGGCGTCTGTTCCGCGTGAGGAATTGTTCGTCAGAAACAGGTATCTCCCGCCGATGCGCTTCACATAGTTCAGAAAATCGATCGTCCCGTCGAATAGCTGCTCGCTCAGATAGATCGTCCCATCCATGTCGAGCAGAAATAACCGCTTGTCCTGTAATGCCAAAAAACCACCTCAGATCTGCTTCCATTATAAACCGCCGCATCCCATTTGACAAGCGCTGCCGCAACACGTACAATGTAAAAAATGCGATTCGAAAAGGAACTTCAAACATGCTCTTATCTCCTGCATTTCTCCCGCCGCTGCTCGGCTGGTACGAATCAAATAAACGCGATCTGCCGTGGCGGCGTGACCATGGACCCTATCACGTCTGGCTCTCGGAGATCATGCTCCAGCAGACGCGCGTCGAGGCCGTGAAGGGCTACTATGCCCGCTTCCTCGCCGAGCTGCCGGACATCCCGTCCCTCGCCGCGTGCGACCCCGACCGGCTGCACAAGCTCTGGGAGGGCCTCGGTTACTACTCCCGCGTGCGCAACCTGCAGAAGGCCGCGCAGCAGATCGTCTCCGATTATGGCGGTGTATTTCCGACAGAATATGACAAGATCCGCGCCCTGCCCGGCATCGGCGACTATACCGCCGGCGCGATCAGTTCCATCTGCTTCGGCCTGCCCACGCCCGCCGTCGACGGCAACGTGCTCCGCGTCGTCTCCCGCCTGACGGCGGACGAGCGCCCCGTCACGCAGCCCGCAGTCAAAAAGGACTATACCGCTGCCCTTGCGGAAATTTACCCCGCCGGGCGCTGCGCCGAGACGACGCAGGCCCTCATGGAGCTCGGCGCGACGGTCTGCGCACCGAACGGCGCGCCGCACTGCGATCTTTGCCCCGTTGCGGCCTTCTGCCAAAGCCGGGAAGGAGAGCTCTGGCGCGCCATCCCGGTCAAGGACGCAAAAAAGCCCCGCCGCGCGGAGCAGAAAACAGTCTTCTTCCTCACGTGCGGCGACCGGACCGCCGTCCGCAAGCGTCCCGCGAAGGGCCTGCTCGCGGACCTCTGGGAGCTGCCGAACGTCGACGGCTTTTTAGAGCCGCAAGCTGCGCTCTCGCTGCTCGAGACGTGGGGCCTCCGGCCCGCGGAGCTGAAAAAACAGCTCGAAAAGCAGCACATCTTCACGCACATCACATGGCAGCTGCGATGTTACTATGTCGAGGTCTGCGCGCCCGGCGGCGGCTTTACCTGGGTGGATGGCGCACGCTTTGCACGCGACATTTCCCTCCCCACGGCCTTCCGGCAGTTCTGGGAAGCACTGTAGAAACGGCTGCGGCAGGGGCGAAAAGACATTTCGACATGCTGAAACGGAGCTGTCTGACGACAGCTCCGTTTTTTGGTTTGCGATGTAGGCGCTCAGCAGCCGCAGCCGTTATCGCAGCCGCAGCTGCTGCCATTGCCGTTCCAGAACAGGATGAGGATCAGGATGATGACCCACCACCAGTTGCTGCCGAAGGCGCAGAAGCCGGATGAATTGTTATTGCAAGACATAACGAAACCTCCTGAAAAATAACGTAGCGTTTCTTTGCTCGCTCATTCCATGGTATGCCGGTTGCGCCGATTGGTGACTGGACAGGGCGAAACGCGGCTAGGCGAACAGCTCCTCCAGCGTGCCGAAGCGGTAGCCCAGAGCTTCCCAGCGGGTGAGAAGCTCATCGAGAATCTCCGCATTGGTGCGCGACGTCGAGTGCAGGAGGACGATCGCGCCGGGGTGAATCCGTGGCAGGAGCTTGGAAAACGCCTGCTCGTGCGTCGGCTGATCATCCTGATACCAGTCCACATAGGCCAGACTCCAGAACACCGTCCGATAGCCGAGCTGTTTGGCCATTCTCAGATTGTCTTCGCTGTATACGCCGCGCGGCGGGCGATAGTAAGGCGGCATTTCCCGCCCGGTGATCTCACGGTATTTGTCCGAGACGCTTTGCAGCTCGCGTGTGAACGACGGCAGATCGGAGATCTCGGCCATGTCGTAATGGTGCCAGGTGTGGTTGCCGACGATATGCCCCTCGTCTGCCATGCGCTGGATAAGCTCCGGATTGTTTTCCACATAGCTGCCGACGACGAAAAAGGCGGCCTTGACGTTATGCGCCGCGAGTGTGTCGAGAATGGACGCGGTATAGCCGTTTTCATATCCAGCGTCGAAGGTCAGGTAGATGACCTTTTCTTCGGTATCGCCGACATAGACGGCGTCATAGTCCCGCAGGGCACCGGCAGTTGCATTGCCGACGGGTGGCTGCCCCTCGGTGCGAAAGCTGAGCCCCCAAGAGCCCGTCGGGATCGCGGTCGCGGCGAACATGACCGGCAGCACCGCGCAAAAGGCCAGCACGGCGCTGAGCGCCAGTAGAAGCCGTGCGTTTTCGCGGCAGAACTGTTGAAATTTCCCCATAAAAGCAACACCCCCATTACAGCCTATGCGGCTAGATGGGGGGATAGTCAGGCTTTTCAGTGGCTTGTGCTCAGAAGGCCCAGGTGCCGTCCCGGAAGACGGGCTGCACGGAGCCGTCGGCGCAGACGGCGTCGATAGAGAGGTCGGCTGTGCCGATCATAAAGTCCTCGTGGATCATGGAGTCGTTCACGCCGAGCGCACGGACCTCCTCGAGTGTCTTGTGCTCAAAATCGCGGATGGTGTCCGCAAAGCCCATGCCGAGCGCGAGATGGCAGCAGGCATTTTCGTCAAACAGCGTGTTGTAGAACAGGATACCGGTCTCGTTGATCGGAGAATTGAACGGCACGAGCGCGCATTCGCCGAGGTAGGCGCTGCCCTCGTCCATGGTGATGAGCTTGGTGAGCAGGGTCTCGTTTTCCTCCGCGCCCCATTCGATGGCCTTGCCCTCATGGAAGCGGATCCAGAACCGGTCGATGAGCTGGCCCTGATAGCTCATCGGCTTGCTCGAATAGACGATGCCCTCGGCCACGCCGCGCTTCGGGGAGATGAAGCATTCCTCGGTTGGGATATTCGGGTTGAAGAAGATGCCCTGCAGGCTCGTCTCGCCGCCGCCGCAGAACTGCGCCTCGGGGATCATGCCGACGCGCAGGTCGGTGCCGTTGGAGGCATGGTAGCGAAGCTCGCGGATGCCGAGGCTGTTGAGATGGTCACAGCGGGATTTGAGGTCGGCGTTGTGTGCATTCCAGGCCGCGACAGGATCGTCGTCAACACGCGACGTGTGCAGGATGGCCTCCCACAGCTTTTCCACGGCCTGGCTGGCCCGCAGCTCCGGGAAGAGCTTCTTGGCCCACTTTACACCGGGCACGGCTGCGATGCACCATTGGTATTTGTTTTCGATCTGGTCGCGGTAGCCCTTGATGAGCGGATACTTTTTCTGCTGGGCCTTGGCCATCTTCTCCTGATTCACGCCGCGCAGGCCGTCCGGATCCTCGGAGATGAGGTAGATGCGGCAGGGGATCTTGTCGACATAGTGCTGCCAGCGGGCCTCTTCGTAGTTGTCAAGCGTGCTCATCGTGGTGAGCGACTGGTGGCGGACGTGCAGCTTGGTCAGCGGCTGGTAGCTCCAGTCGACGACGACCT
>DBLB01000022.1:0-4950 GCA_002298695.1 Clostridiales bacterium UBA735 | reverse complement strand
AGCATTCCTCGACCACCATGGCCACGAACTCCGGCTGGTCGAGTTCCGCCGTGATGAAGACCTCCTGGCCCTTCTGGACGTTGACACCGCTCTCCGCGATGAGGCGCGCATAGGCGCGCAGAACGGATTTTTTCATCGAAAATACCTCCTGCTGCATTCATTTTCCAATAGTATACCACAGACTGTCCTCGCTGAACAGACAAAACGTAAAATTTTGTCTATTGAAAACAGCCGAAGTGCGTGGTATGCTGGAAATACTATAAAGTAAGGAGCAGAATCATGTACGAATACGCAGAAAAACTGCTGGATTTCATTGCCGCAAGCCCCAGCCGCTACCACGTGTGCGCCAATCTGAAAAGCCGCCTCATCTCGGCGGGCTATACGCCGCTGCCGGAGCAGGCCGTCTGGGACGTCCGCCCCGGCGGGCGCTATGTTGTGATGCGCAACGATTCGTCGCTGCTGGCGTTCCGCGTGCCGGAGGGCGGAGCTGCGGGCTTTATGCTGGCGGCCGCGCACAGCGACAGCCCCACGTTCCAGATCAAGGAGCACGCGGAAAAGGTCAGCGCCCGCTGCACTGTACTGGATACCGAAAAATACGGCGGCATGCTGATGAACACCTGGTTTGACCGCCCGCTGTCGGCGGCCGGGCGAATTGTCGTGGAACGGAACGGGGCGCTGGAGGCACGGCTGGTCGACATTGACCGCGATCTCATGATCATTCCGTCGGTCGCCATCCACATGAACCGTGCGGCGAACGACGGCGTCAAATTGCAGGCCAATGTGGACACGTTCCCGCTGCTCGGCTGCGGAACGCCGGATTTCCGTGCGATCGTTGCGGAGGCGGCGGGCGTGGCCCCGGAGCAGATCCTGGGGCACGATCTGACGCTCTACCTGCGCGGGCGTGGGACAGTGCTTGGCGCGGCGGACGAGCTGATCGCGGCGCCGAAGCTGGACGATCTGGANNGCCATCCACATGAACCGCAACGCCAACGACGGCATGAAATTCGCCGCGAATATCGACACCTATCCGCTTTTCGGCGGCGCTGATGCGAAGGACAGCTTCCTGAAAACCGTCGCGGAGGCGGCGGGCGTGCAGGAGACGGACATCCTCGGACACGACCTGTTCCTCTATGTGCGCGGCTGCGGAACGGTGCTCGGCGCGAAGAAGGAGCTGATTGCCTCGCCGAAGCTGGACGATCTGGAATGCGCGTTTGCACTGGCTGAGGGCTTCCTGCACGCTGCGCCGTCGCAGGCCATTCCGGTGCTGGCGATATTTGACAACGAGGAGGTCGGCAGCGAGACGAAACAGGGCGCGGCCAGCAACTTCCTGCGCGATACGCTTCGCCGTCTGACGCTGGCGCTCGGGCTGACGGAAGCGGAATATCTGCGGCTGACGGCCGGCAGCTTCATGGTCTCGGCAGACAACGCGCATGCGCAGCATCCGAACCATCCGGAGTTTGCCGACGGACAGAATACGCCGTATCTCAACGGAGGCGTGACCGTCAAATTTAACGCGAATCAGCGCTATACGACCGATGCGGTCTCTGCTGCGGCCTTCCGCGCACTCTGTCGGGAGGCGGGCGCAGCGGTGCAGGAATATGCGAACCGCTCCGATCTGCCTGGCGGGTCGACGCTCGGCTCCATCTCCAATACGCGCCTTGCGATGCCAACCGTCGACATCGGCTTGCCGCAGCTGGCAATGCACTCGGCCTATGAAACGGCAGGAGCACAGGATCTGGATGATCTGGTGCGCGTAATGACGGCCTTTTACGGCAAAACGCCCATCCACAGTGCCGGCGCAGTGTCACTGCGCTGAGCGCTTATGTAGCCGCTGATGGCCGAAGACGATCGGGATATCGGTTTCCTGTATAGAATGCCCAAATGCCCCGCGTTTCCGCGGGGCATTTTGTTGCAGCATTGCTTCTTTACATTATCACATCAGTATGGTAAAGTATTACCACGATAACAAAACAGAGCGGCGACACAGCCGCCCGGCAAAATGGAGGAACAAACAATGAAAAAATGGATCGCAATGCTGCTCGCAGCCCTGATGGTGTTCTCGATGGCCGCCTGTGCCGCCAAGTCCGAGTCCACCGCAGACCAGACCAATGACCAGACCGCCGCCGACACACAGACTTCCGAACCTGCGGAAGACACCGCCTCCGGGGAAGACACTGCTCCCGCGGCAGACCAGAGCGCAGACCAGACTGCCGCTGACAGCGACCTGGCCTATGTCCAGAGCAAGGGCACGCTGGTCGTCGGCATCACCGACTTTGAACCGATGGACTATCAGGATGAGAACGGCGAATGGATCGGCTTCGACGCCGACATGGCGAAGGCGTTTGCTGAAAGCCTTGGCGTGAGCGTCGAGTTTGTCGAGATCGACTGGGACAACAAGATCCTGGAGCTCGGCAGCAAGGCCATCGACTGCGTCTGGAACGGCATGACCCTGACCGATGAGGTCACGAG
Organism: Clostridiales bacterium UBA735; assembly: GCA_002298695.1. Taxonomy (GTDB): domain Bacteria; phylum Bacillota; class Clostridia; order Oscillospirales; family Oscillospiraceae; genus CAG-170. The sequence continues at coordinate 2,481 of DBLB01000022.1, read as the reverse complement.
CGCCATGGCCTGCTCCAATGCCTACTGCAACAACTCCCAGGTCGTCATCGTCCCGGCAGATAAGGCCGCCGATTACGCCGATGTGGAAGCCTGCAAGGATCTGAGCTTCGCTGTTGAGGCCGGTTCCGCCGGTATGGCCGAGGTCGAAAAGCTGGGCTACAGCTTCACCGAGGTCAAGGATCAGGCCACCGCACTGATGGAGGTCGCCGCCGGCACGTCCGACGCCGCCGTCATTGACTCCCTGATGGCCGGCGCGATGGTCGGCGAGGGCACGAGCTATGATAACCTGACCTACACCGTCAGCCTGAACGCCGAGGAAGGCGAGCAGTACGGCGTCGGCTTCCGCCAGGGCTCCGATCTGGCCGCCGCGCTGAACGATTTCTTCACCGCCGCCTACGCCGATGGCTCCATGCAGGCCTGCGCCGAGACCTATGGCATCCAGGCAGCCCTCATTGCCCAGTAAACGGCAGCGCAGAAAACACAGCAGAAATAGCCGATTTCCCCGACAGAACTTGCCGGGGAAATCGCTGTGTCTTTCCATTTGCGTCTCGTTCCTCCTTATGATAAAATAGCCAAGACTACATAGAAGGCGGTACACCTTATGACCTTTTCCGAACAATTCCCCATCGTTCTGCAGGCGCTGAACGTTGGTTTCCTGCAAACGCTCAAGCTCTTCGCCGTCACGCTCATCGGGGCCATCCCGCTGGGCCTGATCATCTCGTTCGGCTCGATGAGCAGCTGGGCCCCTTTTGGCTTCCTGCGGCCCTACGTGATGAAAAACGGCGCGCCGACGGAGAATCTGACCGGCTGGCAGCGGTTCCAGCTCTGGTGGGTCGTGGACTTCAAGCCCATCCGCCTGCTCACGCGCCTTCTCATCTGGATCATCCGCGGCTCGCCGCTGATGCTGCAGCTGCTGATCCTCTACTATTTCCCCGGCCTGGTCTGCGGGAAGAACATCTGGGGCAGCGGCGAGTCCGGGCGCTTCCTCGCGTCTTCGATCGCGTTCGTGTTCAACTATGCCTGCTATTTCTCTGAAATCTACCGCGGCGGCATCCAGGGCGTCCCCAGGGGGCAGCAGGAGGCCGGTCAGGTGCTCGGCATGACAAAGGCCCAAATTTTCTTCAAAGTGACGCTTTTGCAGATGCTCAAGCGCATCGTGCCGCCGATGTCCAATGAGATCATCACGCTCGTCAAGGACACGTCGCTTGCGCGCATCATCGCCCTGCAGGAGGTCATCTGGGCCGGTCAGGCGTTCATGAAGGGCAGCCACGGTATCTCCGGCGCCATCTGGCCGCTGTTTTTCACCGGCGTATACTATCTCATCTTCTCCGGCATCCTGACGCTCGTGCTCGGCCGCGTGGAGAAGAAGCTCGACTATTTCAAGGCGTAAGGAGGGACTTTTATGGCAATGTTGGAAGTACAGGGCTTGGAAAAGTCCTTCGGCAAGAATACACAGGTGCTCCGGGGTATCGATTTTTCGCTGGAGTCCGGCGAATCGGTCGCCATCATCGGCTCGTCCGGCTCCGGCAAGACGACGCTGCTGCGCTGCCTGAACTTTTTGACCGTGCCGGACACCGGTACGATCACCGTCGCGGGCCAGACGCTCTTTGACGCGGCGGACCTCAATACGCAGAAGGAGAGCCAGATCCGCCGAAAGCGGCTGCATTTCGGCCTCGTGTTCCAGAATTTCAATCTGTTCCCGCAGTATACGGCGAAGAAAAACATCATGCTGGCCAGCGAGCTGCTGGCCAAGGAGCAGCCGGATTACAAGCAGCGCAAGAAGGAGATCCACACCGAGATCGAAGCCCGCGCGGAGGACCTCCTGACGCAGGTGGGGCTGAAGGAAAAGATGGACCTCTATCCGCACCAGCTCTCCGGCGGACAGCAGCAGCGCGTCGCCATCGCGCGGGCGCTGGCCCTCCGGCCGGACATCCTCTGCTTCGACGAGCCGACGTCGGCCCTCGATCCGGAGCTGACCGGCGAAGTCCTGCGCGTCATCCGCTCGCTGGCTGAGCAACACATGACCATGATCATCGTCACGCACGAGATGGAGTTCGCGCGCGACGTGGCCGACCGGGTCATCTTTATGGACGGCGGTGTCATCGTCGAGCAGGGCCCGGCGCACGACGTCATCGACCACCCGCAGCAGGAGCGCACACGGCAGTTCCTCTCCCGCTATGCGCAGAACTGAATGAAAAGCAAAAATCAAAGCGCCCAGGCTTGAAAGTCCGGGCGCTTTGTGATTTTTTGCATGGCGCTCTGCCGACGGTGGAACCGGTGCGGAAGCGCAACAGATAGAGGCAGCCGAGGAAAGACGGCGATGCGACAGGCCGCGAGGAATTTTCGCGCTGAACAAGACATTTTTTCGCAGAAATACCGGCTGTCGTATTTCAAGGAAAACTGACGCAGTGCAATGTGAAAAGGCCCGCAGTCCGGGTGCGTTGGCAATTTTCAGATACACCTGATATGTAATGGCCAATG
>DBLB01000013.1:193-3435 GCA_002298695.1 Clostridiales bacterium UBA735 | reverse complement strand
CTTATCACTGTTAAGCCAACGTTTTCGAGGGTTTTTGTTATATCCTGTAAAAATCAGGACACCCTGCCTTTTTGTCCATTTTACGAAAGGCAGGGTGTCCGTTTTTGATGTCCAGAAAACAATTATTTAGACAGTTGAACAACCAGACTGTCGCAGAGATTTTTGAACGCTTCGTCGCGTCTCAAACCGCAAAAGGGGTCAGCGATAAGACGATTCAGAACTATTATTCGCATCTTCATTCGCTCCAAAAGTACTTGGATTTCTCCGCCCCGTTTGCCACCCTCACAAAAGAAGATTTAGACAACATGGTCATTTCCATGCGCCAGCATGGGTTAGCGCATAACTCTATCAGCAGTTATCTCCGCGTGTTCCGCACGTTTCTGAACCGGGCGAGGAAAGCAGGCTAGCCGGGGGGGTGCCTTTGGTACAACCAAATCGAACGAGGGAGAAACGGAATATTCCGTCTCTCCCCTGTCTGCTCGGAGCGTCGTTTGCCCCGCCACGGCGTATGGAAGTCACAAAATCAACGATAGGACCCTGTCCGCCCGGCAGCACGCACCGATCACCCGCAAAAATCCGGCAAAGCCGCAGCGTCCCGCCCTTCCCGCTCCCACTGGCAGCAAATAACCATTGGTTAATGGAAAAGCCGTCCCGGAGCCGCTAAACTGAACTTATAAGGTGGAGGTTTTTGCAAACAACGACATTGGATGAAACGGAGGCTGACATATGAAACGAAACCTGCGCGGCGCAGCCGCGCTCCTGCTGGCCTGCGTGCTGCTGCTTCTCGCGGCATGCGGTGCGCCAACTGCGGAAGAGGAAGACAACGCCGTCGTCGGCGGCGACTGGCGCACCTGGGGCCTGGTACAAAGCAGCGCCCAGGTCGACCAGGATGGCACGGTGTATGGCGTGCTGCTCTGCGTCTACGATGACGAGGCGGTGCTCTATCTGGACGACGAAACACAGACGCCGGTCGGCCTGCTGGTCTACCCGGAGCCCGTGGAGCAGGCCGCGTCGAACTACAATGGCAGCTGGTTCGAAGACGAAAACGGAGACGGCTGCACCGACGTGACGCTGGAATTCTGGCCGGCCGGGGCGCATATGCAGACGCTGACCTGGTACTGGGACACGGACGAGAGCGCCTACATCCTACAGGAATCCGCAGAGGACGCCGCTCCGGACGACAGCGCCGAAGACTGCGGGACCGCAGATTGTTTTACCTCTGAGGCCGCGCTCGACACCCTGGCAGGCCTCTGGGCGTTCGAGGACGGCACGCGCTGGCTGGAGATCGGCGAGGACTGGGAATGGAGCATTTCCAACGTCGAGGGCGATATCCTGAACAGCGGCCATGTCTTTGCCTGCACAGACGGGAGCTTTCAGCTTCTGCCGGACAGTGAAGACGACGAGGAATACTGGCTGACGCCGGAATCGGCGGACACACTGCGCTGCGAAGACGGCACGCTGCTCGTCCGCTGTGATGCATAAGGAGGAGCACGCGATGCAAACAGAAAAACGTGGAAAGACAGGTCTGATCCTGCTCGCCGTCGGCGCGCTCTGCGTGCTGCTGCGCCTGATCACCAAAGGTCCCGGCTGGACATTCGGGGCAATCGTGTTCCTACTGGTCGGCGCGCTTGTCGAAAAGTCATCCAAAAAGCGCATCCGGACGCAGCTCGGCGGCCAGCTCAGCCGCGAGGCGGTACAGGCGGTTTTCCCGGGCGCAGAATTCACGCCGGAGCGCGGGATTTCGTCTGCGGAAGCCCGCGATGCGGCCATTCTGGTGCCCGGCGGCTATGAGTGGGTCAAAAGCAGCAACGGCATCCGCGGCAGTCGGCGCGGCGTCCCGTTCGAGCTGTCCACGGCAGAGCTGCTCAATACGCAGCGTATCTGGGATGAGGAAATGGGCATGGACCGCGACTGCGAGCAGCGCGTCCTCTATGGCACGTGGCTCATCCTGCGCGGCGCGCCTCTGGCGACGACGGTTCGTCTCGAAAGCCGCCGCGGCCCGCTGAAGGGGATCCGCACCGGCCTCCAGACCGGGAACGAGGAATTTGACCGTGCCTTCACCATCCAGGCCGACGAACCGGAGCAGCTGGAGCGCGTCCTCACGCCGGCACTCTGCCAGCGCCTCACCGCGCTGCAAAGCCGCAGCGGCAAGCTGTATCTGACCTTCCTCCGCGAGGGCCTCATCCACATCGTCCGCGACACCGGCCGCGGCCTGTTCGAGGCAAAAGGCACCGACGCGGCGCAGCTGCGCGAGGCGTACCTCGCCGATCTCCGCTGGGCGGCGGATGCCATGGACGCCGCCTGCCCGCACGCTGTACCGTAAAGGAGGGAGCGCATGCCTTTCTGGTTGGCAGCATTGCTGCTTGTCCTCGCGCTGGCGGGCTTGATTGTCGTATCGCGCGCCCGGACGCGCTCCCGTCCGCTTCGGGTGCTGCTTCTGGCGGTCTGCGGCCTGGTCGCAGCGGCGGCTGCCTGCTATCTCGCAGCAGTCTTCCTGCTGCTCGGCGGCATTTCCTGAACATAGCGCAGAATCCAATAAAAACAGGCGCAGATTCATCCGAATCTGCGCCCCAGTGTGTCTGCCAAGCCTGTTCTATGAAACGCGCACACACCGCAGGGCCTGAAATCTCCCTCCATACTCTGTAGGGGCGGACGCCTCTGTCCGCCCGGCGGACTGCACCGATTTTCCGGAAATCTGCGGCAAATCCGCACCAACCACTGAATCGGTAGTCACAACAGGCGCAGATTCATTCGAATCTGCGCCTGTTTCTTACTCAATTTCAGCACATTTTTGCGCCGGCGGGGATGGCATCGTCGAGCATGACGAGGTGCAGCTGCTCTTCGCCGTGCTCGGTGTGGACGGCGGAAATCAGCATGCCGCAGCTCTCCTGGCCCATCATCTTGCGCGGCGGCAGGTTCACGATGGCGAGCAGCGTCTTGCCGACGAGCTGCTCCGGTTCATACCACTTGTGGATGCCGGAGAGAATCTGCCGGTCGGTGCCGGTGCCGTCGTCGAGCGTGAATTTCAGCAGCTTGTCCGATTTCTTCACAGCCTCGCACGCCTTGACCTTCACGGCGCGGAAATCGGACTTGCAGAAGGTGTCGAAGTCGACCTTTTCCTCCGTCAGCGGTTCAATTCCCAGCGCGGGCAGCGCAGCCTTTTTCTGCGCGGCCTCGATGGCCTCGAGCTCCGCCAGCGCCTTTTCGGCGTCGATGCGGGGGAAGATGGCCTCGCCCTTGTG
>DBLB01000013.1:0-135 GCA_002298695.1 Clostridiales bacterium UBA735 | reverse complement strand
TCTCGTCCGCGCCGATCTGCGCAAAAATTTTCTGGCAGGCGTCCGGCGTGACCGGGAGCAGCAGCGTCGTACAGATACGCACGGCTTCGAGCAGGTTGTACATGACAGCAGCCAGGCGGGCTTTCTTGCTCTCGT
>DBLB01000068.1:2298-2649 GCA_002298695.1 Clostridiales bacterium UBA735 | reverse complement strand
GCGAAGGACTGTCCGTGATCCAGGATCAGGGCGCAGGGAACGTCAGGATATTTCCGGTCAACCATCCGCACGATCGCGCCGATCTTTTCGATCCACTCGGCGGTATTGTCGTCCCAGACCATCAGGATCAGCGGCGTATTGCAGCGGCGGCCGGTCTCATAGGCGGCCTCCGCCGTCTCCAGCGACCAGACGGTCGGCGCAGGAATGCAGAAGTCCTGCGCCTTTGCGGTATCAAGCAGCGTTTTCATGGATAACAGCATGGTTTTTCCTCCGTTTTCAGTTTGATTTCGTATTCCGCGGCTCTCATTCCGGCATATCCGCGCAGTCGTAACGAAGCGGCAGATACCGGCC
>DBLB01000068.1:610-2289 GCA_002298695.1 Clostridiales bacterium UBA735 | reverse complement strand
CGCGGCCGCATAGCGCCCGTGTGCGACGGAAACATGGTGGATATACGGGCCGTACATGAATTTCCGTTCCCACTTTGCCCAGTCGTCCACCTTCAGCCAGACGTAGCTGGAATCGGTGGACGGGCCGGCGGTCGTATGTCCCTCGTCCGCAAAGAGGCGGTATTCGCCGCGCAGGCCGCCCAGACGGCAGACCGTCAGATTGCCCGGCTTCAGCTCGTAGGTATTGACGCCCATTCCGACGGTGCGCGCCATGCCGTCCTTTGCCAGACTCGGCGGGAACACGCCGCAGTGCCACAGCAGCTCCGCGTTGGGATCCTGCGGATGGCGGACGGTCAGGTCGGTGAGGAAGGTGCTCGTCTCACCGCGTGCGGCAGCCTGCAAAAGCGCGGAGGTGATCGCGCCGTGTACGTCGGTCTCGCACGCGACCGGCAGGAAGCGTTCGGTCAGATTTCCGAAGGCCGCGCAGGGCCAGATGTCCTGCAGCGCCTCAAACAGCTCAAAGCACTGGCTCGCCATGGCGCTGCAGCCGTGCGTGCGGGCAAGCGCCTCCAACGTCAGCTCTGCGGCGGCGGAACGGAAAAGCTTTTCCTGCGGTATTTCCGAAACGTCGCTTCCGGAGCGGATCTGCCCGATGCGCTCCCGGACGGCCCCTTCGTCACCCAGCATGGACTGGAACACGCGCACAAGCTCCGTGCCGTCGATCGCCACGACCTCGATGCCGAGCTTTTCGGCAAGCTCCGCCTCGTTATAGCGAACGCTCAAAAATGCCTGCGGCCGCTGGCAGACCTGACCGACGCGCATATGCCGGAATTCCTTCACAACGCTTGCCGCACGCAGGAATCGATCCAGGCCCTCGCGGAAAACAGGCGACGAAGCCGGACAGTTTTCAAGATAGGTAAACGGAACGCCGGCGCGGCTGAGCGCCATGCTGGTTGCAAACATGCCGCACTGGCTGTCGGTCATGCGTTCCGGGAAGGTATCGTCCTGCGGCGCCCACAGCAGGACCGGCACGTTCAGCCTCCGGGCAAGCCGGGCCACGGCCTCCTCGCAGCCGAAATTGGCGTGCGGGACAAACAGCGCGTCCACGCCCTCCTGCGCAAAGCGCGCCGCGACCGCGTCGGCCTCGAGCGGCTGCTTCAGCAGGTGTTCTTCATTGAGCCAGTCAATGCCGCTCACCTGAACGTTCCCGATCACCTTCAGGCTCTCGTCCAGCGCTCTGCGAATCCGGCGCTCATTCTCGACGGCGTATTGGGGATCCGGGAAGGGATCGGTCCTTCTGGTGGGCGCGTAGCCCAGACGAAGATGAAATTCACGAAACATAAATCTGCTCCTTTCCTGTGCAAAAGAGGTTCGTTTATGTTCATTATGACAAAGCCTCCGTGGATTTGCCATTGGCTTTTTTATGGAATGATGGAGGATTTAGCTTTCTCCCGCGCGGTAATTTTGCAAATAAAATAGCTATATCCTGCATTCTCAGCACACGCAGCGGCTGGCATAATGAAAACAGCGCTGCCGGTATGAGCCGGAAAAGCAGCCGAAAGGAGCGTATGCTTATGAAAAAGCTGAAAGCGGGCTGGATCGGATGCATTGATCACGAGGCCCCGGATTTTTGGGAAAACTGCCGCAGACTGCGCGCGCTTGGATATCAGGGCATGGAGCTGGCGGAGTTTCTGCTGGCC
>DBLB01000068.1:0-572 GCA_002298695.1 Clostridiales bacterium UBA735 | reverse complement strand
GTCTGAACGACCTCGGCATCTCCGCGCTGACGGTGCTGCCGGAAATGCCGCAGCTGCGGGAAAACGGCATCGAGCCGTTTATCGAAAAGGCAAAAATGCTGGGCGTGGACAACATCGCCGTCCATTCCTGCTGCATCACGGCAAGCTTCGAGGGCCGGATGAACACCTGCGAGGAATTCCTTGCCGACGTCGAGCTGCTGGAGCAGTGCGTCCAGCGCGCGGAGGCGGAGGGCCTGATCCTGCGGTATCACAACCACATGCAGGAATTTACGACGGTCTATTCCGGGCTTACGGCCTTTGAACATCTGATGCGGCGCGCGCCGCATGTAAAGCTGGAGCTGGATATCGGCTGGGCGCACTACGCGGGCGTCGATCCGGTCGCCGTCATGCGCACATGGGCAGACCGGCTGCACGCGATCCATGTCAAAGACTACCGCCGGGAGCCGATGCGCATGGCCTACGGCCGGTTCCTGATGCCGGCCTTCACCTCCGTCGGCACCGGCGTTGTAAACATAGAGGAATGCCTCCGCACGGCGCGTGAGCTTGGGGTGGAATGGGCGATTGTCGAGCAG
>DBLB01000010.1 GCA_002298695.1 Clostridiales bacterium UBA735 | reverse complement strand
TGCATGGAGGCGAATACATGCAAGAAAGGGGTGAAGGGCGATGCGGATGCCGGCATTGACCGACACGGAAAAGAGCACCGTCACGACGGAGGTATTCGGAGGCTACAACCACAACCTTGAAATCGGGGACGGCGAGTTTTACGACATGAAGAATCTGAGCTCGGAGCACTATCCGCTGCTCAGCCCGAGGCCGGGGCGGAGCTTCGACCGGCAGCTGAACAGCCCGCAGGCGCTCGTTTCGCGCGACGCGCTGTGCTGGATCGACAATCAGCAGCTCTACATTTCGGGCTATCCCATGACGGCGTACATGCCGGCGGTGAACATCACAGCGGGGCAGAAGCAGATTGTGTCGATGGGCGCGTATCTCTGCATCTTCCCGGACGGGATTTACTTCAACACGGAGGACTACGCCGACAACGGGTACATGGGGCACGAGAACAGCGTGGCGCTCGGGAACGGAAGTACACTGAGCATTTCGCTCTGCACGCTGGACGGCACGGCGATCACGGTCAGCTACACGCAGACCAACCAGCCGGAGGACGCGGCGAACGGCGCATACTGGATGGACACGAGCGGAAGCGTCCACACGCTCAAGCAGTGGGTATCCGTGCCGACGGTCTATCTCAAACTGGCCGCGAACGGCATCGGGCAGGGCTTTTCGAAATATGACGGGATCCGGCTGAGCGGGCTGGACGGAAACGACCAGATCAGGGCGCTGAACGGCTCGCACATCCTCTACGACGTGGCGGAGAGCTACATCGTGATCGTGGGAATCGTGGATCAGGCGGCGAGCATCACGAGCGGGACGGTGAAGACGGAGCGGAAGGTTCCGGCGATGGACTATGTGACCGAGAGCGGGAACCGCCTCTGGGGCTGCAAATACGGCGTGGCGGACGGGAAGACGGTGAACGAGCTCTACTGCTGCAAGCTGGGCGACTTCAGGAACTGGGAGTGCTACGAGGGTGTGGCGACGGACAGCTGGCGGGCGAGCTGCGGCACGGACGGCAGATGGACGGGCGCGGCGACACTGGCCGACGGGCCGGTGTTCTTCAAGGAAAACTGCCTGCACCGCATCTATCCCTCGGCGCAGGGCGCGCATCAGGTGGTGGAAAAGAAGTGCGAGGGCGTACAGGCCGGGTCGGAAAAAAGTCTCGTGGTGGTGAACGACCGGCTGTATTACAAATCGCGCATGGGCGTGTGTGTCTATGACGGCGGGCTGCCGACGTCGATCGGAAGCGCGTTCGGAAATGATCTCTACTACGAGGCCGTGGCCGGCGGCGTGCGTGGAAAGTATTACGTCTCCATGCGAGACAGCGCGAACCGCTGGACGCTCTTCTGCTACGACACGCTGCGCGGCCTCTGGCACAAGGAGGACGCGGTGCACGCCGTGGAATTTGCCCGGGTGGACGACGAGCTGTACTGTCTGGACAGCGGAAATCACCTGGACTGCCTGTACGGGAGTGCAGGAGAACAGGAGGGCGCGGTCGACTGGATGGCGGAGACCGGCATGATGACCTGCGGCCTCGTGGGAAAGAAGTACCTCACGCGGCTGAACCTGCGGATGCAGCTGCCGAAGGGCAGCAGCATGGATTTCTGGATCCAGTATGATTCGGATGGGCAGTGGCGGCACAGCGGACATCTGGAAGGACGGGGGCTGCGGACGTTCCTGCTGCCGATCCGCCCCTGCCGGTGCGACCATCTACAGCTCCGGATGACGGGGAGCGGGGATGCGAAGATCTATTCGCTGTCCCGCGTGCTGGAATCCGGGAGCGACGTATGAAGGAGGGAGCATCATGGGCAGTCTGACGCTGGCCTATCCGTCGCTGACGGGAAAGACGACCGGCGAACAGCTGGAGAGCATGCGGCGGTATCTCTGCACGCTGACCGATCAGCTGAATCTGGCGGACTGGTCTGCCGGAGCGGTGCTGCGGGAGGTATCGCAGGCGATCGACGCGGACGGCATGACGGACGACGAGCGGAAAACGACGCTCTCGGGCTATGCGTCGCTGAAGGCGCTCATCATCAAGACGGCGGACTTCGCGGCGGCAAACAGCGAGGAATTTCGGACGAAGCTGTCCGGGAACTATGTGGCGGTCTCGGACTTCGGGAAATACTGGGAAGAGGCCACGATGACCGTAGAGGGAAACGAGTTCGGCATCCGGCAGCTCTACGACTATGCGGCGGGCGTGAACAACGCGTTCACGGTGAACGCGCAGCAGTATGTAAAGACCGGGCTGCTCTACTACGACGGGGTGAAGCCGGTCTACGGCGTGGGCGTCGGGAATATCGCGACGACGGTCACGGACGACGGCGGGAACGTCATCGACAGGACGCAGAACGAGCTGGTGACCGTCACGCCGGGGCGCGTGTCGTTCTGGCAGGACGGGGACGAGGTGGCCTATCTCTCGGGGAAGAAGCTGCATTTCCCGTCCGGCACGCTGGAAGCGACGAACGCGGTGCTCTCCGGCACGCTGACGGCAGGTGCAATGTCCAGGATCGGCCCGTGGACGGTATCGCAGACGAGCATCTATTTCCTGAAAAATCAGCTGGCAAACGCGGAAGGTCTCTATTTCGGCGTGAGCGGGCTGTCGGTCAAGGACAAGTTCAAGGTGGATGCAGAGGGGAATCTGACGGCGACGGGCGTCAACGTATCCGGCACAGTGACGGCGAGCAGCCTGTACGTCGGCGGCGTGGACATCGCGTCGCAGCTGAACTACCTTGCGAACACGGTCTATTCGCAGCTGAGCGCGCTGATGAGCTACGTGACGGAGCAGGGGCAGTACAGCGGCAATCTGGCCGGGGACACGATCACAGTCGGAACGCAGGGCATCATCTACGCGGGAATCAACTCCGTGGGGACGGCGGGCCTCGAAGTGTATGGCATGAACGGCCTGCGCCTCAGCTCGGGCGGCAACGTGTATCTCGGCGCGGGAGGCGGCGGCGCGAACGGGTCGATCACCATCGGCGGCGGGCAGGTCAGCATCTACGCCTCGGGCGGGCTGTACGTCAACGGAACGAAGATCGCATAAGGAGGAGAATATGGGAATCGGAACGGCAATTGCGGCATTACGGGAAAAGCTGATCGCGGACATCAACGGTTCGGGACTGCCGCCGGTGGTGGCGGAGCTGGTGGTGCAGCCGATCATGGCGGAGCTGCACAGCATGGCGCTGGGGCAGGTGCAGCACGAAAAGGAACAGGAAAAGGGGGAAGAGCATGCAGAATGCAAATCTGACAATGGATGAGCGGGCGGACGCGGCACCGGTGCAGCCGATCGGCGAGAACCAGGTGCGGCAGGCGTTTGCGACCTTGCAGAAATACAAGGCGGGAAAGGCCAATCTGGAAGCGCGCGTGACGGCGAGCGAAAACTGGTGGCGGCTGAAGAGCTGGCAGCAGATCCGGCGCGGCAATCCGGAGGATGACAAGTGGGCGAGCGCATGGCTGTTCAACGTCATCATGGGCAAGCACGCGGACGCGATCGCGGCCTATCCGGCCCCGGCGGTGCGTCCGCGGGAACCGGACGACCGGGACGAGGCGGAGCGGCTTTCAAGCATTCTGCCGGTCATTCTCGAACAGAACGATTTTGAAGAGGTCTATTCGGACAGCCAGTGGACGAAGCTGAAGCAGGGGACGCTGGTCTGGCACGTGAAGTGGGACCGGCAGAAGCTGAACGGCCTCGGCGACATTGCGGTGCAGGCCGTGGACATTCTGAGCTTCTTCTGGGAACCGGGCGTTGCAGACATCCAGAAATCGAAGAACGTATTTGTGACGGAGCTGGTGGACAACGAGACGCTGACGGCGAAGTATCCGGAGCTGGAAGGGAAGCTGCGGTCGAACGGAAATATCATGTCGCAGTACAACACGGACGACACCGTGCCGACGGACGGGAAGAGCATGGTGGTGGACTGGTATTACAAGAAATATCAGAACGGGAAAACCGTGCTGCATTTCTGCAAGTTTGTAGGTGACACAGTATTGCAGGCGACGGAGAACGACCGCGAGCAGCGATACCGGGCGGAGATGGGGCCGGACGGCGTGCCGGTGCAGCAGCCGGTGGGGCGGCCGATGGCGGAGACGGGCCTCTACGACGACGGAGAGTATCCGTTTGTGGTGGATGCGCTGTTCCCGGTGGAGGGCAGCATTGCGGGCTACGGATACATCGACATCGGCAAGAGCGCGCAGGAGCAGATCGACCGGATGAATCAGGCGATCATCAAAAACGCCATCATGGCGGCGACGCCGCGCTGGTTCCGCCGCACGGACGGCAGCGTGAACGAACAGGAATTCGCGGACTGGACGAAGCCGTTCGTCCACGTGGACGGCAATCTCAGCCAGGATTCGCTGATGCAGATCCAGGTGAACCCGCTGAACGCGAACTATCTGACGATCTTGCAGAACAAGATCGAAGAACTCAAGTGGACGACAGGCAACACGGACGTGAACAACGGCGCGACGAGCTCCGGCGTGACGGCGGCCTCGGCCATTGCGGCCTTGCAGGAGGCGTCCGGCCGGTCGAGCAGGGACAGCACGAAGTCGGCATACCGGGCGTATGCGCGCCTCATCCGGATGGTGATCGAACGCATCCGGCAGTTTTACGAGCTGCCGCGGCAGTTCCGGATCATCGGCCGGCGGGGGACGGAGCGGTTCGTGCAGTATTCGAATCAGGGCCTTCGGATGCAGCCACTGATGGGCATGGACGGGCAGCCGGACGGATTCCGGAAGCCGGTCTTTGACATCGAGGTCTCGGCGCAGAAGGCCAGCGAATACACGGCCATGGCGCAGAACGAGCTGGCGCTTCAGTTCTTCCAGCTGGGCTTCTTCAACCCGCAAATGACCGACCAGGCGCTGGCGACGCTGGACATGATGGACTTTGAGGGGAAGGACGGAATCATCCAGAAGATCCAGGAGAACGCGGAGCTGGCGGAACGGCTGGCACAGTGGCAGCAGATGGCGCTGGCAGTTGCAGACCGGTATGACCCGTCGCTCGGGCAGGCGCTGGCGGAACAGATCCTTGCCGAGGGCGGGCAGGCAGCGCCGCAGGCGGCTCAGGGCGGAGAACGCGCGGAGATCAACACCGGAGAGCAGCAGGAACCGCCGAAGGTGCAAAATGCCCGGGAACAGGCACAGCAGGCCGCGCAGCCGGAATAAAAGACCGGTCTGCAACCCGGCAGCGCGTTTGCAGGCCGGCGTGGGGTGAAAAGCAAAAAAACGTGTGGTAGACTGAAATCAGAAAGCCAGAAAGGAAGAATTTTATGGCAGACAATATGGCAGGAGTGCCCCAGGCGGGCGCAGCTGACGTCGCCGGTCAGCAGATGAGCGGGCAGGCAGCCCCGGCGCAGGCGCAAGCGCCGCAGCAGCCAGTCAACGTCCCGGACGCTCAGGGACAGCAGGAAGAGACCTTTGAGAGCCTGATCGCGGGCAAGTACAAGCAGCAGTACGACAGCGCAGTCGGCGCGGCGGTACAGAAGGCCGTGAAGCAGCGCCTCAAGGGGCAAGGGGCGATGAAGGCGCAGATCGATGCAATGGCCCCGCTGGTCGATCAGCTCGGCGTGCTCTACGGCATTGACACGTCCGACCCGCGAAAGATCGACTATGCGGCGCTGGCGCAGAAATTCAGCGCGGACAACCGCCTCTACGAAGCGGAAGCCATGGAGCGCGGCTCGACGGCGGATGCGGTACGCAGCGAGTACGCTTCCCGCGCGCAAACCGCAGGGATGCGCCGGCAGCTTCAGGAATACCAGATCCAGGAGACGTTCGCGAATGTGCGTGCGGGATTTGAGCGAGACGTCGCGGCCCGGTACGGCGCGAACTTCGACGACGAGATGGCAAACGCGGACTTTGCACGGCTGATCGCCGCGAACGTGCCGCCGAAGACCGCCTATGAGGTGGTGCACATGGCAGAGATCCAGCAGGCACAGGCACAGGCTGCGGCGAACATGGCGCGCAGCAACGTCATGAACACGATTCAGGCGCAGGCCGCACGGCCCGACGAGATCGGCGGGAACGCTGCGGGCGGCGAGCTGACCAGAACCGACCCGCGCAGCTGGACGAAGGAGCAGCGCGCGGACATCATCAGAAGGGTTCAGAGGGGGGAAAAGATCGTCCTCTGAGCAGAAGGAGGAATATCACATGGGGAAGAACAAAATCGGATTCCAGTTTTTCGCGGACGCGGGTACGCTGGCCAACGCGACCGGCAACTACGTGAACGCATATACGGGCCAGACCACGGCGTTTGACACGACCAACAAGCTGACGCCGACGATGAAGACGTTCTACGACACGCAGCTGCTGGAGAATGCGCGTCCGGAACTCATCTTCGCGCAGCTGGCGAAGAAACAGGCACTGCCGCGCAACCACGGAAAGAGCGTGGAATGGCGCAAGTGGAACACGCTGCCGGAGGCGGAGACGCTGACCGAAGGCGTGATCCCGACGGGACAGAAGCTTGGCATGTCCAGCATGACGCAGGACATCGTGCAGAAGGGCCTGTACGTCACGATCACCGACCAGCTGGAGCTGCACGCCATTGACAACGCCATCCTCGGCGCGACCGAGGAGCTCGGCGCGTCCGGCGGCATGAGCATTGACAAGATGGTGCGCAACGAGGTCATCAGCGGCACGGTGAAACAGCTGTGTGACAAGGTGAACGCGACGACCGGCGCACACACCGAGGTGACGAAACGCGGCGACATGGACACCACGTCCGTGCTGACCCCGACCGAGATCAACAAGGCCGTGACCACCCTGAAGAAGATGCACGCGCCGACGATCAACGGCAAGTATGTCGCCGTCATTCATCCGTCGGTCGCCTACGATCTGCGGCAGAGCAAGGAGTGGATCGAGGCGCACAAGTACGCCGCGGCGACAGAGATGTTCAACGGCGAGATCGGCGAGCTGCACGGCGTGCGATTCATCGAATCGACGAACCAGAAGATCTGGAACGACAGTACATGCCCGGTCAAGACGGCGGCTGCGGACAGCAAACCGGCTGTTTACTACAGCGTATATGCGACGCTGGTCATGGGCAAAGACGCTTTCGCGATGATCGACCCGGACGGCGGCACGATGGAGATGATCGTGAAGACCAAGGACGAAGCGGGCGGCCCGCTGAACCAGTTCAGCACGGTCGGCTACAAGTATGAGGGCGCGGCGAAGATCCTCTATGAAGATCGCATGGTGCGCATCGAAAGCCTGAGCGCGTATTCCGCCGTGGACGACGCGAACTGAGGAAGGAGAAAACCTATGGAAAAGACAGAAGCAGCCGCAGCTGTGACCGAAGAAAACGAACCGGTATATGTCGAGGGGCGGAGCACCCCGAAACATGACCCGTGGACGGACATGCGGGAGATCACGCTGCCGCGCGCAGGCAGCAACGAACAGCAGTTCTGGTTTGTCGGCGTGAACGGCCGGACGTTTCAGGTGCCGCGCGGCAAGCGGACGCAGGTGCCGCTGCCGGTCTACGAGTGCCTGATGGAGGCGCAGGCGGCGCAGCAGGAAGCCTTTGAGGCCAACCGCAGGAGCGAACCGAAGTAACAACGAAATGCCGGTGCGGCATGGACGGGAGGGGGCTGCAAAGCCCCCTCTTTTCCGTAGAAGGAGGGTTTATGAAAATCAGGGAAGCAATCGAAACGATCGATCGGCTGATGCCGAACCAGTACGGCGAGGAAGACAAGGTGCGGTGGCTGAGCGAGCTGGACGGGATCGCAGACCGGGAGGTATTCCGGGCGCACGAGCGGGAGGAGGACACGGGGGAGTTCACGGGGTATCCGGAGGGCGTCGACCTCGATACGGTGCTGCTGATCCCGTTTCCGTATTCGGAGATCT
>DBLB01000063.1:500-11889 GCA_002298695.1 Clostridiales bacterium UBA735 | reverse complement strand
GGGCTTCATCACCGGCATGGCGGCAAAAATGTTCGTCATTGCCGGTCCGGTCATTGTCTACGGCACAGTGGCCAGTGTACTCTATGGGCTGATTCTGGTGATTTTCGGCCTCGCCTGAAGCGGCGGAGACCTCCGGCCCGGCGCCTGCCCTGTATGCAGAGAAACGTCCTTGCCCGGTGGATGCTCTGAAACCGCTCGGCAGACGCCGTCAGCCGGTAAAGTTCCCTGTTTCATAACATTCAGCAGTACATTCCACCGAAACGACTTCCGCTGTGCCGCACGCCAGCGAACCGGTCCTGTCGAATGCGGTCGCTATCGCACAGGCCAGCAGTTTGAACGCGTCGCCCTCGCAGACCAGGAAACCGCGCTTTGCTGCAATACCGATTGGCTGCCTAATTGCAGTCGGCATTGCCAGCACCAGCGCACACGGGCAGAATACGGCCAGAATCGTTATCGCACGGATGATCTGGCCGGAAATCAGCTGGGGTGTATTCTTCCAACTGGCGATGTGACCTGCCACGAGGAATTTTTGCGCTGAGCAAGACATTCCAGGTCAGCGCCGCAGCGGAAAGAGTGCGATTACCACGATCCAGATCGCCCAGCGATCGGCCAGTCCGACGATCTGCGCCAGAGAGACCAGTATGTCCTCCTCGATGTCAAACGCCGTGACTAACCCAATGACGGCTTCCAGGATGATGGGCAGGCCGCATAGGACAACTTCAAACCAGGCCATATCAAAGGGATGCAGCCGAAATTTCAGCATGTTGTAAACAACTGCGATTCCGGAGAACGAAAGCAGGACAATGTCCTTTCAGATCCCGCCAAGCTCCAGCAGATGCACTGGCTGGATTGCGATGCATTCTATGAGGGGGAAATCCGGAGGTATGTGCCGGAGCGTATGTCCCTTACAATGGTCATCGCTGCACTTGTCAACTGCGTAGTTTAGGCTGCGCGGCTCCACGGCGACGACCGAAGAAGTGCATCTGAAATCTGATGCGGGCTGCCGAATCGGCGCTGCTTCCTGCAAATTCTGCATCAGGCGCTTCCGGGAGTTTGGCTTTACTTTTTGCGGCTGCTGCGGTACAATACAGGCAATCTGAATGCAAGAGAGAAGCTTCTGATGAAAAACTGGAAATACCGACCCTGGCCGGCTGGCCTGATGACGGCGCTGGCGGGCTGCGCGCTCGGACTTCTGAGCCTGTATCTGACCTCCGGCGCGAGCGGCACGCTCTGCCGGTTCTATCTGCGCTCGCCGCTGCTGCTGATGCTGAATATCGTGCCGTTCCTGCTGCTGGCGCTGCTGTTTTTCGGCCTGACGGGCCGGGCGTGGCTGGCGTTTGCGCTGGACGGGGTGGTCTGCCTGACCTACTCGCTGGCTGCCTACTGGAAGTGGCTGGGGCGCAGCGAGCCACTCTATGCCGAGGATGTGGCGAACCTGCGCGAGGGGCTGATGATCGGTGGGCGCGGCTATGTGACGCTGACATGGCCCGTTCTGCTGGCAGTTCTGCTCGTGATACTGGGCTGCCTGATCCTGGCGTTCTTTTTCCGGGGACGCCCGCGGCGCGCGGTACGTCTTGGCTTTGCACTGGGGGCGGCGGGACTTTGCGCGGCGCTGTACGTCGGCGTTTATACAGGAAATGCGCTCTATGATACGTTCGAAGTTGCACCTTCGCGCAGCCAGTGGTCCGCAGCGGACCAGTTTGTCTCCCGCGGCGGCATATATCCGTTTCTGCACAGCGTAAAATCCGCGTTTCCGAAGGCGCCGGACGGCTATCGGAAGCAGGACGCTCAGGCTGTGCTGGAAGCATATCCGACAGACGACATTCCGCAGGAGCGGAAGGTGCACGTCATCATGACCATGCTCGAGGCATTCTGCGATTTTTCCGACCTCACGGACGCCATCACCGCCGCCGACCCCTATACCGATTACCACGCATTGCAGGCGGAGAGCTATACCGGGCAGCTGTTCACAAACATTTTTGCCGGCGGCACCGTCAACACCGAGCGCTGCGTGCTGACGGGCTTCTCCGGGCTGCCGAATTTCCGGCGGCCGAGCTGGAGCTATGTGCGCTATTTTGCAACCCAGGGCTATACCTGCACCGGTTCGCACCCGGGAAACGCCGCGTTCTACAGCCGCAGCAGCGTCAATCGTAATCTGGGCTTTTCCGAGTATCATTTCCTCGAAAACTACTATCAGGAACGGTACGGCGGGATCGCCTCCGACGCAGAGCTGTTTGCGGAGGTCGCGTCCATGGCGGAGGAACAGATGGAAGCAGGGGAGCGGGTCTTTTCCTTCAACGTGACCTATCAGAACCATGGGCCTTATTTTGACGACCACCTGACCGGAGATACGGTCTATGTCCCCCAGGGGACGCTTGCAGATTCGGACTATTACATCGTCAACAACTATCTGTCCGGCGTCGCGGATACCGGCGCACAGATGCGCACGCTCTGCGACCGCTTCCGCGGCAATGAAGAACCGGTCGTGCTGGTATTCTTTGCAGATCACAAGCCCTGGCTGGGCGAACAGAGCGTTACCTATGCCGCGCTCGGCATCGACCTCAATGCGCCGGGCGAGTCCGGCGCAGACGCCACATATCTGACGGATTATCTGATCTGGGCAAACGACGCGGCGAAGCAGGCGCTCGGAAACGACTTCTGCGGTGAGGGGCCGACGGTCAGCCCTATGTACCTGATGAACGTCCTGTTTGAGCAGTGCGGATGGGCAGGGCCCTCTTATATGAAGTATACGGATACGCTCCGTGCGGCGCTGCCGGTCATCAGCACGCACGACTGGTATGGTGTGCCCGGCGCGCTGCGGGGCTGGGACGCGCTGGACGAGGCGACGCAGGCGCAGCTGCGCGAGCTCCGGTGCGTGCAATATTATCTCGGCAGGGATTCCGGTGGAACGCTTCCTGCGAAAAAATGACTGAATCTGGCGGCGGCGACGCAGCTGACCCTTGTCAAGCATCGCCGCCGCTGTTATAATAGCCTCGCAGCGCCGCGACCAGCGCCGCAGGGGAGGAACGTATGGAAAATCTGATTCTCTGCTTTGAAATCATCGGCGTGATTTCCTTTGCCCTGACCGGCGCGATGACCGGGCTGCGGAAGGGAATGGACATTTTCGGCGTCTGCGTGCTTGGGCTGACGACGGCGGTCGGCGGCGGAATCGTGCGCGACCTGATCCTGGGCCTGACGCCGCCTGCCGCGTTCCGCGACCCGCTGTCCGTGCTGACGGCGCTGGCCGTGTCGGTGATCGTGTTTATTCCGGCTGTCCGGCGGCTGCTCTACCGCAACCGCCGCCTCTATGAGATCGTTCTCTTGATCGCGGACTCTGCGGGCCTCGGCATTTTTACGGTCTGCGGTGCGCGCGTCGCCATCGAGGCGGGCTATGGGGACAACTTTTTTCTTGTGATCTTCGTTGCGGCGCTGACGGGCGTGGGCGGCGGCGTGCTGCGCGATGTGTTCGCGGGCGACCGGCCGTACATCTTCGTCAAACACGTCTATGCCTGTTCGGCGCTGCTGGGCGCGGTCGTCTGCGCATATCTCTGGCCGCTGGCCGGGCGCAACGGTGCGATGCTGGCGGGTTTTGCCCTGATTTTTGTCATGCGCCTATGCTCGGCGCACTTCCACTGGAGTCTGCCGCATGCACAGCAGCTGGACGAGGAAAAAAACGTCTCTTGACCGCGCTGCAGTTTGGCAGTATACTGAATATATCTGAAACCTGTCAAACGCAGCAATACGGAAAGGGAGGGCGCTACGATGAAGCTGGGCGTGGAAACACTCTGGGAAGACCGGAAGCGGGTGCTCGGTATGCCGCTGACGTTTACGAAGTATTTTCTGTCGAATGACCGGCTGTTTATGCAGACCGGCATGCTGAATATGCACATGGAAGAGGTGCTGCTCTACCGCGTGAGCGACATCGGCGTTCACGTCTCGCTCTGGCAGCGTCTGTTCGGCGTGGGGACGATCGTGATCCACTCCTCGGACAAGAGCGCGCCGCATCTGGAGCTGAAAAACATCCGCGAGCCGCTGGTCGTCAAGGAGCTGATCCACAAGCACGTGGAGGAGATGAAGACTGCGCGCGGTGTCCGCGTAAGCGAATTTCTTGACGACGGCCCCAGCCGTCACGACCCCTGCACGCCGCCGCCCAAGATGGAGCACTGATCGGCGCCGCAGAGAAAAACGATTCAAAAGCACCGCCCGCGGGCGGTGCTTTTTCGGAATCTGGCGGGGAATCGGCCGGCACAGGCGGGAAATTCCGCTTGCCGAATTTGCAAATTGCGTGTATGATAAGGAAAAACGGACCGGAGGAAGCCTATGGCAACAATTCTGGACTATCTGGACTGGCGCGGTGACATCACGTTTGCAGAGCGTCCGTTCAACGAAATTGACAATCTGCTTCTGGCGGAGCTCAGCTATCTGGACTTCGGAAAAATCGTGCCGGAGGCATTCTGCGAGCACATTTCTCTGCATGAGGCCATGGATGCGTTTACAAAGCGCACGCCGCATGCGGACATGGGTGTGCTCGTGCCGGACAAGATTCCGGAACTCGGGCGCAGGATGGCCGCAAGCGCCCGCTTCCGCGATACCGCCCTTTCCGGCTATGTCTGCAAGCTGGATGAGGAGACGGAGACGCAGTTTGCCGCGCTCTGTGCCGCGCTGCCGGACGTCAGCGTCTACGTCTC
The DNA here is from genome assembly GCA_002298695.1 of Clostridiales bacterium UBA735. Taxonomy (GTDB): domain Bacteria; phylum Bacillota; class Clostridia; order Oscillospirales; family Oscillospiraceae; genus CAG-170. The sequence continues at coordinate 7,201 of DBLB01000063.1, read as the reverse complement.
CTTCCGCGGCACGGACGACACGATCGTCGGCTGGAAGGAGGATTTCAATATGGGATTCCTGCCCACAGTGCCGGCCCAGCGTGAGGCGGCGAAGTACCTCTGTGCCGCGGCAGAAGCCTTCTCCGCTGCGCCGCTGCGTGTCGGCGGACATTCCAAGGGCGGCAATCTTGCCGTCTACAGCGCGGTCTACTGCGGCGAGACGGTGCAGAACCGGATCACAGGCGTTTACAACAACGACGGCCCAGGATTCCGCACGTCGCTGCTCGGCCTGCCGGAGCATCAGCGCATTGCTGCCCGCATCCAGACCATCCTGCCGGAATCATCGGTCGTCGGAATGCTGCTCGAACACGAGGAGGACTATCAGGTCGTCCGCAGCAGCCAGATCGGCCTGATGCAGCACGACGGCTTCTCCTGGCAGGTGCTCGGGACGCATTTTGTCCATCTCAGCGGCCTGACCGGCGGCGGAAAGCTCATCGATGAGACGCTGCGCAAGTTCATCGGCGGCCTGTCGCAGGAACAGCGCATTCAGTTTATCGACGCGCTGTTCGAGATCCTGACCTGCACGGACGCTGAGACGCTGACCGATCTCAAGGAGGGCGGCTTCCGCACGGTCTACTCCATGTTCAAGACGGTGCGCAGGCTGGATAAGGATACGCGCAGTGCGCTGGCAAGTACACTGGGGCTTCTCGTGCGTTCCGGGGCAAAATCCATCGGAGAGACGCAGCCTGTGCAGCGCCTGAAAAACTGGCGCCTGGTCGAATGGATCTCCCAGAAGCTTGCACATACCGACGACGAAGTCTGATTTCCGGGAATCGAAGCCTGCAGGAATAAGCGGCAGACGTCGTGAATTTAGCGGCAGCGCCCGGCCGCGATCTGCGGCCGGGCGCTGCTGCCTGTATTTCAGATCATGCTGGGCTGCCAGCAGGCGGGGGCCTCGAGGCCCATCATCTTCACGATGGTGGGGGCCACGTTGGCCAGGCCGTAGTGGCCGTCCTTGATCTCGTACTTGTTGTCCGGATCGTAGATGATGAAGGGGACGGGGTTCAGCGAGTGCGCGGTGCGGACGCTGGTCTTGCCCTTCTTCGTCTCGGTCATCTGGTCGGCGTTGCCGTGGTCGGCAGTGACGAGAACGGTATAGCCGTACTTGTCGGCGGCCTCAATGATCCGGCCAACGCTCGCGTCGACGGCTTCCATGGCTTTGATGACCGCGGGCAGAATGCCGGTGTGGCCGACCATGTCGCCGTTCGGATAGTTGCAGCGGAGGAACTGGAACTGGTGGCTCGCCATGTTTTCGACCATCTTGTCGGTGATCTCCTTCGACTTCATCGCCGGTTCCTGATCGAACGGGATGACGTCGGACGGAACTTCGTCGTAGACCTCGAGGTTCTCGTCGACCTTGCCGGAGCGGTTGCCGTTCCAGAAGTAGGTGACGTGGCCGTATTTCTGCGTCTCAGAGACGGCATATTCGTGGATGCCGGCCTTGCAGAGGACCTCGGTCAGCGTATTCTTGATGATCGGCGGCTCGACGAGGTAGTGCTGCGGGATCTTCAGGTCGCCGTCGTATTCGAGCATGCCGGCAAACTTTACGCCGGTATAGTCGCCGCGGTCGAACTTGTCGAAGTCCTTGCGGTCGAAGGCCAGGGAGATCTCCTGCGCGCGGTCGCCGCGGAAGTTGAAGAGGATGACGCTGTCGCCGTTTGCAATTCTGCCGACGGGCTGGCCATTCTCTGCCACGACGAACGGCGGCAGGTCCTGATCGATGATGCCGGGATGCTCGGCACGGTAGGTCTCGATGGCATCCTTTGCGGAGGCAAACTGGCGGCCTTCGCCGAGGACGTGGGTCTTCCAGCCGGCCTCGACCATCGGCCAGTTGGCCTCATAGCGGTCCATCGTGATGACCATTCTGCCACCGCCGGAGGCGATCTTGTAGGTGTGCGTGCTGTCATTCATCGGAGCGAGCACATCCTCGAGCTGCTGCACATACTCGAGTGCGCTCGTCGCGGGGACATCACGTCCGTCGAGCAGGATGTGGCAGTAGACGCGCGGCAGATCGAGCTCCCGCACCTTTTTCAGCATTGCGATCAGGTGCGAAATATTGGAATGGACATTGCCGTCGGACAGCAGGCCGAGGAAATGCAGCGCATGGCCGGCCTTTGCATTGTCGACCAGGTCCAGCCATGTTTTGGACTGGAACAGCGCGCCGGATTCGATGGACTCCTGCACGAGCTTCGCGCCCTGCGAATAGATCTGGCCACAGCCAAGGGCATTGTGGCCGACTTCGCTGTTGCCCATGTCGTCATCGGTGGGCAGACCGACGGCGGTGCCGTGGGCCTTGAGCCACGTCATGGGGCAGGTTGCCATCAGGCGGTCGAGCACGGGCGTATTCGCCTGCGCCACGGCATCGCCGGGGCCGCCGTCGCCGCGGCCAACGCCATCCATAATCACCAGAACAATCGGTTTTTTCATAGGTATGACCTCCATCTGAGAGAACTCTTCTTTTGCGTCCCTATTCTACACCATTTTCCTCCGGTTTACAATGTGATTTTTTGATTTTTTGGATGTGCTCATCCGCAAGTTTGTAGACGCCGTCAAAATCGACGTGTGGATTGTAGACTGCTTCCAGCTCATCGTGCAGCGCCTTGGCCTGCCGCAGCTCGTCGTAGGCGCGGGCGTAGTGTGCGCGGTAGCGCTCGGTCAGACGCATCAGCTCCGGTAGTTTTGGAAGAAGCTCGTCGCTGCGGTAGAACTGCCCGAGGTCGAGATACGCGCCGGACGCCGCCGGAAACGGCACCTCGCGCACGTGCGGGGCCGTCCCGTCGACGTAGGCGACCCGCCATGCCGGGACGAATACGCCGTCGACCGAGTCCGGATCGCCGGAGCAGAGCACATATTCCACGTCCAGCCCCGCGTCCTCCGCCGCGCGGCCGATGGCCTTCATAAAGCTCGATTTGCCGCAGCCGGGCCCGCCCTTGAGCACCCAGAGAAAAACGCCGCTCTCCGGCGGACAGAATTCGTCGTAGACGGAGACAAAGCCGCCACCGGTGTTTGCGCCGAGAAAATAATGCCGTGTTGCCATAAACAGCCCTCGATTCCATCAAGATACCGATAGAATATGCAGGAGGCAGACAGTTTGTGAAGGGGAGATCTGCAGGGGCGCGGGCGAACTGCGATTTCCGGAAGAGATTTTTATGGGGCCGTTGCAACGGGAGTGATTTCTTTTCGTCTATAAGGACAGACACAGAAAAAAGGGGTTGTTTTTATGAAAAAGATGCTTGCAATGCTGTTGGCTGTGGCGCTTGTGCTCAGTCTGGCCGCCTGCGCGGCCGAGACGACGGGCGGCAATGTGACCCTTCCGGATAAGGAACCGAGCGCCTCTCTGGCGACGGAGTTGGCCGCGCCGGTCATTCCGGAGATGGCACAGTTCCCGCAGGACACGGATTATTTCGACGAGAACGGCGAGTGGGACAGCGAGGCGTGGAGCGCAGCCAATGAGGCGTGGTACGCGGACTACGAGGCCCGGACGGAGAACATGGACGCCACGATGGACGGTCTTTCGGAGCGGTTTCTGCCGATGATGTCGGCGCTGCTCGTGGGAAGCAATGGAGAAAACCGCGTCTGCTCGCCGCTGAACGTCTACATGGCGCTGGCGATGCTGGCCGAGTGCACCGACGGCGAGAGCCGGACGCAGATACTGAACGCGCTCGGCGAGGACGACATCGAGGCGCTCCGCGCACGGGCCAAAGCCCTCTGGTTCGAAAACAGCTGGGACGACGGGCGCGTGACGAGCCTGCTTGCCAACTCGCTCTGGCTGCGGGATGGGACGGAATATGATCAGGCGACGATGGACCGTCTCGCGAGCGACTATTTCGCGTCGTCCTATTCCGGCGAGATGGGCTCGGAGGCATATAACGAGGCGCTGCGCAGCTGGATCAACAAAAATACCGGCGGCCTGCTGACCGAGCAGGCGGCGGGCCTGAGCTTTGATCCGCTGACCGTGCTGGCGCTGGCCTCGACGATCTACTACCGCGCAAGCTGGGCGGACAAATTTGACCCGTCGGCCACGACGGAGGACACGTTCCACGCGGCGGGCGGCGACGTGACGTGCGACTTTATGCACAGCAGCGAAAATGGAGACGTCTACTACGGCGACGGCTTCTCGGCGATCGGCCTTTCGATGGACGGCAGCGGGACGATGTGGCTGCTCCGCCCGGACGACGGGAAGACGCCGGAAGACCTGCTCCAGTCCGACGAGGCGCTGGCGTTTCTCGCGGCGAACGGCGGCTGGTCGCAGACGCAGTATGCGAAGATCGAGCTGAGCCTGCCGAAGTTCGATGTGGCCTCGAACCTCGACCTGATGGACACGCTGAAGATGCTCGGTATCACGGACGTGCTCAACGCCGGGACGGCGGACTTCACGCCGCTTGGGCTGGATGAGGGCCTTGTGCTCTCGAAGGCGGAGCATGCCGCGCGCGTGAAGATCGACGAGGACGGCTGCGAGGCCGCGGCGTACACTGTGATGATGGCGGACGCGACGGCAGCGCTCGACGAGCCGGAGATCGTGGAGTTTACGCTCGACCGGCCGTTCCTGCTCGTGCTCACCGGGATCGACGGCGCGCCGCTCTTTGCGGGCGTGGTCAATCAGCCGGTCTGACACGGGGCTTGCACGGCGGAGACAGAACACAAAAAGATTTATCGCAGACGAACCGACAGGCTGGCAGAGAATCGTTTTCTGCCGGCCTGCCATATTTTTTGTGGAAATCCGCCGGTTTTTCGTGCAGGAAAATCGATTGACAGGCTTTTGGGAAACGCATATAATAGCAGTATCCTTCCGGAAGGAGTTTTTTTAAGATGGAACAGTATCAGGAGCGCTATCAGGACTGGCTGCGCCAGCCGGACGTGGACGCGGAGCTGCGCGCGCAGCTTGAGGCCATGGCGGGCGACAAAGCCCTGCAATATGACAGCTTTTACCGTGACCTGGAATTCGGCACCGCCGGGTTGCGCGGTGTACTCGGTGCAGGCACGAACCGGATGAACCTCTATGTCGTCCGCCGCGCCACGCAGGCCGTTGCAGCCTATCTGAACGGGACAAGCCTGCCGAAGGCGGTCGCCATTGCGCACGACAGCCGCATCCATTCCGACCTCTTTGCACGCGAAGCCGCACGCGTGTTTGCGGCCAACGGCATCACGGCACACCTTTACCCGCGGCTTGAGCCCGTCCCGGCGCTGAGCTTTGCCGTGCGCGAGCTGCACTGCGGCGTCGGCATCTGCATCACTGCCAGCCACAACCCTGCGCAGTATAACGGCTATAAGGTCTACGGTGCGGACGGCTGCCAGATCACGCCGGAGGCCGCGGAGGTCATTCTGAAGCGGATCGAGCAGCTGGACTTTTTCACCTCGCCGAAGCTTGCTGATTTCGACGCGGCGCTCGCTGCAGGCACGATCCGGTATATTCCGGACGCTGTGCTTGAAAAATTCGTCGATACGGTCTATGCCCAACGCGTCGGCGACGGCGCAGGGATCGACAAGCTGAAGCTCGTCTATACGCCGCTCAACGGCGCGGGACTCGAATGTGTACGGATGCTGACGGAGAAGCTTGGCATCCGGAACATGACCATTGTGCCCGAGCAGGAACAGCCGGACGGACGCTTTCCGACCTGCCCGTATCCGAACCCCGAGATCCGCGAGGCAATGCAGAAGGGGCTGGAGCTCTGCGACAAGGTCAAGCCGGATATCCTGATCGGCACAGACCCGGACTGCGATCGCTGCGGCACTGCCGTGCCGGATGGCAAGGGCGGCTACCGCCTGATCTCCGGCAACGAGATGGGCGTCATCCTGCTTGATTTCATCTGCCGCAGCCGCATCGCGAGCGGTAAAATGCCGAAAGATCCTGTCGCTGTGACGACGATCGTATCCACGGATATGGTTGACGCGGTGGCGAAGCACTACGGTGTGGAGCTGCGCCGCGTGCTGACCGGCTTCAAGTTCATCGGCGAGCAGATCGCTCTGCTGGAGCAGGCCGGCCATCCCGAACGCTTTATCTTCGGCTTTGAGGAGAGCTATGGCTATCTTTCCGGCACGCATGTGCGTGATAAAGACGGTGTGAATGCGGTACTGCTCATCTGCGAGGCGGCGGCGTGGTATGCACGCAAGGGCATGACGCTCGGCGATGCCATCGACAGCCTTTACGAACAGTACGGTTATTACCGCAACGGCCTTTGCAGCTTTACCTTTGCCGGCGCGGAGGGCATGGAGAAGATGCAAAGTCTTATGGACGGCCTGCGCGCAAATGCGCCGCGGGAGATCGCAGGTCTCGCAGTGGAGACCATTGTGGACTATGAAGCAGACGGAACCGGTCTGCCGAAGGCAAACGTACTGGAATACCGCCTGGCAGGCGATGCGAAATTCATGGTACGCCCCTCTGGCACGGAACCGAAGATCAAGACGTATCTCTCTGCTGCCGCGCCGGTTGAGGCGGATGCCGACCGGCAGATCGCCGCGATGAAGGCCGCCGCAGAGACCATGATGCAGTAATTGCAAATTTTCCGAAAAAACCTCTTGCAAATCCAGACCGGATATGCTATGATAACTGAGCTTTAGGGAGCATATCCGGGTGTGGCGAAGTTTGGTATCGCGCTTGAATGGGGTTCAAGAGGCCGCTAGTTCGAATCTAGTCACTCGGACCATGATTGCCGAACACTATA
>DBLB01000063.1:0-420 GCA_002298695.1 Clostridiales bacterium UBA735 | reverse complement strand
GTAAGCGTCAAATAGTCGTGAACCTTTCCCCGTGTGGTAAGATAGAAGAAACACACAAGGGAGATGGCTTCATGGCGAATGAACTGGCCTGTTTGAACTGTGGGAAGGGCTTTATTCCAACCTGCCACATCACGCGGCAGAAATTCTGCAGCAGCGAATGCCGTGTGCGGTACAACAACGCAAAGCGGTACTACACGGACACGCCGGTCAACGAATGTCCGGAATGCGGGACACCAATTGAGCAGAGCGGCGAAGCCGGGCGCTGGCGGCGGTTTTGCGGAAAACACTGCCGTCAGCTGTACCATTATAAGAAATGGCAGGAAAAGCGGCAGGCAAATTATCAGCCGCCTGTTCAGATCTGTCCGAACTGCGGAAAAGACTTTCAGCCGGAATGGGGCCCCGGCACACAGCGCCGTTTCT
>DBLB01000070.1 GCA_002298695.1 Clostridiales bacterium UBA735 | reverse complement strand
GCGCAAGCGCAAGCCCCGCCATCGTCAGCGGCTTCCCGCCGATGTAGACCGGTTCGCCGTTTTTGTTCAGCATCGGATCCCCGTTCCGGTCCCGCAGCAGCTTCGCCTCACAGCCTTCAAAATACGCGTCGATCTTCTCCTGCATTTCCTCTGCCGATGCGAATGTCGGTTTCCGTCCCATCCAGCATCACCTCCCTTTTTAGCATAAACCATGCCTTTTCACTTTTCACCCCACGCCAGAAGCGCGCCCGGGCCATCCCCGCGCGCGTCCTGTTGTTCCTGTATTTTTATCCCTGCCGGTCAAAATATCGCATCTTGGCCGCCGCAATGCTGCATTTCCGATAGTCGAAGCTGGCGCAATACCGGCTGATGTACTCTGCCGTGTCGCAGCTCTCCCGGAAGCAGATCGAGCACCCATCCTCACACCGGATGCTCTTTTTCCCTGCCGCCTCCCAGAACGGGCACACATATGCCCGATGCCAGTAATCGCTCACAGCCTCCGCCCCTCCCTTCGTCGTAAAACTTTACACATTTACAAGGCTCAATTTAAGCGGCGCTCCGTCCGCTTGTGTTCCCGTTCTTCCTTCTCCGGCAGCCGGACATATTTATAATACTGGTAGCCGTACTTCGTCGCCCTGGCCTCCACCAGCACATACCCGCGCGGAGCCACCGGCGGCCGCTTCGGGCTGTACTCGCGCACGGCCTCGGTCGGCGTCTCCGCCTCCGGCCTCCGGCAGGTCCGGCTTGCCTTCCAGCGGTGCCCGCCGAACTCCTCGCGCCAGTGGTCAAAGAGGTAGTTCGCCAGCCCCGTGTAGTCCTGCCCGTGGTCGACGAGCTGCCCGCTCTCGTTTTTGTACCAGTTGTGCCTGCGCAGCGGCTTGCAGTCGAGCACGCTGCCCCGGCCCCAGAGCCTGCCGATCTCCTCCACCGGCATGCCGTCCGAGATCATATGCAGGTGGAACCGCCCCGTGTGCTTTCCCTTTCCGTAGACCAGATAGACCTTCGCCGCCGGATATCTGCGTAATATCCGGCGGCAGTAGTTGTCCCGCTCCCGCTTGCACTCCTCCACGGTATGTACCTCGTCCTCCTGCGAAAACGTCAGCGTCGAGTAGAACGACGACGGGGAAAAATTCGCATTGATGAGCTGCGCGTTCTTCCGGCGGCTGATCGCCTCGCGGTGCGCTCTCCGGTCCTCCTCGTTTTCAAAGCGCGGCTTTTTCGGCTTCGCCGTCCTGACGTCCGCACCGTCCCGGACGCTGTATACGATCTGCTCGCAAACCGCGCCGCAGAAGAGCCTTTGCTTGATCCTGCGCATCTTCAGTCTCCTTTTCTCCTCGCTTCTGCCGGTTCAAAGCAGCGCCGGTCTCCCGGCGCTCCGTTCAGCCGTCATTTACCCTTTTTCGCAGCAGCATCACGCCGCACCCCGCTTCCGTCTGGCCGGCTTCGCGGCCAGCTCCGCAGCCCTGACCTGCCGGAAGGCCGGGAGTAAAATTTCCTTCTCCCAGCGGTCCACGAAGTCCAGCACCCGCTGCGGGATGATCAGACGCTCGCCGTGCGCCCATTCGTTGCCGTAGCCGTGGAGCTGGATGCGCTTCGGCTTATCGCCTCGGACATCGATGTTGAGCGTGAACCAGCTCCGTTCCGGCCGCCTCGCGTGCCGGACAAACAAAACCAGCTGGCCGGTCAGGTGCGTCTTTCCGTAGCCGCCGACGCAGTGATGCAGGACGTGTCCCTCGCGCACCAGATCGCCGTTGCAGCGCGGCAGCCGGATGCAGATCTCGCCGTCCGACCATTCCAGCGCCGCCCACTTCTTTGCGACCGCGAGGAAGTTCGCCGCGCTGTTTTTGTCCTCCCGCTGCGTTTTCGCAGCGAAGATGCGGTCGTGCGCGGCGCGCAGATCGCGCGGCCAGAGCTCGTCCGGGCCGGGACGGTCGACCTGTTCGTCCAGCTCCTTGCGGTAGTCGATCAGCAGGCCAAAGCCAGTCCCGCGCGGAAGTCTGTGCTTTTCAAGCTGCTTTTCGAGGTACGCCTCCCACTTCGGCAGCGGCTCGAAGTCGTATCCGTTCGTGACCTCGCCCACATAGCGTCTGATGTTCTCTTTCCCGAACTTCTTGAGCAGCCGGTCAAACTCACTCGCACACCCTGTGCCCCAAAGGCCGAAGTTGACGCCCAGCATCCAGAGCGCGGCGGTGTCCGCCGTCCAGTTCCATCCGCCGCAGGCGGCGACCTCCTCCTTCGTGAAGTGCAGCATCTCCCGCGGCTTTTTGAAGTTCCAGTCCGCAAGGTCGCCGACCTCCACGGTCGTCTTGCGGAATCCATAATTGGCGGCCTGGTTGACGCAGTCGTTGATCCGATCGACGATCATGCGTGCCATGCCGCATTTCATCAGGTTCTCGACCGTCGGACGCTTCTTCCAGAGATCAAGATACACGACCGGCCTTTCTCCGCCGGCGCGGATGTATTCGGCCAGCCCCGTCTTTTCGGCGGTCGAGCCGGTCAGATCTGGCAGGTCGCGCCACATTGCAGCGCCGAATTTACGCGAATTTGTGGCCTCGTGACTGTAATACTTGACCTGATACGGATCATCGCGGTTGCTCACCAGCCGCCAATCCGGCAGGCTGGTCATGCCTCCGTAGGCGTTGACCTTCTCGTGCATGTACCGTTTCATACGGCCATTTGGCAGCAGCACCATTGCACCGAAGGGCCGGATTCCCATGTCCCACACGCCGAACTCGTCAACGTTCCGTGCTATGATCCAGCTCATGGCGACCGCGAGATCGCCGACGCGCTCGATGCTGCCGGCCATCAGCTGATAGGTGCGTCCGTTGCGCAGCTTCTTCCGATGCACCGGATGTACGGAGGCACCGCACATTGGGCAGTAAAGATCGTCGTTTTCGTCTATCCAGCCGACCACATCCGCGCTGTCTTTGTCCGGGATGCCCGGCCACGCGCTTCCGTCGTCTCCGACGACCATCGCAATCCCGCCGCCCTTGATCCATCCGGCCCAGAAGTCCTCGCAGCAGGCCGTGCAGGTGCATCGCGCACCCCAGCGGCCCCGCGCGGGTTCGTCGAACCACCCTTGGAAAGCATCTTCATCCGGGTAATACGATTCGCGGGCGTAGATCAGCAGTTCGCCGCCAAGGTCACTGTCGATGTAGTCAGATGCCACGGCCTGAAGCATTCCGTCACGCGGCTTTGTGGGAAGTCGATTCACCAGATCCTCCAAAATATCCATGCCGTGCCCTCCTCAGAAGTAATCTTCGAGGTTCAGCACGACGCCCTCCTCGGAGGACGCCGCGCCAAGCTCGGCGATGCCGTAAAACTCGCGGATGATCTTTTCCGCCTCGGACGGGATCACACACGCGAAGCTTCCGGTCTTGTGCGCATCGGCGAAGGCCTTGATCTTCTTCTCGCAGTCCGCAAGCCCCATGCCCTTCGCGTCGAGGTCGCGGCTGACGATCTCCTGCGCGGCGGGGTCATGCCGGATGATGTCGGCCAGCTGCTCGCCGACCATCCAGACCGGCGTGCGCTGCGCCGGCTGCTGCGCGCGGATCTTCTCAAATACATCCATCTGTCACGCCTCCTTTTCGACCAGCGCCGCCATTTTTGCCAGCGCGTCCCGGCTGAACCGGGCCAGCTTCGCGGCCTTCTCCGCGTCGCGGGCCTTGACCTTCTGCATCAGGCCGCAGGCGCGGTTGAAATTCTCCTGCACCGCCTGAAAGAAGCTCTGAAAGACAGCAATGTCCGCGTCGGACTGGATCGCGCCGGCCTTCTGAAGCTTCTCGGCGTTGGCCTTTGCGGCCTCAAGCTCGGATTGCAGCTGCTCAACGCGGTGTTTCAGCTCATCGGCACGGCCTGTGCTGCTTTTCAGGTCTGCCATGGCCTTCGCGGCCTCGGCTTGAAGCTCCGCCTGTTTCTTCTCGGCCGCCTTGCGCTGCTTTTCCAGCGCAGCGACGTCGGCCTTGTGTTTTGCCTCTGCCTCGGACAGCGCATCCGCGACGGCCTTTTCGATCTCCGCCGGGTCTGCCGCCTGCACGGCGACCTCGACGGGCCGATTTTCCAGCTCTGTGATCTTCGCGGCCTGCGCGTCGGTGCGCTCCCGGAGCGCCGCCGTCTTTTCCTTCTCCGCGTCGAGGGCGGAGGCGACGTCCGCCAGCTTCAAAGCCGCGCCCTCGCTGGCCACGCGCTCGGCCTCCAGCTGTCGCCGCGCCTCGTCGCGCTCGCGGATGGCCTGTTCCAGCTCGCGGGCGGAAAGATTCTCCGCATCGACCGCCTCGGCAAACTCCTCGCGCTCTTCGGCGGGCACCGCGAGCAGCCGCAGCGCGTTGGATACGCTCAAATTAGTCAACGTTGACTGATTTGATTTTTCCCCGTATTCTTCGGAAATTCTAATAAAACGGTTGGCCGAAGATTGCGAAAACTCCGTTTCGTTTTTCAGGAAATCCAGCCAGCCGCCGTGCCCGACCATGGCTTTTGCCTCGGCAAGGCGCTTGCCGATCTCTACACCGAACCACACCGTCATGCACTTGGCCTGATGCGATAGATAGCGGATCTCGCTGCCAATGGTCTCCGCCGTCCGCGGCCCCGTCTCCGGCAGCTGCATGTCCTGTTCCATGGTTTTCATGATCCCGTTTTCCATTATTGTCCTGCCTCCTGAATCGTATTGACCTCCACGACCTCATCGGCCCGCAGCAGCACTCGCTTCCCGGCCTGCTCGAAGATGTACGCCGTGCTGGTATATCCCTTTCTCCGCGTCGCGCGGAGCACTTCGCCAAGCCGTGGCCGCAGCTCCGGCCAGATCGGCGGTACTTTGACCACCATCACCGTCACTTCCTCGTCCGTTCCTTCCTGTGCCCATTTCTGCGCGCACGCATTGTTGCAAAAGACCGTGCGCTTCGCGGCCCAGCTTCCGAACTCCCTGCCGCACTGCCTGCACTTCATGCTTCCCGGCCCCTTTCTCTGGCCGCCTCGTATTCCAAGTGATCCTGCACATAGGCGTGCAGATAGATATTCAGCACGTTCACGGCCTTTCGAATAATGGAATCCATCTCCTTTTTTCGCAGCGAAAACACGCCCTTGACCGTAATTTCCGGTTCAAGCCCGCCCGTGATCACGATTTTTGTTTCTTCCGGTTTGTCAGCTGCTGCATCAAACAGATTCTCTGGCCTTGTGACGACCATCTGCGGCGGATATTGATTGCACTTTGCCTCCGCAGCCAGATCCAAGTCTCCGCACAGCTCACTGAAATCTAAGAATTCCGCATCAAATACATCCATGATCCTGCCCACTGCCTTGTCCTCCTTTATTTTTCACGCCCGAAGGCGCTTTGTATGGGTTCATGCCGCAGCACAGAAGGCCCCTGTGCTGCGGCAGCAGAAACAGCCCTGCCCCGTCTGCACCCGATTCTCCCAAATCGTCCGGGCGAGCCGCGCCTATCTGCGTCGCGCGGCTTCTCTTTGGAAGAGGCATCAAATGCCGTGCGCCGTGGATCGGCGGCGCATTGGATGACGTTCCACTCCCGCACGTCTCACACGGTCCATACGGCCCCGGGCGGTCGGGCCGACTGACTTGTCCTCCCGCCCGGCAGCCGCAGCAAAAAAGCCGGTCGATCCTCCGCAGGCCGCGAATGGCGGCGCGGCCCGCGCATACGTCCATAAAACGAAATTCCGGCTCAGTTGCCCAGTTCATCGGCGCGCGGTCTCGGCGGCAAAACCTTCCGCCGCAGTCCGTCCTCACACCATTTCAGCGGAATGTGTCTCCGCCGCTCCGCTTCTTCGTCGTTCCAGCCGCAGTGCGCGCATTCGATCGCGCATTCCGCAAATCTCGCGTCTCTTCCAAGCAGGCAGTGATCCAGCTTTTCCAGCGGTGTTACCTTCAAAGTTCAAACCTCCCGCACGTCGATCCCGTAGACCGACCGTATGAATTTCCGGTTCCGCAGATATTCCTTCGTCCGCGTCGGCCCGCTCTTCACGTCCTCCACGATCTTCTCGCCGGATACCTCCCGGATGTAGGAAAAGTCCGCCGTGTACCGGATCGCGCGGACCCGCTCCCCGGTCTCCGTCACATAGGATTCCTGAATGGTGAACTGCGGCTGCAAACGCAGGTCGCGTATCTCCCCGGCCCGCAGCATCAGCAGCAGCTCGTCATACCGCCGCGCCTCCTTCTGGCTGTCAAAGCGGACGCCGCCGCGCTCCGCCTTCTGGTTCTGATATTTTGCCGCCTTCTTCTCCGGCTTCGTCTGTTCCACTGGCATTTCTGCCAGCACTTTCCTTGCGTAAAGGTCCCGCATCCCGGCAGGCATGTCCGCCATGCTCTCAAATCGCAGTCCGCCCATCATCTCCTCCTTATCCGATCACCAGCTCCGGGTTCACCCGCAGCAGCGTGACCTTCGCCTCCTGGTGATATTCCGCCCTTGTCCACTTGAATCCCCAGTGCTTCGCCGCGAGGAACAGGGCCGCCGTCTCGTCGGCGCACCGGATGTCGGCGACCTGCCCCGCGTATTCCACGCGGAAATACTTCTTTCCGCTGTACCCCGGCTGCCAGATCATCCCCGGCTTTCCCGGCCTGCCGTCTGCCGGCACCTCGTTATATCGCATCGCCGTCTTCCTCGCTGCCGCCCAGCGCGTACCCGAAGCTCCCGATCGCCGCCAGCGCCAGCAGCGCGCCGCACCGTCCGATCCCAAACGCCATATAAAATGCAGCCGCCATCATGAAAATCCCGCACATCACCAGCGCCAGCCGCCGCAGCACCCGCCGCAGCGCAGCATCATGTTCTTTCTTCGAGATCATACCTCGTCCCGCTCCTTCTCTTTTTGTAAGTAATACCGCAGCTTCCCCAGCCGCGTCAGGCTCTCCGCCGCACGCTCGCGCAGCCCGTCGATGTCGTGGAACAGCTCGATGTTCTCCGCCGCCTCGGCCTCCGCGCAGCAGATCGCCGCGAGGAGGTCCTGAAGCTGCCGCTCACTCAACCGCAGCGTGTAGACCATCGTCTTCCCTCTCTTTCGTCACATAGAACTCCACACCCGGGAACATCGCCCGCATGTAGCGCAGCTTCAGCTCCGTCGCCGCCCGGCGCTTTTCCTCCAGCGTCAGATCGTCAAACCGGACCAGCTGCCCGTTCTTCGTCACAAAGCTTTCCGTTCGGATCACCGGCTTTTTCCGCATGCCGTCCCCCTCCTTTTCCGTGTATTCTATTCCGCCGCAGCGCTTACGGTTCCTGCTTCGCGCGCATCAGCTTCGCCGCCGCGGCCACGCCCTGCATGTAGGCGATCATCACCTCGATCTGCTGTGCGTTCATGTGCTTCATCTCGTGCAGCACATCCTCGACCTTCTTCGTCTGTTCCTCCGACATATCCCTCACCTCGCTCTTGTCATCCCGCGCCGCCCGTGCTATTCTGGTAACGGAAGCGATGCGCAGGAGATTTTCATGGATATTCTTGATAAACTGAAATTGGAAATGCAGTATTCCGGTTCCATCGATAAACCAATTCCGATTTTCTGTCCTGTTTACGGCAGGACAGAAACGGTCTGGTTCAACTTCACGCAAAGCCCCAAGCCTCCCGCCTATGAGTTCGCAGTCTGCGACAACTCTAACAACAGTTCGCAATGTCTTGATTGCCGCTCCCGGGCGGAACGCATCTTCCGGCAGACTTACCCACGCCTGCCTCTTTTGGCTTCCTCTGACTGACGCCATTCCGACACGCAGCGCATCGCTTCCTCTGCCCTCGGCCCTTCAAGAAAGTCCTTTCGATACGCTCGGATCGTCCGCGCTCCGGTTCCCTCCCGGAACTCTGTCACCCAGCAGTTCAGATAATTCTGCGCGTCCTCGATGTCCTTCAGCGTCGCGTCCAGCTCGGCTGCCGCTTCCAATATCCGCTCGGCCAGCGTCAGCGCCTTCGGCGCGATCTCCCGCATGCTTTCCTCGCGCATCCACTGCCGAGCCTCTATATCCAGAACATTCATTTCATTTTCGCCTCCCTTCAATGCCCATTCGATTTGTCAATAGGACAAATTGCCAGTTCTCATCGTAGGTGAGAACTCTTTTTGTTGCTCTCAAAAACATCTAAGGAGCTCTATCATGTACTCAGTTTTTTACGAAATTCTGTCCTATGTCCGCGACTGCGGTTCTGTCCAGCGCGTCTCCATCTGGAACCGTTTCGGTGTTCCAGACCAGCCAAAGACCGAAGACGCGATCAATACGCTCGTCTCTCGCGGTTGGCTGCACTGCAAGAAGGGCAGTTCCCGCTATCTCGACGAGCTGGCCGTCACCGCGCTCGGCCTCGAACAGCTAGATATGGCGGATAAAGAGCGCCGTAAATCCGCAAAGCGCCAGCGCGACAAGGAATCCGCGGAATCCAAGCGCGTGCAGGAACGCACTGAGGATCGTTCCGATGCCGAGCGTCGCTACCGAACGCAGAATCAGATCGCGATAATAATGCCGCTCGTCACGTTTGCGCTCGGCGTCCTCGTCGAATACTTCTTCCGCATCATCGAACTTTTCTTTTCCTGACCACATATTGTTTTCGCCTCTCTCCTTTCAAATGCCCATTCGATTTGTCTTCTTGACGGTTTCTCCCACCGCCTGTAAAATTGAATCACCCGGGCAGTTCGGGACCCTTTACACGGAAAGGGGGTGTTGCCTTATGGAGAGCATCTTTTCTTCCATCATGCATCCCTCGATCTGTGTGCGCCGTAAGCTCCTCACAGTCGCCGCCAAGCCATAGCGCCATGGCAGCCGGGTCGCTCCGTAAGTGAGGGAGCCGGACAAAGCAGCCGTCGCCTCGGCTGGTTTCCGTTGTGGTCGCCCCACATGAAAAACGCAGAAAACGGCATCCTTTGACCGGTGCGCACAAACTGGCAGAGGTGGCGCGTTCGCAGGCAAGCGTTCGCGTCATCTCGCCGCCCCCCGGGTAACTCAATTTTGCAGGCAGTGGCTTCCATTCGATTTGTCAATAGGACAAATCGCCAGTTCTCATCGTAGGTGAGAACTCGTTTTGTTTCGACAAAACATTTTTTGATTATCTTATGTCTTGTGACTACACAATAGCACTTACTTTTTGTTTTGTCAATACATTCTAGAAAAATTATTTTTCCCCATTCTGTCTTGACAAAACATTTGTTGAAAGTGTATACTGCATTTTGAGGTGATACCTATGACAATTAACGAGCGGATCAAAGCCATCCGCAAATCTGAACATTTGTCACAAACCGCATTTGCCGAACGTCTCGGCGCGACGCGCGGTGTTATTACGAACATCGAAGGAAGCCTGACCACACCCAACGACGCTTTTGTCAATCTCATTTGCCGGGAGTTCAACATCTCCCTCGCATGGCTGCGGGACGGCACGGAGCCGATGTACGTCCAGCGCAGCGAGAACGAGCGCATGGCCATGCTGTTCAACGACGTGCTGGCCGAAGCCGACGAATCCACCCGCAAGCGCGGCATCGCCACCGCCCTCGATATGCCCCCTGAGTTCTGGGACAGCATCCTCGAATACGCGAAAAAAATCACCGGAAGCGGTTGACCCGCTCCCGGTGCTCTTTTTCTTGACATTTTATTATGTTATGCGTATACTATACATAAGGAGATGATTTCAAATGGCAAAAGTTCCAACCACACTTTCCCTCGATGCCGACATCAAGCCGCAGGCGCAGGCGCTTTTCGCCGATCTCGGCCTTGACCTTTCCACGGCGGTCAATGTTTTCCTGCGTCAGAGCCTTTACGTCCACGGCTTCCCCTTCACGCCGCAGCGCGACGTTCCGAACGAAACCACCCGCGCCGCACTGGCCGAGGGCGACGCAATGCTGGCCGATCCGAAGGCAAAGCGTTTTTCTTCTGTGGATGACCTCTTTGCGGACTTGGAGGCCGAATGAAATACGAAATTGAACGAACCACCCAATTCAAGCGAGACTACAAACTGGCGGTCAAGCGTGGCTGTGATATGACCTGTCTGAAAGAAGTCGTTCAGCTTCTTGCAGACGGCGTAACGCTCCCGCCGGAATACCGCGAT
This sequence comes from Clostridiales bacterium UBA735, assembly GCA_002298695.1. Lineage (GTDB taxonomy): Bacteria > Bacillota > Clostridia > Oscillospirales > Oscillospiraceae > CAG-170. The sequence goes on along the minus strand of DBLB01000070.1, from coordinate 3,374 downwards.
CATTCTCTCGGCGGCAATTATACCGGCTACCGGGAATGTCACATCAAGCCGGACTGGCTGCTCGTCTATAAGATCACCGAAGAAATCCTGATTCTGACGCTCTATCGCACCGGCACACACAGCGACCTGTTCTGACGAAAACGCCCGAAGCGGCAATTCCGCTTCGGGTGCTTTTTCTATTCCGCTATCCCATATGCAGCTGCTGCTTGAGCGCATCCTGCAAGACGTTCGAGAAATTCACGCCTGCCCGCTCTGCCGCGTCGTTCAGCCACGACGGAATGGACAGCGTCTTTTTGACAGCCTTTGCGCCGTACCGTTTCCGGTATTCGAGCGTGTCACAGGCGACCAGCGAAACGAATTCCCCCGGTTCCGTCTGCACATCGTTCACATTGGAGGCCGCCGGAATTTTTACGCCGTCCTCCTCCATATCGTACAGCATCAAACACAGCGCGTCACTTGCCATCTCCAACGCCTCCTGCAAGCTGCTTCCGCTCGTGAAGCATCCGTCCACATCCGGGAACCGGACACTGTAGCCCTCTTCCTCTTCTGTGAAAACAGCCGGGAACACATACTTTGCCATTGTCAAACCTCCTCAATGCCTGCCGCTTTCAAAATCGAATGCAGCGTCCCCTTCGGAACGTCCTCATTCTTGTGCCGCGGTACGGTGAACTTTCTCCCTGTGATTGGGCTGAACCAGATCGTGTGCCCAGCGCCCTCTCGTTCGATCCTGCATCTTGCCTTCCGTAATATTTGATATAGCTCGCTGTACTTCATCCTTCCCCCTCCACTTCTTCATTGTAATACGTAATATCACGTATGTCAAGAGCTGTCCCGCATTTTTTGTATAACATTCCAAATTGCAACCGCCCCGGCTTTTTTCTATACTGAACAAAAGGAGGTTTTGCCCATGTCTGATCTCCGCATGGCCGCGGCCTATATCCGCGTCTCGACCGACGACCAGATGGAGCTGTCCCCGGATTCCCAGATGGAGAAGATCCGGGAATACGCCGCAAAGAACGATCTGCTCCTGCCGGCGGAATACATCTTCCACGACGACGGCATTTCCGGCCGCGCCGCAGAAAAGCGCCCCGGCTTCCAGCAGATGATCGCCGCCGCCAAAGACCCGTCGCATCCGTTCGACGTCATCATCGTCTGGAAATTTTCCCGCTTCGCCCGCAATCAGGAGGAATCCATTTTCTATAAATCCATCCTGCGCAGCAAATGCAGGGTCGATGTCGTCTCCGTCTCCGAACCGCTGACCGCCGGTCCCTTCGGCAGCCTGATCGAGCGCATCATCGAGTGGATGGACGAATTTTATTCCATCCGCCTGTCCGAAGAGGTAAAGCGCTCCATGACGGTCAACGCAAAGAAGGGCAGCCTGCAAGCCACGCCCGCCTTCGGCTACCGCGCCGAAGACCGCCGCCTCGTCATCGTGCCGGAGGAAGCCGAAGTCGTCCGGGAGATCTTCCGCCGCTTCATCGCCGGGGATGCCATGTTCGCCATTGCGAAGGACTTGTCCACGCGGGGCGTCCGCACGCATCGCGGCAATCCGTTTGAAAACCGCACCATTGATTATATCCTGAATAACCCCGTCTACCTCGGCAAGCTCCGCTGGACGCCGACCGGCAGGACGCGCCGGAATTTCAGGAACGAGGACAGCATCATCGCCGATGCACAGCACGAACCGATCATTGACGCCGAAACATGGGAAGCGGCGCAGACCCGCTGCGCCGAGCTGAAAAAATCCTATAAGCGTTACGGAAAACCATCTTCCGAGCGCAAGCATTGGCTGTGCGGTATCGTCCGCTGCCCGACCTGCGGCGCGACGCTCATCTGGTCGAATCCGCATTTCATGAAGTGCAACAACTTCGTCCGCGGCCGCTGCACGACCGCCCAGCATGTCGCCGTCGAGCTGCTGGAAGAATCCTTCCTTGCGCAGCTCCAGCACGACCTGACCTTCGCCGAATCGCTCTCCTGCGCTGTGCGGACCGCGCAGCCCGCTCCAACGGCACAGCCGCTCCGGCAGCAGCGCGCCCGCCTTGCCGCCCGCATGGAGCGCCTGCGCGACTCGTATCTGGACGGCATCGAGACCCTGGAGAGCTACAAAGCCGCCCGGCAGCAGATGCAGGTGCAGCTGGACGCCCTCGACGCGCAGATCGCCTCCGCCGTCTCCGTCCCCGCTGTCGATACCGCCGCGCTGCTCCGCCGGGCCATCGCCGCCGTTCTCGAAACGCTCCGCAGCCCCACCGCCTCCATTGCCCAGAAATACGAGTCCGCCATGACCATCATTGACCGCTGCACCTTCGATAAATCCCGGATGCTCCTGTCGGTCTCCTATAAGCTCACGCTCTGAATCATAGTAAGATGGAGTATGGCCCACCATACTGGCTGATTACAATCGCCGCCAGCTTCGGGTTGACGTTCGCGATCCGGACCGGATACTGCAATTTCTTTTCATATACAAACATTCTCTCAGCCCTCCTGCTCGTAATCCCACGGCCACGGTTCATCCGGCCAGCGGTAGGTACCGTCTCCGGCGGACTCCATCTGCGTCAGAAATCCGCCGTCCTGCTCAAATTGCTGCAATTGGTGCTCATAGAGCTCGACGTACTGATTATAAAGCTCCACAGCCTCCGTATCGCTGCGGTGGGTGTCAAGATAGAGACCAAGTTCATTGATTGCAAAGGCGTATTCCTGTAATGTGTGACGCGCCGTCTGAGACAGCTCTGCCGTATTTTCCTGACCGGACAGCGGCAGATCCAGTCCCGGAAACAGCGTTCCGCGGATCATCGCGCAGTTCGGCTGATACCGCTCCGGCGCTTCCGGCTGAAACGGCACATAGGGATTGGCCAGCGGCGCACAGGCAGGGAGTTTCCCCTGTCCGGCCTCACAGGCTGCAGCCTGCGTCTCCTGTCCCTCGTAGTTCATAGTCTGGTTCAAGGTATGTGTCTCCTTTCGTCATTCGACTGGGTTTTTACCCTGCATCACTCTATGAATCCACCGCGAAAAACGTGCAAAAAAAGCGGCGATCCTGTCGATCGCCGCTCAGCGTGTCGAAAAAGTCTTTTCGCCCCGCTGCCTGTCCAGTTTTCTGAACTTAAAAAGTCCAGAAAACTGCTTGATTGAACGCGAAGGGGGCTTTTTGCCCACTTCACTCTTCCCCCGCTGCCCTATCGCAGAGGTGCATATCATCGTTTTTAGCCAGTCTCTGCGGCGATCCTGTCGATCGCCGCTCTCATTGTATTCATGTATTATTTCAGCATATCCAGAAATTCCCGCTCGCTGAGCACCGGGATTCCCAGTTCATTCGCTTTTTTGAGCTTGCTCCCCGCGTTCTCACCTGCCACAACAAACGTCGTCTTTTTGGAGACGGA
>DBLB01000071.1 GCA_002298695.1 Clostridiales bacterium UBA735 | reverse complement strand
CCTGCGTGTGCGTCAAGGCTCCTGGCTTCGGCGACCGCCGCAAGGAAATGCTGAAGGATATCGCCGTCCTGACCGGCGGCACCTATATCGCGAGCGACCTGAACATGAACCTGCCTGACACGCAGATCTCCGATCTGGGCCGTGCCCGTCAGGTCAAGGTCGGCAAGGACAACACCGTCATCGTCGACGGCTGCGGCGACCCCAACGCCATCAAGGCGCGTGTGGCCGAGATCAAGAACACCCTGGCCGTCACCACGTCCGATTATGACAAGGAAAAGCTGCAGGAGCGTCTTGCAAAGCTGTCCGGCGGCGTGGCTGTCATCAAGGTTGGCGCGCAGACCGAAGTTGCCATGAAGGAGCAGAAGCTCCGCGTCGAGGACGCCCTGAACGCGACCCGCGCGGCAGTTGAGGAAGGCATCGTCGCCGGCGGCGGCACGGCGTTCGTCAACGCGATCCCGGCAGTCGAGAAGCTGGTCGCCAAGCTCTCCGGCGACGAGAAGACCGGCGCGCAGATCATTGCCAAGGCTCTGCAGGCCCCGATCCGTCAGATCGCGGAGAACGCGGGCGTCGACGGCTCCATCATCTTTGAGAAGATCCGCTCCTCCCGCAAGGTCGGCTATGGCTACAACGCCTACACCGAGACCTTCTGCGACATGATCCCCGCCGGCATCGTTGACCCGACCAAGGTCACCCGCACGGCGCTCGAGAACGCGGCGTCCATCGCGTCCTGCGTCCTGACGACCGAGTCCCTCGTGGCTGACAAGCCCGATCCCCAGGCGGACGCGGCCATGGCGGCTGCCGCAGCCCAGGGCGGCGGCATGGGCGGCATGTACTAAGAGACTGCCCAAAGCCTTGAAATTGCTTGATTTTTTGGGCGCGAAAAAGCGGATTTATGCCAAACTTACGCCAAAAATTCAGGCGCATGATAGGGTAAAAGAACCCCGACACCTGTATGGAGCAGGTGCCGGGGTTTTTGTATGTGTCAATGCACTGTTATGTATTTTGATGGGAAAACTTCTGGCAGAGGTAATGGGCAAAACGGACAGGCAGCTGTTCAGCGCGTTCATGGGTGCCATGACAAACGGGTAGGCGGCAAGTTCTTCCTGCGAGATACCGCTTCCGTCCGGTGTCAAAGACGCAGGCAAAACCGCAAAATGGGGATCGTCCATCAGTGGGGACCACCGGAAGGCCCGGCAGCGAGCGGCGTCACCCAAAGCCAGATCAACCGCACCTTTAAGCAGCCAATCGATTAACGTGTTTGTGCCAACCTGAATATCGAAGGTGACTTCCGGATAGCGCACGTGATGCTCTTGTAGCACCTTCGGGCGCCATGTGCCGGAAATGCCGGAAAATGCTCCAATTCGCAGCGGCGCGGATGCGCCTGCCGCGCCCGTTCGGATATTCTGGCAGTGGAGCTGTGGGCGAACAGCCTGCCCAGGATGATCCTTGGCTGCACGACACCAGACGAAGCATTTGAAGAAGATATGGATAAAATTTACGCCGCCTGTCCGGTGCGCCCGGCCTGGTCTCGTCGGTCGCCTACGGCTCCCTCCTCCCCCAGGCCGCATCCCGCTGTGACCTGATTGATTCTAACAGATGAAGCGCTCAACTTGATCTTGCAATTTGCGAGCCTTTTATCCACAGTGATAGTTTCAAGGAATAAATGTGCCGATCAGGTTGGAGACCAGGACGATCAGAACCAGCGCGACCGGATAGGTCGCGGCATAGGCCGCGGCGACGTCGTCGGTGCCGGAGACGGCGATCAGCGTGCCGAGCGCCGGCGTCGAGGTCATGCCGCCGGTCAGGGAACCGAGGTTATTGAGCAGCCGAAGCCGGAACGCGCGCTTTGCAAGGAAGAATCCCACAAACAGCGGCAGCGTCGTCATGATGACGCCGGCGATGAAGCCATAGACGACGAGCATCGCGCCGTATTCCGACGCCTGGATCTGCGCGACAAGCTCCACGCCGCCCTCGACGCCCGCACCGATCAGGAACAGCATCAGGCCGAGTTCGCGGAAGACCTTGAGCGTAGAGGACGGGATGCGGAGGTTGATGCGGCCCATGTGGCCGAAGTGGCCGAGAATGAGCGCGACGATCAGCGGGCCGCCCGTGTTGCCGAGGGAGAAGCAGGCCCCGCCGAAGCCTGCGGCGGTCAGGGGAATTTTGATGGAGCCGAGCAGAATGCCCAGAATGATGGCCAGGCCGAAGGCCGCAAAGCCGAACTCGTCAAACTCGGTGAGATAGCGGCGGATCTCGCGCGGCGCATACTCGGTGTCCGCGCCGTGGATCTGCGCGCGTTCCACCGCCATGTCGGTGTGCAGGAGCTTCGGCACGATCTGTACAAAGAGCACGACGCCGATGACGCCGAACGGATAGGCCACAGCGTGGCCGAGCGCGACCATACCCTCCTCGCGCGCCACAGCCTTCGCCGCAGAGAACGCAGGTGTGGAGGTCAGCGCGCCGGAAAGGATGCCGGTCGCGTAGTCGGAGCCGATGCCGGGCAGGAGGGCAAAGAGCACCGTGCAGACAGCCCCGATCAGGATGATGATCGCACCGAGCGGCACGTAGGACTTTGCGTTTTTCTTCAGGTTGTGAAAAAAGTTCGGCCCGGCGATGAAGCCGACGCCCGTGACGAACAGGACAAGGCCGACGCTTTCAATGAACTTATAATCCGTCACTGCGGCGGCCTTGCCATCTGCGATGTAAAATTTGGCGAGGATGGGAATGCTTTGCAGGCCGGGTAGCGTGAACAGGTAGCCGCAGAGCAGGGCCGTCAGGAAGACGCCCGCCGTGCCGAGGCTGACGCCTTTGATCTGGATGCTGCCGACGGCGTAGCCGGCAAAGGCGATGAAAAACGCTCCGAGCAGCACGACGGACGTTGCGCCCATGCCAAACAGGCTGTTGATAAAATCCATGTTCTCTTTCCTCTCATTCACTTTGTGAAACTCGGGTGGTAAAAATGCCGCGCAACCGGGGGCTGTCAGAAGTCTCGATTGCGCGGCATTGGTCTTTGCGTGTGTGTTTACAGTGTCGTGGTCTTTCTGGTGTAGTCCGGGAGCAGACGCGGCGACGGCAGGTCGCTGTCGATGCCGGCGGCTTTGCGCTCGGCTTCGAACGCTGCGACGTGGTCCAGCGTCAGCGTGCCGACGGTGACGTCCTTCGCCTTGGCGGCGGCGGACTTGCCGGCGCTCCGGCCGAAGACGATGATGTCGAGCAGGCTGTTGCCCATCAGGCGGTTGCGCCCGTGGATGCCGCCGACGACCTCGCCAGCGGCGAACAGGTTCTCTACGTCCGTCATGCCGTCCGGCGTGATGTGCAATCCGCCGTTCTGATAGTGCAGCGTCGGATAGACGAGGATCGGCTCTTTGCGGATGTCGATGCCGTGCTTGCCGAACATGCGCATCATCGCGGGGATGCGCTTTTCGATCGTGCCGGGGCCGCCCTTGATCTCGATCATCGGCGTGTCCAGCCAGACCGCGTCGCCGAGCGGGGTCTTGACGCCCTTATGCCGCTCGGAGCATTCGCGGATGATGGACGCCGCGGCGACGTCGCGCGTCTCCAGCGGGTTCATGAACGCCTCGCCCTCGGCGTTGATGAGCATCGCGCCGACGGATCGGACTTTTTCAGTGACGAGTGCGCCGTAGATCTGCGCGGGGAAGGCCGCGCCGGTCGGGTGATATTGCAGCGTGTCGGGATAGAGGAGCTTCGCGCCCGCGCGGTAGCCGAGGACGAGCCCGTCGGCGGTCGCACCGTAGTGGTTCGAGGTGGGGAAGCCCTGATAGTGGAGCCGTCCCGCGCCGCCGGTCGCCAGAATGACGACCTTCGCCTTTGCGACCATCAGCTCCTTCGTCTCCATGTTGAGCAGGACGGCGCCGGCGCAATGGCCGTTTTCGTCCTTGAGCAGCTCGATGGCGGACGTGAAGTCGACGACCTCGATGCCGCGGTTGAGCACCTCGTCGCGCAGCGTGCGCATGATCTCCGCGCCGGAATAGTCCTTGGCCGCGTGCATCCGCTTGCGGGACGTGCCGCCGCCATGCGTCGTGATCATCGTGCCGTCGGGGGCCTTGTCAAATTCCACGCCGAGGCTGCTCAGCCACTGGATGGCCTCCGGGGCCTCGTTGACGAGCTTGTAGAGCAGATCCTTCTGCGCGGCAAAATGGCCGCCGCCATAGGCGTCGAGGAAGTGCCGGGCTGGCGAATCGTTCGGCTTATCGGCAGCCTGGATGCCGCCCTCGGCCATCATCGTGTTCGCGTCTCCCATGCGGAGCTTCGTCACGAGCAGCACCTTCGCGCCGGCATTATCGGCCTCGATGGCCGCGGAGCAGCCCGCGCCGCCGCCGCCGATGATGAGCACGTCGGCTTCATAATCGGGCTTGGTCAGGTCGAGGTCGCGGCCCGCGAGACGGGACTGGCCCTCGAGCAGGGCACACAGCTCCAGCGGCACCTTTTCGCCCCTGTTCGCGCCGATGTGGAGCGTGGTGAACTGGTTGTCGCGATAGTCGGGGTGGAAGGTCTTCAGCAGAACGTCCTTCTCCTCCGCCGTCATGCGGCGGGGATTGAGCTTGACGTTTTCCGCGCGGGCGGCCTCTACCTTTCGGATGGATTCCTGCAATGCTTTGTCCTGATACATGCCGCTCGCCTCCTTACGCTTCGATGTCGCGGTTGTTGTAAAGCTCCTGGATCTCGCTCAGGGGCTTGCCCATGAGGTCTTCGAGCAGCTTTTCAAACACACCTTCGTGGATCTCTTCCACCCGCTTGTCCAGATGCGCGCAGTGCGGGGCGAGATATTTGCCGTTCAGGCGGCGGGCCAGCATCGCGACCTGCGGATGCGAAATGCCCGCGGGACACCGCGACGAGCAGACGCCGCACATGACGCAGTCGAACGATTCTTCCGCGCACTTTTCGTATTCGCCGCGCTGTGCGTAGGCGATGTACTGCATGACGTTCAGGCCCTGCGTGCAGGCCTTGGTGCAGGCGTTGCAGCCGACGCAGGAATAGATCTCGGGATAGAGCTGCATCATGATCTGCTGCGTGGGCTTCACCTGCTCGATGTCGTAGACCTGCTTGACCAGCGGGAAGAACGGGAGCGTCGCGACGTACATGTTGTCCTCGACCTTCGTCGAGCACGCGAGACAGGCATGCAGCTCGCGGTCGCCCTTGATGCGGTAGATCGTGGCGCACGCGCCGCAGAAGCCGTTGCGGCAGCCGCAGCCGCGCACCAGCTGATAGCCGGAATATTCCATGGCCTCCATGATGGTCAGGCTGGCCGGCACCTCATATTTTTTTCCGAACAGGAAAACAGTTACCATTTGTTCCATTGCGTTTCTCCTTAATACTCGTCCGGCAGCTCGTCGAGCTGGTCAAAGCGGAACACCGGGCCGTCCTTGCAGACGTATTTATCGCCGATGTTGCAGCGGCCGCATTTGCCGAGCGCGCACTTCATCTTCAGCTCCATCGTCGTATAGATATGCGTGCGGTCGAAGCCAAGCTCCATCAGTCCGCCCAGCGTGAACTTGATCATGATGGGCGGGCCGCACATGACGACGGTCTTGCCCGTGTCGAAGCCAAGCTCCTTGACGTAGTTCGGGACGAAGCCGACGTGGCCGTCCCAGTCGGACTGCTCGCGGTCGATGGTCAGGTGGACATGGATGCCGTCCTCCTTGCACCAGACGTCGAGGATCTCCTGGAAGTCGACGAGATCCTCCTTCGAGCGGGAGCCGTAGACGATGTCGATGCTGCCGTAGCGGTCGCGGTAGTGGCGGCAGTAGTTGATGACCGAGTGCAGCGGGGCCAGGCCGATGCCGCCCGCGATGAAGAGCAGGTCCTTGCCCGCGAAGTCGGTGTCCACGGGGAAGCCGTTGCCGTAAGGACCGCGGACGGTGATCTGCTGGCCGGCCTCCATGCCGTGGAGCCACTGGGTCACGCAGCCGCATTTCTTGATCGAAAATTCGACGAAATCCGGCTCCGTGGGGCTGGACGTGATGGAAAACAGCGCTTCGCCCACGCCGGGGATCGACAGCATCGCGCACTGACCGGGGATGTGCTCAAACGGCTTTTTGCCGTCGAGGCCGACGACGCGGAACGTCTTGACGTCCGGCGTGTCGACGCGGATGTTCGTCACGACGCCGATGGCCGGGATCAGGGGATCAGGTCTCATGCTTCGGCACCTCCCAACGTTTTGACGACCTTGACGATGTTCATATGGATGGGGCACTTGGCCAGACACCGGCCGCAGCCGACGCAGCCGAAGTAGCCGTCGTTGTTGTCCGGGAAGTAGACCAGCTTGTGCATGAACCGCTGGCGGAAGCGCTCGAGCTGCGTCGGGCGCGGCTGTCCGGCGGACATCTTGGTGAAGTCGGAATACATGCAGCTGTCCCAGCAGCGGAAGCGGCGAACGGTCTTGCCATTGTTGAACTCCTGAATGTCATAGCACTGGCACGTCGGGCATACGAACGTACAGGTGCCGCAGCCGAGGCACGCCTCGGAGAGCTGCTTCCATTCAGGCCGGGAGAACAGCTCCTTCGTCTTGCCCGCGCCGAATTTGGAGAGGTCGAGGTTCGCGAGCGGGAGCTTTTTCAGAATTTCGCGCGTCGCTTCCTGCTGCGCCGTGACGGCTTCCTCGCTGGAGTCCTCCAGCATGGGCAGCTTCGCGGTCAGGGCCTCGCCCTTCTCGGTGTTCGCGCGCCAGTAGAGCGCGTCCCCCGCCATCCAGCAGGTCACGTCGCCCGCCGGGTTTGCCGCGTCGATGCCGAACGCACTGCAGAAGCAGGTCTCCTCGGGGCGCGTGCAGGCCATTGTAACGATGGTGCCGTGTTCGCGCCGGGCCTGATAGTAGGTGTCGACCGGATCGGCCAGAAACACCTTGTCCAGAATTTCAAAGCTGCGCGCGTCGCACGCGCGGACGCCGAACAGGACGAACGGCGCAGTCTCGTCGCGCGTCTCGATCAGCTCGATCTGCTTCTCGCTGACGCGGAAGCCCATCAGGTTTTCCACCTGCGGGAAAAACAGGTCTTTGGCGGAGCGGACGGTGTTGAGCTTTTTGGAGAGCGTCATGCCTGCCTGCCAGCGGGTGAAGCTGGCCTGACCGGCGGCATCGTCCGCCGGGATGTACAGGGTCTCAGCGGCGTTGATGGCCGCAAGCAGCTCGTTCAGGGCAGAAAGTGCGAGTTTTTTCATCCGTTCGCGCCTCCCCTCTCGTAGACGACGGACGGCTCGCAGTCGTCCTTGGTGAAGTTCATGAGCGGCGGGCGGCTGTCGAAGTCCGCGCCGGCCTGATATTCGCCGTAGAGCTCGTTGATGTCCTTGATGAATTTGCGGTTGAGCAGGTGCAGCGGGATGTGCTGCGGACAGACGCGGGAGCATTCGCCGCAGTCGGTGC
>DBLB01000168.1:755-7315 GCA_002298695.1 Clostridiales bacterium UBA735 | reverse complement strand
CCAGTCCTGCCAGAAGCGGAACTCCCCTTCCAGCTCCTCGTCGCTGAAGCCCAGCACATCCCGGAACAGCGGAAGCACCCCCGGGTCAAAATTTTTGCGGAAATACTCCTCCAGCGTATACTCCACGCCCGGTCGCACTCTCGCCAGATACGCCTGAAAGGACGGAAAATGAATAACAGCCGTGCTGTTCACGACCGTATCATCGTGATCGAGCACCAGACAGGGAAACCGCATCGCGCACCTCCGGAAATTTTATCGGTACTCAGCATAGCATGTTCTGACGGAATCTGCAAGAAAAAAGATCGGCGACTTTCCAGCGAATATTTGCTATTTTCCGTAAAGTATGCTATACTTGTGAAAAGCTGTCGGTGTCCGCACCCCGTGCGGCACATTGAAAGCCAACTGTCATACGGAGGGATTCAGATGGAAGAAGAAAGAACGAATCAGCCCCGGCGCAGAAGAAAGCCCAAGAGTTTTTTCCGTCGTCTGATGGAATTGCCGAAAAAGACGCTGCTGACCCTGGCCGCCATCCTCGTGGTGTTCGTCGCTGTTATCGTCGTCATCGCCAAGAGCTGCTCCGCCGCGCCGGACACGACCGTCCTCGCGCAGGCGTTCTCCTCGGAAGCGGAGCTGAAGCTGCCGCTCTCGACCAAGCTCAACGAGGGAGACTACCTGTCCTACGGCGGCTACCAGTTTGAAACCACCAAAAAGCTCTCGTCCCTGGTCAAGACCATCACCAAAAACAACGACGGCGTTACCTCTGCCGCCTATACCAACGCCCACGGCACGTGCTATCTGTTCACGAAGCAGAGCGAAACGGGCATCGACCACTGGGTGCTCTACGCCAAAGACGTCGCCAACTATTACATCTTCATGGGCACGCACCGCGAGGTCGCGCTCGACGGCAGCCGCCTCGACATTCTGCTGCCGCTGCACCTGATTGCCGACAGCGCACTGGTCGACAACATGGGCGCGCAGATCCAGCCCGGCACGGCCTATGCCTGCGGCAGCGACGCGCTCGAAGACGGCGAGACGCTGGCCGATGCATTCCGCGCGTATTATGAAGAATCGGGCCTCTATACGGTCACGGGCAGCGAGGGCGGCTTCACCATCGTCCCGAAGGGTTCGGCCCAGACGCTGATCTTCACGTTCGAGCAGGACGGCACGAGCGGCATGTTCGCCGTCAACGTCCCGGTCGTCACCGAACCGGAGCCGACCGGCACCGCCAGCATCTGCTATAACGACGGCGACCCCGTGCAACTGCCGGAGCAGGATGCCGTGACGCTCTCGCAGATCATCGTGAATGCGGATTACCGTCAGACCGAACCGATGGATGACATCACGCCCTATACGGTCGAAATGGAGGGGACGACGTACAGCCTTGCACTGACCTGGTCTTCCGATACGTGGAGCGCAACGGTCCGCGGAGATTCCGGCCTTGCCACGCTGACCACGAAGGATTCCTGCATGGTCGCGGCGATCATCGGCGCGAACAACGCCGGCGGCGTCCCGGCGCGCAATGACGCAGACTGGTACGGCGACCTGAGCGCGGACTTCACCGCCACGGCGGCGCAGATGGTCACGACGGGCGACATCAATGTCCGCTCCGCCCCGTCCACGTCCAGCAACATCCTCATGACCATGCCGGAAGGCAGCTCCGTCGCCGTGATCGGTGTGTCGGATGAATGGTGTGAGATCTGGTATGATACGCAGCGCGCTTATATGTCCAGCCAATACCTCAAAGTCCCCGACTGATCCTGTCCGGGCAAAAATTCCGGCGCTCCTGATGATCGCATCAGGAGCGCCTTCTGCACTGCAAATAAAAATCCTGTCCGCCCGGCAGTACGCCCTGATTTTCCGCAAGCCCGCCGGGCGGATCCCCACGCACCAGCACCGATCACCCTCCAGGCCTGTTCGGACAATTACAGCCCCGGAGTCTGCGTTCCGCAGCGCTCCGGGGCTGTTTTTTCCATATTTCAGCGGTCTAAAAGCTGTTCCAGCACCTGCGCGACGCCGTCCTCATCGCAGGATGCAGTCGTGCGATCCGCCGCGGCCAGCACCGCGGGCGATGCGTTCGCCATGGCCACGCCGACGCCTGCCGCTCGGAGCATGCTGATGTCATTTGACCCGTCGCCGAACGCCATCGTCTGCTCCCGCCGCAGTCCGAGATGCGCCGCCAGCGCCAGAAGCGCCTGTCCCTTGTTGGCTGCCGCGGCGTTGATCTCCACGTTTTCCGGGATGGACGTCGTTGCAACCAGTCCCGGGAAGCGTTTGTCCAACGTCTGAAGCAGATCTGCGCGGACCGCCGCATCGCCCGGGAACGCCTGCACCTTCTGGATGCCGCGTCCGCGCGCCCGGATAAACGCCTTGAGCTCCGGCACCGGCTTGCGGTACGTCCGGATCATCTCCCGATAGATCGGGTCGCGGACATACTCATCCACACGTTCCATCATCGCCGCCGTCATCCAGCCCCAGCTGTCCTGATAGCAGTCGTAGAGCGACCCGCGGCTTTCCAGATATTCCATCAGCGACACGGCCAGCTGCCACGGCATCTCCGCGCGGTAGATCACCTCGCCTGTCCGGACGTCGAGCGCCTGTGCGCCGTTGATGGTGATGGCATAGCGGAGGAAGGGCTGCACGCGCAGCACCTCCGGGATCGCGTCGAAAAAGCGGCCCGTTGTCGGGACGATCGCAATGCCGCGTGCCGCAGCGCGCTCCAGCGCCGCAAGGCTGCGCGCCGTCAGGCGCTTCTGCGAATCCAGCAGCGTCCCGTCCAGATCGAGCGCAACCAGACGAATCTCCTGTTCTGACATTTTGTCCTCCCTCACTCCGCAAGCTGCGGCAGCCCGTCTGCATCCGCTGCATAGATCAGCCCGACGCCCTCCGCCGTATCCAGGCAGATTTGTTCCGGATTTGTCAGAATATCCGACCAGAACGCACCGTTTGCCTCGCGGATATGCAGGCGCGTCTGTGTCATCGTCTGCACGAATTCCGCGCCGTCCGCGCCGAGGCGGAAGATCATCAGCGCCCCTGTCCCGGCCGTGTCGGTGCACTGCGCATAGAGCAGCGTGTCCTGCGCCGTATGGAGCAGATAAAGCTGCACCGCGGTGGTGTTGGCCGGGCAGGGCTGCGACGTCTGTACGCCGTCCACCGTGACGGTCAGCTGCTCCACCGCCCAGCCGGTCTGCATCGTGGCCGGGACCTCGACCAGCAGGCGGTCCGCCGTGCCGTCGCCGTCCAGATCCGTCTCGTATTCCGTCTGATGGGCCAGCGACACGGCATAGGCGCGCGGCAGCGTCCGGAACGTCCCGCGCAGCGCCGCGGGCTGTTCATCATAGCGGACCGTGACATGGAACGCGCCCGCGCCGTAGTCCGCGATCGAACCGGGCGCGAAGTAGAATTCCACACCGTCATAGCTCAGCGCCCAGGTATAGCGCAGTCCGTCCGTGTCTGCGCGCTCCTCCCAGTCCGTCCCGGACGAGAGCACCGCCCAGAGGTCGGCTGTGAACGAAACGCCGGGATATGCCGCCTCCAGCCGCGCCCGCAGAAGCTCCGGCAGCGCCGAAGCGTCGGAAAACACATCGTCCAGCGTCAGCTGCGCGCCGGTTTTTGGGTCAAAATTGGCTGCGGCGAACGACCATTCGGGCTGCTCTGCGCCGTCGCTGCGGAACGTTTCAAACAGGAGGCTGAGACACGCCTGGTCGGCGCGCAGAACGGACTGCGTGATCGATGCGCTGTAGATCATATCGCTGCGCGGCAGCGCCGTCAGGGCCTCGCCCGTGGAAAACGCCTTCTGATAGAGCGCCGCATTCAGCGTATCGAGCGCGTCGGCCAGCGCCGTATATTCCGCGTCGTTGACGCGGATGCGGGGATAGTCGACATAGCAGGCCATGCCGTCATCCACCATGCCGTAATAGCGGGTTTGCTGATAGGACACGGACAGTGGCGCATCCGGGTCCGGCTGGGCGGTTTCCGGCGTGTCCGGGGTCTCGTTTATGGTCTCATCCGGGCTTTGTTCCGGCGTGTCCGTGTCCGGTTCCCCCGGTTCGGAACCGTTCTCCGAACCGGCCTCTGAACCGTCAGGCAACCGTGAAGGATCCGTAACGGCAGCGTCCGGCGTATCTGCGTCCTGTACGGGCGCGGTCTGCTTCCGGCAGGCCGCGAGCGTCAGCAGCAACACGCAGGCCAGCAGGCATGCGATCCATCGTTTCTGTTTCATAAGACAATCTCCTTTCCAGAGGTCCGGTGCGTCGTCTGGTGACGCGGTCGTCGGTTGCGGCCGCCCTTGCTCAACAGCAGCAGATCACCGGGCAGCCGAAGCCGCCGCCGCAGAGCCAGGAGAACAGCGAGCACGCGCCGCAGGCCGCGCAGAGGCCCTGCCCCAGATCGACATGGAGGCCGCTCTGCGTCTGCCGGTATGCCTCGCCGGGCTTTTCCAGCTCGGTGCGGAAGCGCTGATAATTCGCGTTGCCGGGATCCATCGCGCAGGCGTGGAGGATCTGCTCGTGCGCCAGCACGCGGCTGCCGAGGTTGGCGTTGGCAACGGCGGCCAGGTAATACCACTCCGCCGTCCGCTGCGTCTCCGGCACGGCGCCGAGCGATTGCAGCACATTGCCGTAGGCCCCGACCAGCAGCCAGCGACGGGCGGATTCCAGCGGGTCGGCCTGCCGGTCGGACGCGCGGTACCAGCCGGCGAACGGGTCGCCGTAATCTTCCCGGTATGCCGTCTGCTGTGCGGCGGGCTGCGGGTTTTTGATGGCGTCATAGGCGGCGTTGATCTCGTTCATGCGCGCCGCCGCCTGCGCGTCGCCCGGATTGATGTCCGGGTGGTATTTTTTTGCCAGCGCACGGTAAGCGCGCTTGACCTCCTCATCGCTCGCGCCGGGCTCCAGCCCCAGAACGCGGTAGGGATCCTGATCCATGTATCTGTTCTCCTTTTGCGTCAACGGACGCTTCCGTTGGGAAATGGCGGGAAAACTGCTGCCAGACGCCGAGATAGAGCACATTGCGCAGCAGCCCGGCGTCCTGCACCAGCGGCAGGCGTTCAAATTCCGCCGCGGCGTCTGCGATCAGCAGCCGCAGCTGCGGCGCAAAATCCTGCCCGGAGGCAAGGCGCAGCGGGGTGAGCGGATTATAGCGTCCGCGGCGCGTATCGTCCGCCAGGTCGCAGGCTGCGTCAAGAAAATAGACGAATTTTCCGAGAGCAAAGCCGAAGCGGCGCAGGGCCGGGGACCAGCGGTCTTCCTGATAGACGAACAATTCGGCCATCAGGTTCCCGAAACAGGCTGCGGCGTCCTCGGAAAAGGGCAGACCGGGCTGCTCGAGCGCGGCAAGCTGCCGCAGCTGCTGCGCCGCCGCATCGCTCTGCCGCGGCCAGTCCGCAGCCGCCCGGCGCGCCGCCGGGGCAAGCAGCTGCGCCTCGGCGCGGCGGAGCAGATTCCGGTCGTCCTGCCAGTCGTCGAGGCATTTGTCATAGGCCAGCAGCGTATTCATGGCCGCGGCATAGCGCGTGATGCGGTTTTGCCACCATGCGTGCGGATGGAACAGATGCGCGGCGCAGCGCTGCGTGCCGGTCTGCTCGTCCGGTTCATAGAGCGAGGAGAGCAGCAGCGTGAGAAACGTCATATCGTAGGTCAGCGCCATCCGCGCCGGCGCGCCGTATTCCGCTTGCAGCGCGCGGCAGAGGCCGCAGTAGCAGCCGCGGTAGCGCAGGCGCTGCGCATCGTCCAGCGCAGCAAGGTTTGCCGTGACATAGCCGAACATTTCAGTCGCTCCTTCCGGCCAGCAGGCGGTTGAGCAGCGCGCCGTAGAACATGATGGAGATGCAGATATACAGCCAGAGCAGGCTGAACAGCAGCAGCGTCAGGCTGCCGTACAGGCTGGCGGCGCGCGGAAAATGGTTTACATAAATCGAAAGTGCCGAAGAAAACACGTTCCAGGCCACGGCGGCGGCCAGCGCGCCGGGCAGCACGCGCGTCAGGCGCTGGCGGGCATTTGGCAGGACGAGATAGAAAAACGTGAAGATCAGCAGCAGGAAGGCCGTGGAATAGAGGTGCAGATAGCGCATGGAAAATTCCAGCACCCGGTCGACCCAGCCGCCGCTGCCGGCCAGCAGGCGCAGCAGAGATTTGCCGTAGACGTTCAGCAGCAGCGTCACCACGAGAGCCAGCAGCATCGCCAGCGTACAGAAGATGCAGAGCAGACGCAGGCGCAGATAGGAGCGCGTCTCGCGGAGGCCGTCGACGGCGTTCAGCCCCTGAAGCAGGCTGTACATTCCCTTGGAGCTCGACCAGGCAAGCGTGACTGCACTGACGGAGATCAGCGACACCGGCTGCACCTGGTAGAGGCCGGCGAGCAGGCTTTCAAACAGCGGCAGGAGCGCCTCCGGCGAGACCTGCGCCAGAAAGCGCAGCACGTCCGCCTGCTGAAGGCTGGTCCGCTGAAGCATGGCCAGAAGCAGGCTTGCCAGCGGGAAGACCGAGAGCAGCAGGAAAAACGCCGTATTGCCCGCATAGAGCGGGATGCGTGCTTCGCCCAGCCAGCCGAGACCTTTTTTCAAC
>DBLB01000168.1:258-719 GCA_002298695.1 Clostridiales bacterium UBA735 | reverse complement strand
CCGCCGCGCCCCCTTTGCTGATTTCGGATACACTCTGTACAGCATAGCAGAAAGTCCGTCGAAAGGCAACCGGATTCCGCCGGATTTTGGCATGGACAAGGGGCGGAAAATTTGCTACAATGGAATAAATTTAGAGATACCGAGAGGAGAAACGCCATGAAGTGTCCGTACTGTGGATTTCAGGAGAGCAAAGTCGTCGATTCCCGTCATTCCGAGGACGGGGTGAGCATCCGGCGGCGGCGCGAGTGTCTGTCCTGCCAGAAGCGGTTTACGACCTATGAGACGGTGGAAAGTCTGCCGATCGTTGTTATCAAGCGCGGCGGCATCCGGCAGGCATTTGACCGGAACAAGATCCTCAACGGGATGCTCCGCGCCTGTGAAAAGCGGCCCGTGCCGATGCAGGCGCTGGAGGATGCGACCGACGAGATCGAGCAGAGCATCCAGAATTCGCTCGACCGCGA
>DBLB01000168.1:0-174 GCA_002298695.1 Clostridiales bacterium UBA735 | reverse complement strand
CGGTCTACCGGCAGTTCAAGGATATCGACAGCTTCAAGCGCGAGCTGGACAAGATCCTCGAGGAGCGCTGAGGTTTCGCGCTTCCCATGACGGAAGCGGGATACGCGGCGCATATAGGATCGCACGGATCCGCCCGGGGGTTCGGAAGGGTTGGTGCGTGCTGCCGGGCGGACA